>JADGPU010000038.1 GCA_017882305.1 Bacteroidales bacterium | reverse complement strand
TATATCTTTCGTATCCGGTACTTATCATAATACCATCACTTTTAAGATATCCTGCAGAAAATCTATAAGCGCCGCTTTCATTTCCATTTGACACAGCTACGTTGTAATTCTGCATAGGTCCTTTCTTGAAAATTTCATCCTGCCAATTGGTTTCTGCTCCATGAAGCCTGCTGGCATATTGAGGGTCAGTTATCACTGGCGGTGGGGTAGTTACATCAGCAGATGAGGCATACTCAATATACTGTGCTACATTTAAAAGTTTATACCTCTTATTGTTCCATTGCTGCCCATAATATGTATCAAAATCAACTTTCATTTTACCTGATGTACCTTTTTTTGTAGTAATCATAATAACACCATGAGATCCTAATGAACCATAAATGGCTGTAGTGGAAGCATCTTTTAATACCTCAACTGATTCAATATCATTCGGGTTTAAATTTGCCATTCCATTTGAAACAACACCATCTATTACAATAAGAGGATCATTCGAGTTCATTGTCCCAAGTCCTCTGACTCTGATGGTAGCTGCAGTACCAGGCGCTCCATTATTTACTACAGTAACACCGGAAGCACGACCCTGCAATGCCTGGTCGGTAGTGGTAACAGGTACGGCAGTTATTTCTTTACTACCTACAGATGTAATCGCACCGGTTACAGTTGTCCTTTTCTGGGTTCCATAACCAACAACCACAACTTCGGACATTTCGTTAATAGTCTGCTGAAGAGCGGCATCAATTACAGATCTACCATTGATAGCGACCTCAAGGCTTGTAAAACCGATAAATGAAAATCGCAATGTGGTAGCTCCAGCAGGCACTGGAAGAGAATACTTCCCGTCTGACCCGGTCAGGGTTCCTGTGGTGGTGCCTTTAACAACAATTGTTACTCCAGACACAGGCTGTCCGCCTGTGTCCTTGACGACACCAGTAATTGTCTGCTGGGCCATCAGGCTAAGATTAGCCAATAGCAACAAAACAAAAAAAACAGTTCGTTTAAGCATAGGTTTAGTTTTTTAGTAAAACAATTATTAGGATTTTTCAAAATTGCATATTTCACTCAAAGTCAGATTAAGTTAAATTATTAGCGGTATGGAGTTAGCTATAGTTCCTCATTAATAATCTTAAAGAATAGTATGAATAAAATTTATTCAAGAATCCGCTTGATACTATTCAAATTTATTGTATCGGGGAAGAATGGTTTGTTAAATTCTAAACTATTGATATAAAAAATAGATCATTTTTATAAAATTGGAGAGGATTCTGTCAATTTTGAATCCTATCATGAATGTAAACCATTAGTAAGTGCCAATCATGTTTAAAAACAGGTATCACTGGCAGTTTCTATTCTTTTTATATAACTGAAAATTTGAAAATCCGACTTATTATTAATTTGGAAGCTTAACCTCAGGATGAAAGGGTCCGATCCAACGAAGTGAGATCATTCCCGTCCGCACCGCCCTTAAGCCTCTCAAACCTCTTGATTATCAAGGGGTTTTGTGCTTCCTGCCACAGAATCTGCCATAAAATTCGCCAAAATCTGCCACAAACTTTTCCCCTCTTTTGGCCTCAAATTATTTCAAGTGCAATTTGTTAAATGTAATCTTTAAATCAATTGTATATCAAGTGGAAAAAACAGTGGGCTTGTCCATAGTTGGCCGGACAATATTGACCCCAAAAGCCGGAGTTATGTATTTGTTGTTTAGCTATGTATGTAAATTGTAATCTTGCCGGCGAAATGTAGTCAATAATACCGGCTTTTGCAGTTTTACACCATAGGAATGAGTGCTTATAAAATCAAGAGGTAAGTTATTTTTAGTACAAAAATCAATCAATTCAGGCTCCCCTGCAGCCCGGCAGTTCCCGGACCTCCTACACGATAGGCCGAATTGACGCTTTTTATTGCATTTACGCTATATTTAAATAATTTAAAATATTCTTCCTGGGTACCGGACCAGAAACCGGGTGAAAGGTTTGGTTCGTTCCACACTTCAAAATACCACGTTTTTACTTCATCGGCACCATAACGTTCGCTATCTCCGCATAACGACATTTATCAGCAGTTCACCTATGTTAACCTTATCGGTATAACCTAATTCCCCAACACCTGACATTGGTGCTCAACAGGTTCCTCTTACTGGGTACCTTTGCGGGCTAAATTGTCGGGGCAGCGCATTGTTAACCTGGTTATTTTCAATCTAACATTCTACCAACATTTCCTTTCAACATGTTGTGTGCCGGTACATCCACTCTGTAAGAAGAGAAGCTGAAAAAAGCCGACCTGGAACGGATCGGCTTTTCATCACTTAAAGGAATTTAGTTCCAATTGTTATTAACCTGAGCATTCAGTACCGGATTAGCATCTCTTTCGCTTTGGGGAATCGGTAGAAGCACATGATAATCATCCTGAATAGGCTGAACACCATTTGAAGCTTGTTTTTCAGCATTAATGGTCTGACGTAAAATGCCCCAGCGAACTAAGTCAAAGAACCTGGTTTGTTCACCGGCAAGTTCAATGTGACGTTCATGACGGAGAATAGTACGTGCCTGGTCTTGCGATCCTAATGTAGTATATTGAAAAGCGCCTGAGCGATTCCGAACGCTATTAATCAGAGGCAATGCCGAACTGACTTGATTAGATTCGATGTAGCTTTCTGCTAACATTAAAAGGACATCGCCATAACGGATAACCTGGCTGTTGATAACCCCGTCAGGCTGGCCGTAACTTGGCCTGTATTCATACTCTTCATATTTACGCCACGAAATCTGACCTTTATTTACAACAGTATCATATAGTATTTTACCACCAGGGCATTGGTCACAGTATGTTGTATCGCCGCCTTGTTTGCCATTGCTATAGTAAGTTAATGCAGCACGCGGATCAACATAATCCTTTCCACTTTCATCTTTATATTTGAAGTCGTTGACTAAAGCATCGGATACGAGAGTATTCCACCAATCCTTAAATCCGTATTCCATTTCCCGGTCATCGTGGGTTGACTTTCCACCCCATGTTTCCTGACCGCCAAACACATTGTATGCATTAGCAACGCCCCAACCTTGCCATACATCGTGCATTACAGCAAAAATGGTTTCTTTGGTTTTTATATCATTAACAAACATGTCGTCCAGTGAATTAGCCAAAGCATAGTCGTAAGGAGCTTTGCCAAGCGTTTCAAATTGGGTAATGGCATCGGTGTACTTTTGCTGGAAAAGATATACCTTGCCTAAAAGCGCAATAGCGGCACCTTGAGTAGCTCTACCGTAATCAGCATCTGCATAACTTACAGGTAGTTTGGTTATGGCGTCCATCAAATTGGTTTCAATGTCAGCCCATACTTCTGCTTTTGGTGTTCTTGGTGACTGAAGAATGTAATGGTCGGCCAGTGTCTTTTTTAAAGGAACATCGCCATAGCAGGTCACTAACCAGAAATTGGCCAGTGATTTTAGGAATTCTGCCTCCCCTGCAATACGGGTTTTCAAAGCTGCATCGGCATCGGTGGTGGTTTGCCACTTTCCCAAAGCATCCAAAACAAAATTTGCCCTGAAAACCATTTTATAGCAGGAATTGAATAAGTAATTCAATTCTCCGCTATTAGGAGTAAATGTGTAAAGCGGAAAATCTAACAAACTGCCTTGTAGAGGGAAATTTTTATCAGCGTCATTACCCAGCAGGTCAAAGATGAAATAAAATTCCCTACAGTACATTCCCTGAAATAATAAAGGAGTGTACATCGCTGTGGATGCTTCAGTTATGGTAACTGTATTTGTAAAAAATGAGGAGCCATCGTAGCTATTCTCGTTTTTTACAGTCAGTGTATCTTTGGTGCAGGATGCAACAAACATTACTGCGATGATTGAATATAAGATTTTATGTTTCATAAAAATTAGCTTTTTAGAAGTTTAACTGTATACCAACTCTGTAAATCCTTGGGTTAGGATGTTGATCCTGGTCAATACCATGCTGGAAAATATAAGCACTGGGATCATTCGGACTAATTGAAGATATTTCAGGATCGTAACCAGAGTACTTGGTTATAGTAATCGCGTTTTGTATGGCTACATATATCCTGAGCTTTGCAAATGCATTATTTAAGAGGCTTTGTGGCAAAGTGTATCCTAAACTAAGGTTCTTCACCCTTAAATAATCACCTTTTTCAACATACCAATCGGAGAAAACCAGGTTGGAACCTGAATTTTGACCAGCAGCAGGTATATTGGTTATATCGCCAGGATTTTCCCAGCGACTCAGCACGGCAGTATTTTGGTTGAAAGGTTTTGACATCCCCTCGTACCAGTACTTCCCGGCATTAACAACATTTACACCAGCAACACCTTGCAACATAACTTGAAAATCGAAGTTTTTATAAGAGGCATTAAAAATAAAGCCATACTGAAGTTTTGGCGTAGGGTTACCAATATAAGTGCGGTCCTTAGCATCCACATATCCGTTTCCGTCAATATCCTTAAATACCCGGTCTCCTGGTTTTAAACCAACCTGGTACTGGGTTACTGTTCCAGAGGAAGCAGCTGTGGCGGCAACATTCAATTTATCAACATCGGCCTGGTCAACAGCAACGTGGTCAAATTTGTAGCCATAATACGATGCAAGCGGATGTCCAATATCGGTACGTGTACTGTTACCAATACCTGTCATAAATTCGCCCGCCGAAATAGGGGTATTACCAACGGTCCCCAGAGCGGTAACTTCATTGGTACTATAGGTTGCATTTACAGTAACGTCCCATTTTAATTCAGATTCCCTGCTGGTATAGGTTATAGTACCTTCAAACCCTGAATTCTTCATACTGGCGGCATTTATCCATTCTGTTCCAACGGCGCCGGGGTTTCCTAAACCAGTAGTAAGAGGTAATTGGGTATTGATCAGCAAATCTTTGTTTGCACGGTTATAATAGTCAAATACAAAACTGATCTTATTATTAAATAATCCCAAGTCAAAACCCATATCGTATATTGTTGTTTCTTCCCATTTCAGGTTCGGATTTGGGATACTATTTATGGTAGCTCCATTTGAAAAAGTCCCGTTATCGCCAAAAGAATATACGATATTGTTGCTACTTCCTGTCCAAACAGTTGAAGAAGTTAGGTTAGGTGGAATGTTATCATTCCCGGTTTTGCCATAGCTGCCGCGCAATTTTAAATTGGATATTTCAGGAATGGAACTCATGAAACTTTCTTTAGATACGGTCCATGCTAATCCTAAGCCATAAAATGTACCCCAGCGGTTATTTGCACCAAATACGCTGGATCCATCTCGGCGAACACTGACATTTAAAACATACCGGTCTGATAAAGTATACCCTAATCTACCAAAATAAGATAACCTTGATTTGCCGCTATTTAATGAAGATCCGCTGATGGAGTTGGAATTGGCAAGCGCAACATTTTGAATGGCATCGCTCGTAAAGTTTGAACCGAGTAATTGAACCGAGCTGTATAAACCTGCCGGATTGTACGAAGTGCCAGCAGTTGCGCTAATATCGTGAATGCCAAATGTTTTGTCGAAGGAGAAGAAGTTCTCAAATAACATGTTATAATAGAAATTATAATTCTCAACCATATTGGATGTTGTACGGCTGAAGTTACCGCCATTCAAAGGATAATTGAAAGTTTTATCATGGTAATTTCCACCCGAAACCCTTGCCTGTGATTTAAATGTAAGGCCCCTTAAGATATCCAATTCACCGCTTATATCCAATTCAGTTCCTAAACTTCTGCTATTGTAAGGAGAAAGGTAAACAGAGGCCAGTGGATTGTTAGCATCGGTTAGGTCGGTCACTTTATCGCTACGTGAATATCCTCCGAGATTAGTCGGGTCATATACCTCAAGATATGGAGGCATGCGCAATGCATCGTTAAAATTGGCTGTACCACCGTTGTAGATATCATTCTTTATACGAATATTTTCGTTAAATCTCAGTCTTTTTTTGAGTAGTTGTTCTGAAAGTTTTACGCCAAAGGTAAAACGTTCAAAATCTGAAGCAATGATGGTTGATTTTTCATTTTGATATCCTGCTGAAAATAAATAGTTTACATTTTCACTACCTCCACTAAAGCTAAGACTATGTTGCGTAGTCATCGCTTTTCTGAATATTTCACTTTGCCAATCAGTGCGGGTAATTCTCACATCTGGAGTAAGTAATTTATCTGATAATACCAATCCATTATTCTTCTGTATGTCGGCTACAACATCTACATATTGAGTAGCATTCATCATACTCATACGTTTTGTAACTTCAGCAACACCTACAGAGCCTTCATAATTCACTTTTATATCTCCGCTTTTTCCACTTTTAGTGGTCACAATTACTACTCCATTCGCGGCGGCAGAGCCATATATTGCAGTGGTGGAAGCATCTTTAAGTACCGTAACATTTTGAATATCGCTTATAGGAACTGAATTAATATCGCCTCCTGCAATACCATCAACCACGTAAAGCGGGTTGACGTTGGTGAAAGACCCCATACCTCGAATGATAATTTTAGCGCCAGCACCCGGATCACCTCCATTATTTACTACTTGAACACCTGCTATTTTTCCCTGCAATGCCTGGTTAACATCAGTAGTTGCTAAACCAACTATAGCATCGCTATTTAGAACAGACATAGAAGATGCGACATTTTTCTTTTTAGCAGAGGTGTAACCTATAACGATAACTTCTCCCAGTTTCTGCAAATCGGGAACCATTTTCATATTAATGACGGCCTGTCCATTCACAGCAACCGTTTGGCTTAAATAGCCCACAAACGAAAATTCCAGTTTTACATTTGAGTTAGTTAATTCAAGAGCATATTTACCATCGATATTGGAAATTGTACCGAGAGACGTTCCTTTAACAGCTACGGTAACCCCAGCTAAGGGATTGTCTTTTTCATCGGTCACAGTTCCGGCTATTTTCAGTTGTTGAAGAAAATCATTCGAAGCAACAACAATAAGATTGTTTGGCAGAATTTTATAAGCTAACCCAGATCCCTTCAATGCTTCATTCAGTATTTTATCAAGTGGTGTATCAAGTTCATCCATGGTTACCTGAATGTTTTCAACAGCATCATTTCTAAATAAAAACTTATAAGAGGTCTGAATTTCGACAGACTGAAACAGCTCTTTAATGCTTGCATCCTTTAATTGGATGGAAACCTTTTCCGCCTGAGAATACCCGTTTGAGGCAAAGGTCGCGAGACAGATAAGCAATAAAAAGGTTGTTAGTTTCATAATCAGAAGTAATTTTTTAAGGCAACAATAGCTATTATTTTGTAATAGAAATCGATTTTTTTTCATAATCTTGTAACGTTAAATGGTTAGTTTTAATTTCTTAGACAGATCATTTACCTGGCGAAGGATGCTGCAAACATCTTTCGCCTTTTGTTTTTTTTAGTTTATTCATAGGCAATTACCTTTAAGGTTTATAAATTCAGTTTTTTGATATGGTAATAAAGTTTTGCTTTATATTATAATTAAAAGGAGTAACTGTTACAAGGGCTTTCAGA
Source organism: Bacteroidales bacterium (assembly GCA_017882305.1). GTDB lineage: Bacteria > Bacteroidota > Bacteroidia > Bacteroidales > VadinHA17 > LD21. The sequence goes on along the minus strand of JADGPU010000038.1, from coordinate 21,262 downwards.
ACCTGTTCAAGAGTCTCTTTGTCAAACTTTCCTGTAAACCTAGCTGAATTTAATTCCGGATAGTTAACAACGATCTTCACATCGTACCAACGTTCAATTTTTACAATCAGGCTGCTAAACTGCTCATTATCAAAAATCAATCTGTTTTCTTTCCAACCAATTGTTTGTTCAGTCTTTAAGAATGTTTGCGAATTGATTGTCTTAAGTTTAGCAGGAACAATTTGATTATTGGTCGAGTGGGTTTTATTGATTGATTCAAAATTATTTTTGGATTTATCAAAAATGGCAATTTGATTAGGCTTAAGTACAATCGGCTTCCCACTTTCAGTTTTGTCAGAACTGGCAAAGATTTCAACCTTTCCCGAGACAAGTGTTGCTTCTTCAGTATTGTCATCTGGATAAGCCTTAATATTAAATGAAGTACCTAATACTTTCAGTTTAATTCCGCGGGTGTTCACATAAAAGGGTCGTTCACTATCTTTAGTAATACTAAAAAATCCTTCCCCAATCAAAGAAACTGAGCGACTTATTGAGTCAAAGCTCAAAGAGGAATACATTAGATCTGACCCAGAATTAAGGTTTACAACCGAGCCATCCGGGAGTACAACCCGTGATTTTGATCCGTAAGGTACCTCAATCCGTGTGATTTGTTCTTTCACAGCCATTTGTGGAGTTATCGTTTTTCTGAATAAAATAGATTGAGTCAGCCAGAAAAGCCCAAATGCAAGAACAAAAACAGCTGCATACCGCATTAATGTCCTGTTATAAGCTCTTAAAACTACCCTCTCTGGGCTTTCTGTTGCTGACTTCAAACCAACCCTAGTAAAACTAACATTCCTAACTATTTTATCATAAATACCCTTAGAATCAATGGTTTCATTATACTCACCGGCTTTTTCCCATATCACTTTATAATGGGATAATATTTCATGCTGTGGCTCTTTATCTTTTAAATAGTTCAATAAAAAAACCATCTCATCATCTGTAATTGATTCCAGATAATAATTTTCAATTAACTTTTCAATTTGCATCTTATTTTCCATGTTATATGTATATTGTATTGGGTATAGAATTTCCGTGACAAAAAATGATAAAAAATTATTAAGAAATTGTATATAAAATTGTATAGAAACTTAATGCACTATCAATGTGAATGTTACAAAATTTAAATGAATAGCTCTTTCACGAATTGTATACATTAATTTTGATTTCAAAGTTATTCTGCAATTCGAGAACTAATTATAATGAGTTTTATATTTATCCTTTATAAATTTAAGTGCTCTCCTGATTTGGGTATCGACAGTATTCTCTGTTAAATTCAGTTGTTCTGCGATCTGCTTGTAGGTTAAGTCCGTAAAGCGGCTAAGTTTAAAGATTTCGCGTTGTCGTTCAGGGAGTCTTTCAATCAGAGATTCAAAGAAAGTTAGCAACTCATTGAATAAAATCTCATCCTTAGTGGATTCATTCGTGTAATTTGATTTATCATTGAAATGGTCGAAAGCTGCTTTTTTATATACCTGATGTCTGAAATCCTGATATACCATGTACCTGGCGATGGTAAACAGATAGGAGGCGAGGTCTTTATTTTCATCCACCTGGACACGTTGTTCCCAAAGTGCTATAAAAACCTTTTGAACCGTCTCCTGGGCCTCATCTGAAGATTGAAAAAGATTAAGACAGAAGTTGTAGATACGCTTATGATATAGTGAAAAGATTCTCTCGAAGGATGGAATACTCCCCTTCTGCAAACCCAATATCAATGTTTTTTCATTCGAAAAAGACATATTTTAATATTAATCCTGTAAATATATTAATAATTCAATATTAGAAACTTCATTGTTTAGATTCACATTTTTGGGTGCCAGAACTTTTATTATTAAAATAATTTCTTTTTAAAATTCAAAAATGAAACATTGCGGGTTTTACTGTCTTTTAGCAGCACTACATACTCCTGCCCTTTTGTTGCTTTTTCTATATCCCAATTGTTGCAATGGCAACGGATTGAAACACATTGTAAACCTCCTCCGCTGCAATTAAAGAATCATACTCTTTTTAAGACAACCAAATGCAAAGGTTTATTTTTTGTTTAATGTATCAAATAGAGTCTTGAAATTGAATTTAAGTTATATTAAAAAATAATTTTAATCAAAAATAGGTTATTCTTTTACTCCGCCGAATATTTAATAGTTCACTCTGAGTTCTGATGGTTTTATGAACTTTGTATGAATCGGCAAAACAAGAATGAGGAAAATTTTATTGATTTTACTCACTCATTTAACAATCATTTTGCATTTTCATCAATCAATTTGATGGAGATGTTTTTTCTTTAGGGAAAATTACACGAACTCAGCTGTTTAAAGATACCAAATTAGACAATACATATTCTATATAATGCTGTTTTATAGTTTTTAAAAATTTTGTAAAATATTTCAGAAAGGCATTTTGACCAAGATCATTTTCATTTTGGGAATAAATTTTCTTCTGAGTTTTTATCCTGATTTCTATCCTTCCTAGTATTTATGATAAATAAAAGTGCTAAAAGTGTTTTGTTTGAAATAAATCCACAGCAGGATACTAAAAAATATTATAACCTGTCTGGAATTTTAGTGTTTGTTGACAATATAGAGCTTCGGGAATATTTAGCCGGGCATTTTGATAAAAAATACAAAGTTCATATTGCAGAAGATGGTTTGGCAGGTTTAAAACTAGCAAAAGAAATTGATCCTGATATTATTTTAACTGATGTACAAATGCCTCATATGAACGGATATGAATTTTGTAAAGAACTCAGGCGGAATTTTGATACTTCTCATATACCGGTAATCATGCTTACTGCCAATAATACCATTGAGCACCACATAGAAGGGCTTTCAGCAGGAGTTGATGCTTATATGGGCAAACCTTTCGATATACAATAACTGGATGCGCAAGTATGCTCATTGTTGGAAAATAGAAAAACCCTCCGAAACAAATTTCATGAAATTGATACTCCTGAATCTCTGGAAAAAACATTGCCACGTAAAGACGTGGATTTTATTCTCGAACTGAAACTTTTCATTGAAGAGAATATGATGAATCAGGAATTGAGCGTTGAATCACTTTCTGAGCATTTTACTGTCAGCCTTGCCCAATTTCACAGGAAAATAAAGTCACTTACAGGCTCCACTCCAAATAATCTGATTAAATCCATCCGTCTTAAAAGAGCCTACAATCTCATTCACGAAGGTGGGTTGAGGGTCTCGGAAGCAGCCTATCAAACCGGTTTTAGCGATCCAAATTATTTTTCGATCTGTTTTAAAAAAGAGTTTGGTGAGAATCCATCACAAATTGTCTCTTCAATAAAAGACCTTAGTAACTAGACCGATATTGAAGCTCCCCCAAATGATCCAAAGCCAGATAATTCATTAGAAACTAATGCTGACTACGATCAAAACAATGAAAATATTCCATTATTGTTGCTAGCAGAAGACAACGAAGATATGTGCAGCTATATTTTAGATGAATTTATGTCACAATACAGGATATTAGCAGCATCTGATGGAAATACAGCCTTTGAAAAAGCTATTAGCGAAATCCCTGATATAATTATTAGTGATATTATGATGCCTGGTATGGATGGCATTGAAATGTGCCGAAGGTTAAAAATGGATGAGCCGGGCACAATTATATCGTAAAATTGATGCAGTTTCAGGTCAGTCAGTTAACGAGTTCATAAGAATTGTAAGACTTAAAAAAGCTGCTGAGTTATTGGTAAACTCTAATTCCATGATATCAGAAATAGTGGAGGAAGTTGGGTTTAATTCATTTGCCTACTTCACAAAAAGTTTCAAAGAATATTTTGGAGTTACTCCGTCTAAATATAAACGATAAATTTGGACAAATAGTTTGCTCAATAGGAAAATCTGACTTAATGATAGCAACGCTGGTAGTCTTGAGCGAAGGCAGAGCGAAAGGAGAGTTTTATTATAGATTAAGCTGTTTTTAGTCTCGTCCGCACCGCAAACGAAAACAAAAAGCCTCTGATATTCAGGGGCTTTGCTATTTTTAAAGGGTCTGTCTACACAACCATTGCACAATAAATTAAGAAACTGCCTTATTTTATGCAAAATCCCGGCATCTCGTAACCCAGGTAAAATGTTTAAAATGGATGTAAGATTAACTTCTTGATTCAAGAAAATTTCGAAGATCATTTAAAGTCAATCCCATCGTTCTTAGATTGCTCTTTATAATGAAAATGGGAATCGTGTCAACATGCGATTGAATAATAACCGGTCTTGTAAGATCCTTTCCGCACCAAACTTCATGCCCTCCAGACGTTCTGAATATGTTTTAAGTCATGATGTAAAAGAAAGCGCCGAAAATCATTTAATTTAACATTTTTTAAAGAATGGGACATTAAGCAAATGCAGGCATATTGATAGTTGTACTTCTTTTATGAAAATCATATGTATTAAAAATCCTATTAAAATCCTCGTTAGACCCGAGAAGACTCTCCATTGTTGGTGGAATTGCTTCCTTTTTAAGGTTTTTTCTAATTATCCAACCCATCTTCCTTAAGTCATCAGCTAAGGTCTTCTTATTTACTGTATATCTAAAATACTCCGATAACGTTTTCTCAAAGGAATTATTTGCTTCAATTTCTGTTGGACCATATCCATTAAGATCTAGTGCGGGACAATAAGTTATGAAAGAGCTTTCTTCTTTAAAGATTATTAAAGGTAATACACATTTAATTTTATTTTTCCCGCTGACCCACTGTCCTGAGATTGTTCCTTTTTTTGACATCTATTAGGATTTTTTTACTCTGTAAAACAAATATATTAACAAGTTATGACTATATCAACAAGGCAGCTGATAAAAAAGTTTTGCAAATTAAACATTAAATGAGAGATTTTACAAGAACAATCATAAAACTATTTAAATAAAAAAATCCCGGATTTCTCCGGGGGCTTCGCTGCATCGAAGGACAATACTGTTTCAGTCCTGTGCAGATATTTATATCAAATATTTATAATCATGTAGCGAGGGTATGTTTTGTTTTAGATTTGTACCTCAAGTTACTTAAAGTATTAGTGAATTATATATTTATTCTTTTCCCCTCGCTTCTGTAAAAGTGCATTAATCTCTTTCTTGAGGTCAAATACACGAATTTCTCTTTCTGTTAGCATCTTGTTAACCCAGTTGATTTCATCCACCTTCTCTTGCAATTTCGATGCAGCCCTGTTGCGCTCATCAATCTGAAGGGAAAGTTCCTTGTTAACAATGGTGATCTCCGATGCCAGATTTTCTATCTTTCTTTCAAGCTCGAGTTCTTTTTTTGCAACAGCTATCTCCGCTATGCGCTTTGCTTTACCTAATTTGGTAACGACAACATTTGCATCTCGTTTTACTTTTTTTATTTCAGCGATGAATTCCGTTACCATAAATTTGGTTTTATCATTGTTAGCAATAACCAACTCATCGGCACGTTTTTCTTTTTCCGCATTAGCAAGGAGTAACTCAGCTGCAAGTTCTGCTTTTTCTATATTAGCAACTATAAGCTCTGCATTGCGCTTTGCTTTTTCTATGTTTGCCATTGTTACCTCGATTGCCCGTTTTTGTTTCTCTTGGTTTTGAAAAGCAAGTTCTTTTTTAGCAATTACTAGTTCAACTACACGTTTCGCTTTTTCTACATTAGCGATGACCAACTCATCAGCACGTCTTTGTTTCTCTATGTTGGCAATTAGCAACTCTGCTAAGCGTTTCCCTTTTTCTATATTAGCTATTGCAAACTCATCTTCAAGTTTTTGTTTCTCCAGGTTTGCAAGGACCAAGTCTGCTTCAAGTTTTGCTTTTTCCATATAGAATCATTTACTACTTACCCTATTGGCGCACGTTTGCCAAATAAACATTAATCCAAAATTTTTCACCCCAACCTATCTTTTCTCAATGCATTTCCCGAATGCTAAATAAAGACACTATTCCTAAAAAACCTTATACAATTTCTAATATAAGTTGCATAATTCACGTATCAATTTTCAAGATAAATGATTCTGGTTAAGAGCAAACTCTGTATTTGCTATCTGGTATATATCAAGGTCTTTAGACAAATCAGTTTTGAGTCGTCCTCTTTAGAATATGCCTACAAAACAAAACCCCCGGATTTCTCCAGAGGCCTCGCTGCGGGTTTAGTGTTCCCACCCTATGTCATGCTATTGACAAATCAAATTTATAAACCACCGGGGCCAAAAAAATAGATTAAAAGTCAAATAGTCTAATAATCCCAGATACAACGTACAGACAAACCACATTTCATAGGGTAGAACAACTTCAGAACATGGTCGCTATTGTTGTTCATATTCCGGCTGATAGCTAAGTCTTCATTAAACGCAGTAGTCCACCAGCCACCCATATTACCAAGGTTTTCGAATAAAGCATCAGGACTGTTAAGACGGTCGCCTCCCGGGAAGGCCGAAAAGTAGGTTTCATTGGTGGCGCCCGTGTTGGGATTGTTCCAATGTTTGAAACCGGATTCCTTCAACTTACCACCTGCAATGTTCTCGCTTCCCAGATAGTCTGTCAATTTGGTCCATTCTCCATCGTCGGGTACATGCCAACCGGAAGGGCATAGCTTGCCGGTGTTAACAGTATACCAGTTATACAGGACACCATAGGTAACTTTACGAGCCGGATCATTGTTTTGCCAGCAACAGGCCGGAGTTGAAAGATTACTCCAGTAAGTTGCATCAGTTATTACAGGAATGGATGTTCCATCATTATATTTCGTGGTATTAAGGTTTCGAGCCATCCAGGTTTGGGTGCCGATGAGAATGGTTTTATAAGTATTACCATCTTTATCAGTCATACTACCGTACTTAACCCATGGATCAGGAATGAGGTAAATGCCATCTTTCTCCTTAGTACAACTGAAAATTAAGAGTAGTACCATAATAAACTGGCAAAACCAAATTTTGTTTTTCATTTTCATATCTACACAATATAAAAGACAAAACTCCCTGGTCCATCAACCATTGCTTTATCAAATCCTTCCTGAATGCATGTCAGTGAAGAAATCCTGCTATAGACTAAGAATTCATTTAAACCATGTTTCCACTAAAACCTTACGATCATGTTGAAAATCAGTTGCCCTGTAATAAATTGAAGAATCATTTTCAATCTGGTACTCCCAATATCCGGAAACTCCACCAGGCGAATAAAATTTTCTTTTTAAATATAATTTGTCTCCTACAGAAAATTCGCATTTTTTACCATAAGCTGAAATTTTGCCAAAGGTGTTGTCCATTGACGTCTTGATCCAAATAATATTGGGACCATTATAGGTATCCGGACCTGTTTGGCGATAGTCCATGAATATACCCACAAATTTCCTGCTTATAAATAATTTATCTTCAATGACGGGTTGGAATGGTTTTTTTGAACTTTTTGCAGGTGAAGCATAAGGTACATTTAGAATTTGTGTTGTACCCATAACTGTGAAATTATTTCCACCAGTTGCATCTATTTCCACTTTTAAAAAATGTTTTTCTGCACTCCAGTCAATAGACGTAAAATTGCCCGTTTTGTCAGTTCCGTTTCCAATATCCAGAGACACTAATCCAAGATGATCGGTTGTAACATGATGCTTCTCACTGTAAACAACTGTATCATAGGCACTTCCTGTAAGAATGCTTATTTTTAGGGAAATTGCCCGTGCCACCACCGCTTCACCTGCACTATTTTGTATTACTACCTGATAGGTAAATGACTCCGACTCCGGCTCCTGACCTGATCCCATTTGACAAAAGGCAAATGCTGCAATGAATAACAGAAGTCTTTTCATATCAATTTATTTTATTAAGTTATGAAAAACTTCAATTTATCTTATTACACCGGCTTAAATTAGTTAAACTGGTCCGGTGCATAAGTAATCTTAAATATAAAATCACCATTTTTATCATTATAGGAATAAATCCATGTCAGGTTTTTATTAAGGAATTTCCTTAATGTTCCTGAATTTTTAATTTTATTCAGGATGATTGGTTCCATATAATTCTTTAATCTGCTGACGGGTAACGAATCCTTAGCCATATGTATTAGTGTATAATTGAACTGAAGATTATTTTCTGCAAAAGCAATTACTTTATCTAATCGCGTTTCAGGATCAACCATTGAGGGGCAGGTTTTATTCATTCCTTTAACAAATTTTACAACTTCTTTATCGAAAGAAGGAGTTTTAAAAAAGATTTTTTGTACACTTATAAATAGCGCAGCACAGAGCAGAATCGCTCCGAATATCATTAATTTCTTATTCATTATTCCAGGTATTGAGTCATCAAAGCATGAATTGGAATAGATCAAATCAGGCAAAATTTCATAAGTTATAAGATTTCTACCTGCAATCAGGACACTTCATTAAATCTTTTGTATTTATTTCAACTGCGAATTCTTTGCCGCATTTTTCACATTTAACCTGACTTATATCTCTTGCCCGAAGTCTGCTGGCAATTGCCGAGTTAAACTCTAAAGCCTGTAAATCCCTGATCTGGGAATATCTGTCTCTACGAAGATTTGCAGCTGCAGAATCTTCCAGTTTCTGAATTGGTATATCTATTTCGTTTTTCATATTGCAAAGATACGAATAAACTCGCCCACGACCTAAAGTTTAATTAGTTCCACTCGCCGGTTCTTTGCTTTTCCCTCAGATGTTGTATTTGGTGCAATGGGTTCTGTTTCACCTTTACCGTCAGTTTCAATCCGAGCTGTTTCTATGCCGTATTCGGTGCTTAAAGCATTTTTAACAGAAATGGATCTCCGTTTTGAGAGGTCAAGGTTTTTGGCATCATCACCATCACTGTCCGTATGACCTATTATCTTTATTTTTACTGCCGGATTCTCTTTAAGAACGGTTGCAATCTCTTTCATTGTACCGGCAGATTCAGGTTTAATTTTATCACTGCCTGAATCGAAATAGATCCCATAAGTAATTAGTTTCCCTTCAGTTATCAGTTTATTACGCATATCCGGAGCGCCAACTGCCAACCTGAAATTTGCAATTAAATCCAGTGCTTCAGAACTGGTTTCAAATCGAATAGCATTATATACCAGACCGGGGGCAAGCGCTTTTGCCAGATCAAATATTTTTACATCATTCAAATAAGCTCTCACCCGGGTCTTTTGTACCCAGAATGACAATCTTGTCTTTTGATTAATAACTAACGGGTTATTTTCCGTATTGCCATTCAGATTGTAAACTCCTTCGGAATAAGTTGAATATTCATGCTGATAATTACCGAAGTTCATCCTGATGCCAGCTACTCCAGGGATAGCACCACCCTCATTAAGGTCATTCGGATTTATTGCGGAATAGATATAAAAACCTAAAACAATAGTCTTTTCATCATTGGCTCCCGGTATTGGCAATAAATCAAATTCGACAGTAAAATTATCGGGAAATACTTTTTTGGTTGTCGGGACAAAAGTTGCGCCAGCACCCAGTTTCAGCCATCTTCCGGGGAATAGGTTTGTTGTGACAATCTCACCAGAACCATCGGTGTTCCATAAAGCCGGAAAATCGCCAATGTTATCCTGAGTGAAGTCATCAAAAAACATCAATGATTCTCCCGGAATAAAATCGTATTTTGAGGTGGCACTTAATTTTTGTTCGGGCTGGGTAGTTTGTTGTACATCCTGACCTGTCAGTGTTATGGAACTCAGAACGAATATCAAAACAAGAAAAAGCCAATTTGTTTTCATAGGATGCGTTTTAATGATTAATCAACAATTAATGCAGTAATAAACTTACAAAAAAAACTGAAGGTGAAAGAGAAAACTCAGAAATATAAATTGCACTCAATAAAGATTGCATCAGAATACCGAAATAATAACATAAATTTATGATTACAAAATCTTGCCTGACATGAATAAAAATAAAATTAACCGACGTCTGTTCATCAAAAATACGACAATAGCTGCCACTGCTCTGGCTTTGGGAGGAAAGACAGTTTTAGCAGTAAGACCATCACTCTCAAAGAATTTATTGCCAAGATGGAAAGGCTTTAACCTGCTCGATTATTTTTCGCCGTCCCGGCCCGGAAACCAGAAGGCGAGCAGAACAACTGAGGATGATTTCAAATGGATGGCTGACTGGGGCTTCGACTTTGTCAGGTTGCCAATGGCTTATCCAAGATATCTTTCGTTTGACCGTTCAAAAGATATAACTGTCGATGAAGTATATAAGACCGACCCAAAAGTCCTGGATGAAATTGATCAACTCATATTTATGGCTCATAAGCACGATTTACATGTGAGTCTGAACCTGCACAGGGGTCCGGGATATTGCATAAATGCAGGGTTCCATGAACCTTTCAATCTGTGGAAAGATAAAGAGGCACAGGATGCCTTTAATTTTCACTGGGGAATGTGGGCTGAACGTTATAAAAACATTCCATCTGAAAAATTAAGTTTTGATTTACTCAACGAACCAGCATTTATTGAAGATATGAATGACCAGTTCGCCAAAAAAGGCCTTGTCCCCGGTGACATATATCACAAGGTCGCTGAAGGTGCTTGCAAAGCAATCTGGGCAGCCAGCCCCAATCGACTTATAATAGCCGATGGAAATGGTAGCGGGAATAATGTAATTCCTGAATTAATCGACCTGAATATCGGGCAAAGTTGTCGGGGTTACTGGCCCCAATTAGTCTCGCACTATCAGGCTCCATGGGTATGGAAGGACCCGTCGAAGGCGCCGGCTCCGGTCTGGCCGGGAACTATTGATGGTAAGATTTATGGCAGGCAACAGCTGGAAGACTTTTACAAACCGTGGATCAACTTGTTAGACAAAGGAGTAGGTGTCCATTGCGGGGAGTGTGGCTGCTGGAAAAAAACACCTCATGAAATATTTCTGGCCTGGTTTGGTGATGTAGTGGATATCCTTACAAAAAATGGTATCGGTTATGCTCTCTGGAATTTCAGAGGTGATTTTGGAATTCTCGATTCAGGACGTGCCGATGTTAATTATACCGACTGGCACGGGCATAAACTGGATAGCAAATTGCTTGAATTGTTGAAGAAATATTAAATTCTTTTAAGAACTATCACAGAGGGACACAGAGAAGCACAAAGTACACAGAGAAGTACTACTTTCTTCAACTCTGAGCACTGTGCCCTGAGCCTTGTGCATTAGAATATTGATTATCCCATATAATACAGAATACAATTCTTCTTATTTACATGCCATCACTCCTTTTAAATAACCGATAGATTCGGCGATACCCGGAAGAGGGTCTGTCATATCTTTTTCAAACTCAAGGCTGCACGATCCTGAGTATTTAATTCTACGAAGCGTGTCAATAACTTTTGGAATGTTGATGATACCACGGCCCATCTCTACAGTTAGTCCCTCTTTTGTTGCTTTATCAACATCTTTTATATGCATGTCATAAATCCTTGATCTGTACCTTAATATATCGACAGAAGGATCCTGTCCGTCACGGGTTGTGTGCCCGATATCGATGCAAATTCCAATGCGTGCATCAAGATCCTTTATATGATTCCAGATATCAGTGGCGTTGGGGTATAATGGATTGTCAGGACCATGATTATGAATAGCCAGTTTAAAGTCATATGTTCTTATCTTCTTCTCGACATATGGAAGAAGTGCATAATCAGGTGCTCCTACTATCATTTTTACTCCTGCCATTTTTGCATATTCAAAAGCCTGATCAACAGACTCCTGGGTCTTCATATATACAACGCCAACTGTATAAACATGAATTCCGCCAGCTTTAAACTTCTCAATAACCGCATTAATCTGTTCCTGAGTGCTGTTCATAGGCATGTGAAAATCTTTAAGAGAAAGATTGGGAACTCCGACCCTCTTCATCATTTCGATGGTCTTCTCAATAGTAAACTCCTTGAATGTATACCCCGCCATACCAATACTGAAAGTATTGACGGTTTTATCTACGGAGAACCGTAGGTCAGAAGAGGCATATAAAGAAGAAGCACCTGCCGCAAGAACACCGGTTCCTGCTAACTTTAAAAACTGACGACGTGATTTCATAATTTCATTTTAATCTTATCAACAATCATTGGAAATACAAATTAATTTCTACGACTTATCGGGGTTTTCTGATTACCATATTATTATCAATTAAACGGCTGTTATAAGTTTGAATAATAGCTTTCAGTTTCTCTTCCATTTGTTTTTCAAGTTCAGGTTCTTTCCCGATAAGGCTATTTTCAAGAAACAAATCATTTTTATAATTATACAATCCAACAGGCTTATTATCTATCATTTCAAGTATATGATCTTTCATATAAAGATTATACGTACTTCCATTAGTATTAAATGCAAAAGAGTCGTAGGAGTCATCTAACAGGTTATTACCAAAGGCAATGTACTCCTCATCGTAATTAAGATAATTCAGGACCGTTGGCATAATATCGATTTGTTGAGCAATCCGATGTTTAATCCCTTTCAGATCACTGCCAGGCTTAAAAAATATTATCGGTACGCAGTAGGCACCAAAATTATTCTGAAATTCTTTATGCACCGATTCATTTGTATGATCAGCTGTGAGAACAAAAAGAGTATTCTTATACCATGGGTATTTAGAAATCTGATTAAATAGTTCGCGTAGAGCAAAATCACTGTAACCTATAACTTCAAGGATTGGAGCAGGACCCTTTTTAAACTTACCAGTGTATTTTTCAGGAACTTTAAACGGATGATGAGATGATACTGAGAATATTGAAGCTAAAAATGGCTGTTTGAAAGTATTTAGTTTTTTCCCAAAAAATCTAAAGAAAGGCTCATCCCAAACTCCCCATATGCCATCAAAATCTGCTTTATCCGGATACTGATTAAGTCCTATATAGTCATCAAATCCCGCCATTTTAGTAAATGAGTCAAATCCCATGGATCCGTTAGGTGCACCATGGAAATATGCAGAATAATAGCCTTTCTTTTTAAGTAACTCAGCAAGCCCGTTGATCTGATTATTGGCATAATGAGAAATAGTATATGGTGTTTCCAGTGAAGGCACTGAAGCCAGAACTGAAGGCATTGCATCAATTGATTTCTTCCCGTTAGCTATTGAGACATCAAATGTAAGGCCGACATTGACAAGAGAATCAATAAATGGTGTATAACCCTTATATGTTCCTCCCTCAAGACTGGGATTCAGAGATCCGATATACTCCCTCGCAAAACTCTCAAGAATAATTATAACCACATTATCACTGGCAAAAGGTTTGGTTTTTAAGGGAGTATGAAGAGGATTGTAAAGCATATTTAGCTTTTCATCATCAAAAAAATTATATTTCACCAGGGCTTTTTTACCAAAAGTTCTGAAAATACTGAAAGGAGTGTTCAGTACTATAGCTACATCGCGTGGATTATCTACATAACGGGCGGCATTACTTATAGTGATCGGTCGCGTTGAGTGCTTATAACCACCCCTTGCTGCCCCTATTACCAGCGCAATTACCAGTGGTATCATCAGGATGTTAACAGAATAATATCCCATTTTATTGACACTACCGGGTTTTTCAACTTTTACTTTTTTATAGAGGTAAACCATTAAAAACAAGATAAAGATGGTAAAAAGTGTGGCCGGCCAGTAATCAACCAGAAATCTGAAAAACACTTTTGTGTTATTTGAATCATGCTCGAATGTTTTAAATACATCTGCCGTAGCTCTCTTATCGACAAACCTGTAATAAACAAAATCCATCCCATTCATTGCAATGGCGATTCCATTTGTAATAAAGAAGATATACTTCAGAATTGACTGATAAACATCTTTATAGCGGACTTCCAGCGGAATAATATGTAACAGGATGAAAATCATGTTGATATATACCACAGCGGAAATATCAAATGACAAACCACCTCTCAATATTGTTAGAAATTGATTTATTGTTATACCTGGAAACATTTTTAAATTAAACAGGAAGAACCCTATTCTGCATAAAGTAAACAGGACCATTATCAGCAGAATCCTGTATATAAGCACCACAAATATATTTCTGGAGAATACCCAGTTTTTCATATTATTATTTGTCAAGTGTTAATTTCTTCTGACCTGAACAGATCATTTTATAAATTGAAGTTATAAAACTATAAAAACTACTTTGAGGATGCAAGTCTGACATTATTAATCCACTCCAATTTGGATCCGCTGGTGCCTGAAGAGCCTACATGAAATAATGAAGATGGCCTCGGTCCCCTGTTTTCTCCCTGTTTATTTGTATTAGGAAGGGAACCATACTCAATGCCGAGTGTAAAAGGCATTGCTCCGTGGCCTCCTCTTGAATTTCTAACCGGTAGTTTGGCAATTGGCATTATCAATTTATAGTAGAGTAGGCCCGTCGCGTCAAATTTGACCGAACCTCTGAAATTATCACGATTATCTGATGGAAAGTGTCGCTGCACTTCATTAGTAAATCCCTTAAGTTCAATTGTATTAGCAAGTGATATGAGATTGACCCCGTTAACTTCCCTATTGGAACTATTTTCGGGATGATCAGCTTTTCTGTGGTCTCCCGTATTTTCGGATCCGAGAGGAAACCTGACCCCCATTTTTTTCAGTTCACTTCCATCCATATTGATCCATATTGTGAGTCCCTCTCTCAATATCCTTTCCTGAACCTCATGATCTTCAACCTTCAAATCAACATAAATATTGTCGTTATCATTTGAAAGAATGTATTGCAGTTTTAACTTCCTGATCAGCTGAAATTCAGACGCTTCAACATTATTGTTAACGTACCATCGGCTAAGATAAAAATTTCCACTCTGGGCATTAAGACCACAACACAAGAAAAGTGACAAGATCCAGACGTACGATTTCATATTCTATCTTTTAGTTCTGCTCTTTTGATCTTCCAATATTACTTAATTATTCTTGATTTTTTAATTCAAACTAATTTAGTATTGGATAAAAATTTATATGATTATCGGCAATCATGAATAATGCTTTAATTTTATATATTCTGTCATTTCAATTTGAGATTCCTCATTTCGCTTCGCTTCAGTCGGAATGACAATTCATTCTTCTCAGGTGGTGGGAAGAAGCGGCGCTTCGCCCAGGCGAAGCGCTTTATGGCATATAAAAACTCCATTAAATACAATTCATATCGAAAGCTTAGTGAAAGAATAAATCTGTTTCAGCAGTGATAGGTTTAATTCTTAAACTACCACCGTTAAAGCAGGCTATTGTCAGTCAGCAGTTCAAATCAAGATATCTGGCAGCATTGATCAAAAGACAGAATATTAAATAATAAAAACGCCAGGTCCGATAGAAAGAGTATCTGTTGAAACCTGGCGTTGAAAGAGTTATATGTTATTAGTTCTTGGGTAAATCTTTCATCATCTCTCTAGTATCTTTGTTGTTAAACTCATTCATAAATTGACGTGCCCTTCTGGCTGTGCCAAATCCAATCAGTGTAAATATTACAATAATAGCAACTAAAACATAAGATACAATTTTTGTTGTTTCAGGATTTGATTTAAGGGCTTCAACGAGACCGTTATAGAACAGCCACAGGGAATAAATACCAATTACCAGACCTATTATGACACCGAGATAAATATTAAAGTGACCGGTAAAACCAAAGAACGATCTTATTGGCATCACTACCATAACCGCTGCTGTTACTCTCATATTAGCCTCGAAATCTGTACTTCCTTTGCAAATTGAAGATATGACAAGTAATATCACGGCGCCGATAAACAATCCTATAATAGCGCCAATAATTGACCAGATAAAGACCATAATACCGATTGCGCCTCCAAACAGACCACCTGTCATAGCACCGATTCTTAATAGACTCCAGATGAATGCCAATGCTCCTGATATAGCACCATAAATAACTGCTTTAATCAATGGTTCAGTCATACCTCCCGTAGTTTTCATGGTTGAGAAGTAAGATTTAGGATTTACCAGGACATCTATGGATTCCTTAATAAACAGATTAAAATCAAAAGTACTGTCACTCATAGTTAAATGGATTAATAGTTTAATAATTAACGATCAGTAAATTGAAAATTAAAAACCAAATTAAAAAAAAATCTTGAAATAGCCAGAGATTGACAGAAAATTAGTGCAAATTATTCAAGATAAGTATACCCGTACAGGCCTGAACGGTAATTTGATAGAAATTCTTTACCCTCTTCCAGAGTTATTATGCCAGCTTTGACTGATGTTGTTACCCACGATTCGACAGTTCGTACCATTTTCTTTGAGTTATACTGAACATAATCAAGTACCTCTGCAACAGTCTCTCCATCAATCACCTGGTCGATCTTATAGCCGTAACTGTTAACAGATACATGAACGGCATTTGTATCGCCAAACAGATTATGAAGGTCACCCAGGATTTCCTGGTATGCACCGACAAGGAATACTCCCAGATAATATGGCTCTTTCCCTCTCATAGAGTGTACAGGCAGGTGGTGCGATGAATTGCGTGTTGATATAAAATTGTCGATTTTTCCATCAGAATCGCAGGTCATATCCTGAATAGTGGCATTGCGTAAAGGTTCTTCATTAAGCCGGTGAATAGGCATAATCGGGAAAATCTGATCAATTGCCCATGCATCAGGAAGTGACTGGAAAAGAGAAAAATTACAGAAGTATTTGTCGGACAGTATCCGTGAAATCTGCCGCAACTCTTCGGGCACATGTTTCGTTACATTAGCCATCTGATAAACTTTCCGTGCGACTGACCAGAAAAGTCTTTCGATCTGGGCCCGGGTCTTCAGGTCAATAAGACCGAAACTGAACTTGTCAAGAGCCTCCTCCCTTATCTGTTGGGCATCGTGCCAGGTTTCCAGCATTCTCGACTGGTTAAAATTATCCCATAGAACGAAAAGTTCTTTTACCAATTCATGGTCATGATCATTTATATGGTCTTCGACATCCCAGGATGGAAGTGTTGTAGTCTCAAGAACTTCAAAAATCAAAACAGAATGATGGGCAGTAAGTGACCGGCCTGATTCGGTTATAATATTTGGATGAGGAATATTGTTTTTATTACTTGCATCTACGAATGTGCTTATAGAATCATTTACGTACTCCTGGATCGTATAATTAACACTGCTTTCGCTGTTCGATGAGCCTGTGCCGTCATAGTCAACACCCAAACCACCACCGATATCTACAAATTCCACATTAAATCCTAATTGCTTTAGTTGAACGTAGAACTGAGAAGCCTCACGTAAAGCAATTTTTATCCTTCGTATTTTAGTGACCTGGCTGCCAATGTGAAAATGGATCAGCTTGACACAATCTCTCATCTTATTTTTCTCAATGTAATCTATCGCTTCAAGTAATTCGCTTGACGTAAGTCCGAATTTGCTGATATCTCCACCGGAATCTTCCCATTTTCCGCTTCCAACACTTGCAAGTTTAATCCTGATTCCAAGATTTGGCTTCACTTTCAGTCGTTTTGCAATTGATGTGATCAGTTTAAGTTCATTAAGTTTTTCAACTACCAGGAATATTCTTTTACCCATTTTCTGTGCCAGAAGTGCAAGCTCAATATAATCTTCATCTTTATAGCCGTTGCAGATTATAAGCGACTCCGGGTCGGTATTAATGGCAATTACGGCATGAAGTTCAGGCTTGGAACCTGCCTCCAGACCTATGTTGAATTTTTTTCCATGACTCACAATCTCCTCGACCACAGGCCTCATCTGATTCACCTTTATCGGATAGATGATGAAGTTCTGGGCTTTGTATCCATACTCCTCTGAAGCCGATTTAAAACATTTCGATATACTGATGATACGATCATCCAGAATATCAGGGAACCTTACAAGTACGGGAGTCGATACGTCTGATAATATCAGTTCATCAAGAAGATCTTTCAGATCAACAGAAAACCCGTTTCTCTGAGGAGTGACAATCACATGTCCTTTTTCGTTTATGGAAAAGTAATCAACTCCCCACCCGTTTATGTTATACAATTCAGCTGAATCCTCTACTCGCCATTTTCTCATTTTCAGATATTTTGCCTTGGTTTATTAGCCCGCAAAGGTCAGAAAAAAATGTAATTTTTACAATGTTATTAAAATAACATGAATTTCGTTTAATATTATCTTGGTTAATCTTTGTGTCTTGGTGCCTTTGTGGCATTTTTTTCTGCTACTAAGACTCCAGGGCTCTAAGGATCACTAAGAAATCGACAAGAGAATAAATATTTTTTTAGATTTGTAATTCAGAATGCTTAAATCACAAAAACGAAGTTTCTCATTAACTCAGGCAAAATGTACATACCAATATCTGTCAATAAGGTCCTTTCGTTTCTGATTTTAATTTTTATTTTGAAATCAGCTAATTTATCAGGGCAGGAATATGCAATAGGTGCTGACCTCTCTTTTCTTAAAAATGCTGAAGATAAGGGATTCCATTTTAAAGAGAATAATATAATAAAACCGGGATTATTGATTTTTAAGGAACATGGTTATAACTGGATTAGACTCAGGTTATTCCATACGCCATCTGACTTGCCTAATAATCTTGATTATACAATAGCCATGGCAAAGAAGGCAAAAGAGAATAGCTTCAAATTTCTTCTCGATTTTCATTATTCAGATACATGGGCTGATCCTGGCAAACAATTTACTCCCCTGGCATGGACTGGAATGTCACATCATCAATTGGTAAAAGCTGTGTTTGAATATTCACGTGAAACAATTAAAGCTTTCCGGGAAGCAGGAGCTATGCCTGAAATGGTACAAATCGGAAATGAGGTTATTAACGGAATGATGTGGCCCGATGGAAAAATTCCTTCAAACTGGGATAATTTTGCAGAATTGATTCAGGCTGGGATCAAAGGAGTGAAAGCTGGCTGCGACAGTATAAACCGACCAAAGATCATG
The DNA here is from genome assembly GCA_017882305.1 of Bacteroidales bacterium. Taxonomy (GTDB): domain Bacteria; phylum Bacteroidota; class Bacteroidia; order Bacteroidales; family VadinHA17; genus LD21. Next base: position 2,391 of record JADGPU010000038.1, on the reverse strand, counting down.
ATCCATATTGACCAGGGTGGCAATATGAACAGAACTAAATATTTCTTCGACAAACTTTTATCTTATCGAATTGATTTTGATTTTATAGGGCAATCTTATTATCCATGGTGGCATGGCAGTTTGCTCGATTTACGAAGTAATATGATATTCATGGCCGAAACCTATAAAAAACCAATAATACTTGTCGAAGTTGCTTATTGCTCTTCTCCAACCGAGTATAAAGGCAAATTGGCTCCATTTGAAGAATCACCAGGGGGACAGAAAGAGTTCCTTGAAGAAGTTAACAAGATAGTTTTGAATACGCCCGACAATCTTGGTGCAGGCATTTTCTGGTGGGAACCGGCTACCATGGGAGGCCGTTCAACCCGTGATTTCTTTGATGAAAACGGAAATGTTTTGTCGGTAATCACTGTTTTTGATAAATATACACGGCACTGAAAATCGATGAACTCACCTAATCTCCTCCTCTCCCTTTCTTCTATTCTTTACCTTATATCCACAGTCTTTAGATCGACTCTTTGCAATACCTTATACACAGGATAGGGATTATAACCAATACCCCACTGAGGTACCAGGTAACGGTCAAAGAAGTTCCAAAATACTAATCCGTCATTCGACTGTGGTTCAAGCAGATATGCAGCCAGGTTGCCGAGTGGCTGGGCAGTTCTGACAACTATTGTACCGGCAGGAAAATCAACCGGTCCATTAACGTACTTCCCATTTATGGTATTCGTATAATGACCCTGGTTCAGCCTTGGTGCTCCTTTAAGTTCGCTGATTTCAAATTTTTGGACCTCAATCTTCGAATCAGATGACAGTTTTTCCATCTTGATACCGTGTATCGTCATGAGATCAGTTATTGCCGGATCGCTTGTAGTAATAAGGTACGCAAAGGGGAATCTGACATTTTTTGTCGGATAATAATCAATATAATAAGGTACAGTTACATCCTTCTGCCTATCGGTTCTCCTGTAATTCTTCCAACCGTTAACATCGTTAATCAGCTCTGCCTCATAGGTTCTGATAGTGACTTTTTCAGGTGAAGGTCGTACCTTGTACTCAATTGCAAAAGAGTCTGTTACTGCAGGATTAGCTCCTCGTGCCATTGTCTTTTTATCAACGTCACTTAATATATTTTCAATTTCGGATTTATGGGCAGAGGTATACTCCAGCAAAGAATGTATCAGATAATAGCATCCCAGAACCCTCGATTTGAAATCGGCATAAACATAGTTTTCATTAAGAATACCAAGCCTGTTCCTTACCCCGAAATAGTTGGTCATGTAACGTGGTTCCGAAGCATCAAGTACCCAACCTTTAGAGGGATCCCTCATATCGAAGAACTCACCATAGAAACAGTTCTCTGTCTTATACTTACCGGAAAGTATTTTCGACATTTCAGGCATCATCTTTTCACGCATATAAGCAATTAAAGAATTATCGCCATTTGGATTAACCATCCAGGTAAAAGTTGTCGGTTCCACGTGATAGGATCCGTCAGTTGTATGGCAATCCATATATACAGCCGGGTCCCATTTGTTGAAAACATTGGTCAGTACGCCTCTTACTTCAGGAGATTCGGCCTTCATCGCATCACGGTTCAGATCAAGGAACTGACCATTATACCTGACTCCTACGCCATTCACCGGACCATTCTGATATGTCCTGTTAAGAGGGCTGATCTTCTCATTTCCATCAGCATTAAACAACGGACAAACAAGAAGTATAACATTTTTAAGGATCTCAGGGTTTTTCTCTCTGAGTAAATCCCTTACATACATAAGAGTAGCCTCTTTCCCTTCAACTTCACCTGCATGAATATTAGCCTGGATATATACAACAATCCTTTTATCATTGATGAGGTCCTTCGGGGACTTTGGTAATGGATTACCGATTATCAAAAGAGGTATTTCCCTTCCCTCAGTTGAAGTTGCTATATTCTCTGTCCTGATATAATGTGAGGATTTTCTCAGGTGATCAATAAAAATTCTTACATCATTATAATCTGAAGTCGATTTAAAATCAGACTTTTCTGCAATAGTCTGAAAGTTGGCTTGACCGAATATACTACATGCGGTCGATAATAATGTCAACCAAATGATAAAGGATCTTTTCATACTTTAAACCTTGTTAATATATCAGGTGACAAAAGTAAAAATAATTATTGTCGATAGTTCTGATTTATTATTTTCTGAAAGAAAGGTTTATTCTAAATGCGATTTGTGGGTTATAGTTTGAACTTAATAACATAATATTATAAAATAATTTAGATATTTCAATTTAATTATGTAACTTGCGCCATTAATTTAAAAACAGAATAAAATGAACAAAGGAACAGTGAAATTTTTCAACGTATCAAAAGGATTCGGATTCATTAAAGATGCAGATTCG
>JADGPU010000037.1 GCA_017882305.1 Bacteroidales bacterium | reverse complement strand
GTATGGAGGTTTAGGGTTCAGGCGTCGGGCAATGTCTGTCACGATCAATGAAATTTATAGCCCATATGGCGGACGTATTACAACTATTTATCCAAATACCACCAATGATGATGTATCTTTTTATCCTTTTGTTAACTTAGGTGTAAGATTGGGATTTGAATTAAAGTAAAACCAATTATAACATTATCACAATTTGACCTCCTTCAGAAATTATCTTTTGACTTGATTGAGATTGTGTCTGATCCTAAAAGAAATATTATAAGACCTTTTTATTTGCTTTGATACAAATAAAGTAACCAATGAAAAAGCAAAATTCTCTGAGGCCGCTTAAAATCCAATCACCAAACTTAATAATACTGAATATTCTAAGTAACGACGCGTAGGCAATCCGGAAATGGTGCGAACTTCAGACAAAACGGTAGCGCCAATAAGGCTCGTGTAGCGAGCGTCCGTTTTGGCTGAAGTTGGTATTTCCGGACTCCTTTTCTTTGGTTCATTTCTTTTGGAGGAGCAAAAGAAATGAACGTTAACAAACTAATATAAGATCCTTACCCGTATTGTATGTGGGATATTCTTCAGATCCTGAAGAACTGAAGCATCAAGCTCACTGTCAGTTTCCAGGATAACATAACCCAGGTCAGCATCAGTCTGCAGATATTCGGCTGAAATATTGATACCCCTTGAAGAAAAATAGTGGTTTATCTCGCCCAGGACACCAGGGACATTCTTATGAATATGCAAAAAGCGTTGTTTGGAGGAGTTGGCCTGAAGTGCAATCTCAACAAAGTTTACAGCCCCAATGGTTGAGCCTGTATCACTATATCTTACAAGTTTTTCAGCTACTTCCAGTCCAATGTTTGCCAGCGCCTCCAGAGTGCTGCCTGCAATATGTGGTGTCAGAATAACATTATTAAAATCCTGCAGAGCATTCTCGAATGGCTTGTCATTCGATGATGGTTCATGAGGAAAGACATCAGCAGCTACTCCTGCAAGATGTTTTGATTTTAATCCCTCAGCAACAGCTTTATAATCTACAACATCGCCACGCGATGCATTAATTAGACAAGAACCTTTCTTCATGAGCGCTATCTGGTCTATCGAGATCATATTCCTTGTGAGCTCCGTCAGAGGAACATGAATAGTCACACAATCAGAGATCTTTAAAAGGTCATTCAAACTTGAGACGTGCTTGGAGTTGCCCAGGCTGAGTTTCTTTTCAATATCAAAGTAAACAATTTTCATACCCAGGCTTTCTGCCAGAATAGAAACCTGAGATCCTATGTGTCCATAACCTATTATCCCAAGTGTCTTTCCTCTTATTTCCACAGAGTTATTGAACGATTTCATCCAGATTTTCTGATGTGCCAGTGCATTTTTCTCAGGAATTCCGCGCATGAGCATGATAATCTCGGCAATTACAAGCTCTGCCACAGAACGTGTATTTGAAAAAGGTGCATTAAATACAGGGATTCCCAGCATTTTGGCATCCTGAATATCCACCTGGTTTGTGCCTATACTGAAACATCCTATAGCAAAAAGTTTGGTAGTATTGAATAGCAGGTCTTTACGAAGTTCAGTACGGCTTCTGATCCCGATTATATGAGTAGTCAGTAATTTTTTCTCCAGCTCATCGCCGGATAGCGCACCATTAATGCATTCAACATCGGTATATCCATTTTCCCTGAAGAACAGGTTGGCATTATCGTGGATCCCTTCCAGCAGAAGAACTTTGATCTTACTTTTATCAAGTGAAAAATTTCTCATCAACAGACTATTAAGAACTAAAGTAATAATCTAATTTAATATCGTAGATTAATTCGTGAAAAGTAAATAAAAGAGTCCGTTCGTGCAAATAATTTCAAGCGCTTTCGTAGTATTGATGATAATTCAACTTAAATAAGTCCTGGAGTCTTATTATCTGAAAGTCTTGTTGTCTTAAGGAATCATAACGTTATTGTATTTTTTAAATGCAATGGATTTCTCTTGTGGAACTCTGTGTCTACTCCGTTTCATGGTGGCCACTGATTGTATTATTTTTCAATTCTACGGGCAGACTGTCACCAGTCAGCAGCAATGCAGCCACCTGTTTACCGTTGCCTGTATTGCGGATTATATTGCCTTCAATAACTACCCCCTCTGCTTTGCAGTTCACCGATAGTCCATATCCCTTTTCTTTAATCCCGTTGTTTTCGATCAGGTTGTTTTTAAAGATACTTCTGTGAGGCGCATTCTGAGCCAACTCTCCACGCAGTTGAATTCCGTCGGATCCGTTTTCATAGATGTGATTATCAGCATACATCATATCGATATCCTTATGACCTGTACTTAAACCATTGATGCCATTGTTATGAAAACTGTTATTCCTTACATTACCATTTCTTACCCTCCAACATACAAAGAGTCCGTAACCGCCATTATCATGACTGTTGTTTCCTTCAATAAGGGTGAAAGGAGATCCGGTTCCCGGATGTAGTCCGCTGTTTGCACAACCGTAAACCTCGCAGTTGCGTACTGTGACATATTCAGTTATCTGCCAGCTTATACCATCGCAGTTGAAGTTCTTAACTGTTACGTTTTCAACAATTGCCTTATGCACTTTGTGAAGATAGATTCCTCCGGCCCGGCAACCGTCGATCATATCATTACTCTCTCTGCTGCCATCAACAGTTAGATTGGCAATCTTTACATTTTCAGCATTAACAGCGGAGATCACCGAACAGTTATTTGACATTGTGCCTTTTTTGTCGGCATGATAATCGCGAACTAGATAATCGTCGATATAGATTACGTTCCCTTTTATAGCTGTAATCTTTGCGGTTGTTAGGTCCCATCCCGATCGCTGACCTTCATCATAGATAGCAACCCCCATTCCGGGTTTGAAGCCCGATGCATCAGTCACAGTGATCTGAAGTTCACCGTAGTCCGCATCACGGGCAAAAGGTGAACGGAACCCCTTACATTTCTTTAATACGGTATTTGCACCCGATCCGACCAGCGACATGTTATCATATAGTCTTACCGGGGCAATAATGTCATAGTTTCCTGGCAAAAGCATAACTGTACCGCTGTTACAGGTTTTGTGTAAAGCATCGATAGCAGTCTGGATCGCCTCCGAAGTATATCCTTTTATATCGGCATTTAGGCCTCCAACAGTAATCTTCCTTTCCGGGATAACAGGATTAACAACTGAAACAGCCTGCGTATCGCGTAAAATTACAGGTTCCTTAAAATCACTGGTTTTAGTAGATTCTGAACCAGTGTTTATCTTACCGGATGCAGGTTTATTTTCCTGTACACAAGCGGTGAAAATGATTAATAAAGACAGGAATGGAATGGTTTTCATTTTTATGTTGTTTTAATTTTATTGTAAGGCAAATATAGTCAGAAGGATGAATAACTTTTTTACAATATTACTTATTCGTAATTTCTTCGCACTTTTGCCCGTGGAAATAAATTGATATGAAGTCGTGGTTTTCCGGTGAAGCTTTTGCAGTAATACACGTTAAAAACTTCCGTTTTTATCTGTTCTATCGTATTTTTATGACGATGGCAAGTCTTATGCAGTCGGTAATAGTAGGATGGCAGATATACGCTATATCCCACAATGTTCTCTGGCTCGGGTTTATCGGTCTGACTGAAGTGATTCCGCAGGTTAGTATATCTCTGTTTGCCGGACATTATATCGATTTATGGAACCGGCGTAAAATTGTTCATTATACAACTCTTTTACTTATACTTGGTGCAGTGATTCTGTTGATTTATAGCTCAAATGCAGCATATTTCTCCGAAAAGTTCGGCATCATTCCAATTTTCGTCACTATCTTTTTAACAGGACTGGCACGTGGAATACTGGGTCCTGCCCAGGTTGCATTAATGGGGCAGCTGGTACCGAGGAGTTTATATGCAAATGCAGCTACATGGAACAGTGCCAACTGGCAGGTTGCGGCAGTAATGGGACCGGCAATAGGAGGACTTGTCTATGGGTTTTGGGGAATAATCCCGGCCTATTCACTGGTATTAGGTTTATATACACTGTCGTTCTTTATGATAATGCTCATAAAAGTCGGCAGGCACGAAGTTATTGAAACTGCCGAGGGTGTACTCACCCGGATACGAAGCGGGATAAACTTTGTCTTTAAAACACCTGAATTACTTGGAGCTTTTACACTCGATATGTTTGCTGTGCTGTTCGGCGGAGCAGTTGCAATGCTTCCTGTATTTGCATCCGATATATTGAATGTCGGACCTCAGGGCCTGGGTCTGCTCAGAGCCTGTCCTGCCATAGGAGCCACACTTATGGCTTTCGTTCTCATGTTCCGTCCGCCGATGAAGGATACAGGGAAAATACTTTTTATTTGTGTTATTGGGTTCGGTCTTTGTATGATTGGTTTCGGACTTTCTAAAAGTTTCATTTTATCGGGATTACTGTTAATTCTTAGTGGAGCTTTCGATAATGTAAGTGTTGTGATAAGGGGAACCATTCTCCAGCTATTTACGCCGGATGATATGCGAGGCCGGGTAGCATCTGTAAATAGTATTTTCATAGGCTCATCGAATGAGTTAGGTGCGTTTGAATCGGGGGTTACTGCTAAATTAATGGGTCTGGTACCTTCTGTTGTTTTCGGTGGTATAATGACGCTTGTAGTTGTTTTCACTACTATTAGGGTAAATAAGCCGCTTCGGAAGCTATCGCTTAAGAACAAGATGTAAAACATGAATAGAAGAGTGGGAGAAAACGCTTAACGCGGAACCAGATGACCAGGCACCGAGTAACCAGTACCGACGATCCAGGACCGTAAGAGTTCAAGACAGCCAGACCACATGTCTGATCTTACGTTATAATCATTTCGTCGCATGTGTCGAGATCACAAATCCCCTTGGCATTTTTAAATTGTACTTTTCTGTGAGCTATTGATAAGCACTGGATATAATTTTCAATGTTTAAAACTTTAGCCGGATTTTTTACAACTAATGGGATCACCCCAATTATTAGAAATTCAGATTGTTGTTTGCTAATATTTTCACAGACATAGTATAATTCTCTATCGATTTCAAGTGGATCTCCATCAGTAGGGATCTGATCAACAGACATTTCCGGCAAAGGAGTATTGTCAACTACATTAAAAGGTTTAATCACTACTTTACTCATCGTTATTGTATTATAATTTCCAAAGTTACATAACTATTTAAACATAAACTCTTCAAGACTATTAAGCCGCAAGACTTAAAGTCAGCGACCGAAGTAAACAACACATTTTCTTAGTACTATATTATCCGGTTTGTGTAATTAATTGAGGTTTTTATTTTAATTTTAAGTCATAACTTTTTACTATGGATAAAACCCTGGGATTTTTAGCTCCGATTATTGTCTCTGTTATGATCTTCATTCTGAATGCATTATTGCCGGGCAGATGGGTAACCGGATATGTAAATAAAACAAATTCTGCAGAAAAAATGAGATACCATCTTAATGGCATTATTGTTTTCTTCACAATGGTTCTACTCTGGTTTTTATTGGGATATTTTAACATAGTCCCATTTGACTGGCTATACAATTACAGGTGGTATGGACTGGCCGGCGCATTTTTAGCAGGTGTCCTTTTTTCCCTGGCAGTTGTACTGAATTATCCCCCTGTAAGGAAATCTTTTCTGTCAGATCTGTTTTTCGGCAGAATTGAAAACCTTCAGTTCCGGGGCGGAATTGCAGATGCAAAAATGTGGTTGTATCTGACAGGAGCAACTATGCTGGAACTGAATGCATTGAGTTTTACTTCTCATCATTTGAAGTTGTACGGAGATCAGGCTTCAAACGGTATCTTTCTTTCGGCAGCGTTGCTTACTTACTTCATTGTTGATTATTTCATCTTCGAAGAAGTTCATCTATATACATATGATTTATTTGCAGAAAGAGTCGGATTCAAGTTAGGCTGGGGATGTATCGTCTTTTATCCATACTTTTATCCGGTCTTTTTATGGTCTACGGTAGATTTGCCTGATCCTCATACCCCTGACTGGTTACTGCTGATATATGTTATTATTTTCTTATCCGGATGGATTTTATCACGAGGAGCCAATATGCAAAAGTATTTTTTCAAAAAAGATCCGGGAAGAGCATTTCTCAGGATTGTACCTGAAAAGATTACAGATGGCAATAATGCCTTGCTGGTAAATGGATTCTGGGGACTCAGCAGGCATATTAATTATTCCGGTGAGATATTAATGGCATCGGGTATAATTCTTTGCACTGGGTATCCCGCTCTGATCTGGCCATGGTTATATCCTTTATACTATGTTTTTCTTTTAACAGCGCGTCAGAGAGACGATGACAAACGATGTGCATTGAAATACGGAGAACTTTGGAAAATCTATGTAAAAAAAGTTCCATACCGGATCATTCCTTTCATCTATTAAAAGCGTGATGATCGCACACCGTGTACTCTGTATCACTTACCGCCAAGTTTATAATCTGTACATTTTTCGGGTATTATCCCCCATGATGTTAACAGCCATTTTCCGTGAAAAGATCTTTTGCATAACGAATGATGCCAACCTGTTTCCCCTGCCTGTGATGAAAGAGGGTTGTTTCCCTAACTTCTTAAAACATTCGTCTGCCACTTCTTCCGGATCAAGCACCCTTGGAGTTAAAAATCCAGTCTTTTCAGGATGTGTATTCTTATAACCAGGTGTTGCTGTGGCACCCGCGCAACAGGCTATAACATCAACGCCACTGGTTTTCCATTCATACCAGAGGCTTTCTGCCAGAATCATGTTAAACGCTTTAGTTGCTGCATAAACCGATAAATAACCGCTACCCTGGAAGCCAGCCATAGAAGTCATTAGAACAACTGCTCCTTTCCCTCTTGCGAGCATTTTTTCTCCATAAAATTGGACCATGTTCAGCGGGGTCATCATATTTACCTGTGCTGCCTGGGAGTGATTCTCTGCAGAATTGTTTATAAACGGACCAATATATGACAGCGCAGCATTATATACCATCAAACTGATTTCCCGCCCATTCAATTCCTCCTCTATTTGCTGTGTGGCATTTGTACCTGACAGGTCACAGGTGATACACCTTACATTTATATTGTATTTATTTTTCAATAAATCAGCTAATTGTTGTAAAGGCTCAAGACGGCGGGCAATGAGTACAATATCCATGCCTTCTGCTGCCAGGCGGGTTGCGAATGCAGCTCCGATTCCTTCTGAAGCGCCTGCTACCAAAGCTGTATTACCATATTTTTGTTTTAAGTTCATTGTAAATAAAGATAAAAGTAAAAAGACAAAAGTAGTAAAAAGTAAAAAATGGACTCAACGCTAAACCCTGAAAACTGAGCCCGTCGCCCGTCGCCTGATAACCTTTGCTCATTGACTCAAATTTAATATGATTCAAAGTTGAATATTCAGATCAGAATCTTAAATTTGATTGACATTCCAGGTGCATTTACAATTTTAATTAATTATGATTCTCTTTATGAAATTACCTGTTTCATCGTCCGGGATTAAAATCACAGTTTTGCACTCTCTCAGAACTACAATCCTGGATTCAATTTTTATAATTTGTTTATTTCCTCTTTGCATCGCCAATTCGGCAGCTCAGAAAACAAATGAATGGCCATGTTTCCATGGCTCTGATCGCACAAACAAATCGTCAGAGACCGGGTTTCTTAAGGAATGGCCTCAAAATGGGCCACCACTAGTATGGACAATTTCTGGTCTTGGAGACGGATATAGTTCGATATCTTTAGGTGGCGGACTTCTTTATACAGCAGGTAAATATAATGATCAGACCTATCTGTTCTGTTATGACCTTAATGGAAAACCTGTCTGGAAGAAACCCAACGGTAAATCCTGGACAACAACTTTATCATGGGCAACTTCATATACCGGTTCTCGAAGCACTCCCACTTACGATAATGGTATTTTATATCACCTGAGCGAGTCAGGTCGGCTTACTGCATTTGATGCAAAAACAGGGAAGGAGATATGGACCAGGGAACTGACAAGAGATTTTGATGCCGAAGTCCCTGAATACGGATATTCCGAATCGGTTCTGGTAGATGGCAATAATCTTTATGTAAAACCTGGGGGAAAGAATGGGTATCAAGTCTGTCTTGATAAAAACACCGGGAAAACTACCTGGGTAAATACAGATATCCCTGGAGCAATGGGATACAATTCTATGGTAATTATGGAATACGGTGGTCACCGGCAGATTGTCGGTGCAAGTTCAAATTGTTTTTACGGAGTCGATACCAGGACAGGCAGCCTGCTTTGGAAGATTGATTTTCAAAATCAGCGTGAACTCAATCTGACAGATGCTATCTGCTACAATGAATATGTATTTATCACCAGCGGATATGGAAAAGGAAGCATGTTGGTTAAGCTTAATCCTTCAGGAAAAGGATTTGCCGCGGAAACAGTATGGCAATCGGATCTTATGGACAATCATCATGGCGGTGTAATCCTTTACAATGGTTATCTCTACGGATCAGGCAGCAATTCAAGAGGATGGTTCTGTCTGGATTTTCTTACCGGGAAGCAGGTATGGCGGACAGATGGGAAAGGATCAGTAACCTATGCTGATGGTATGCTTTATATGCTTGATGAAAGGGGCACAATGAGACTGGTCCATGCTACGCCCGAAAAGTATGAAAAGAAGAGCGAGTTTAAGTTGCCAAAGGGAGGTGAAAGTATGTACTGGGCTCATCCTGTCGTATGTGGCGGGAGACTTTATATCCGACACGCCGATAAGCTTTTTTCATATGATATAGGCAGGAAATAAAGATTTTTATTAATTATAATTGCATGTTGCATGTTGTATGGTGGAAGTTATTAATTGTCAATGTATTGCACCCTGCACCCTGCAATCTATAACGTAAATATGGCATATGCAATTGAAGTTTGGATTATTTAAAAATCAAAAACAATGAATCGCAGAAAATTTATCAAAACAGTCCCGTCGATGGCTATGCTTGCAGCTTCGGCCGGTTCCTTGTCCATCGCCTCCCGCGGTGGAATTCAGCCAATCGTACTTCCAAAGCCTGAAAAAGAAGGAGGTAAGTCAGTTCTGGCTTCATTGCTAGAACGAAAAACTACCCGCACTATCAGCTCTAAGGAACTTCCTGAGCAGATACTGTCGAATCTTCTCTGGGCTGGTTTTGGCGTGAATCGCAATTCAGCAGGTTTTAACAAAAAAGGGAGAACAGCTCCATCAGCGAGCAATTCCCAGGAGATCGATCTGTATGTAGCGTTGTCCGGTGGAGTTTATATTTATGAAGCTGAAGCCCATCAGCTTTTACCGATAGCTGAAGGAGACTTCCGTGTACGGTCAGGCAGAAGAAGTGCTGTTACGGCACCGGTAAATATCTTCTATATTGCTGATCTCAGCCGGTATGATCTAGGACCAACACAGCCTGACCGCTCCATAGGTGAGCCTGAAGTTCAGAAGTCATATTACTTTACCGATACCGGTTTTATTGCACAGAATATTTACCTCTATGCGGCATCAGCAGGTCTGGCAGCCTGGTTTCATAACTGCGACAAGGAGAATACAGTGAAGGAATTCAAACTGAAACCTTCACAGCGGGTACTGTTTGCCCAGACTGTCGGATATCCGGAGTAAGATTTCTCCTAAAAGACAAAAGAGACTCTGAACGCTAAACGCTTCCTATGGTTCTTATCCTTTCCCGTATTGCCTCCATTTTGTCGATGCGCTCCTGAGAGTAGATCCTGTATTCCGAATCAATAAACTCAAACAGCCTCAACGACCTTCGTGAATACTCAAGACTTCCGGGTTTATTTCCCTGTGCCAGGCAAAGCTCTGCCTCAGCATTAAAGAGTTCAGCCAATACCTCCAGATGGCCATTGTTATAATTATGCTGATAAAGCAACCTGTCAGTCAGCTCGTTCTCAGGTATATCCCTGAAAAAGGCAGAATCCTCCTTAAGCATTCCATAATAGAGATTCTCAAGCTTCTCTGTAGCCAGCTCAAACTCACCTTTTTTAATCAGGCCGAGGATACCGGCAATCAGGTCCCCTAACATCTCGATCATACGAAGTATATAATCCTTCTGATACATATCCTGGGAGATAGGAAAACAAAGATAAATATTATGTGTTATCGGCGATAGGTACTGTCACTAACCTTTCAAGCTCCTTCAGGTCAACGGAATTGGGGAAGAACTCACCAAACCATCGGACACAACGATTGGCATTTAATGGAATCCCGACAACAGGGATATTGTTTTTCCGGCAGTTTCTCATGCCCCACATCAACTCAGGAATACAGGCAATTCCCAGAATGCCAAAAGTTCTTTTTTCTTTTAATGTATATTTTGCAAGCTTTTTCATGTCACCCTCTATCCATATAAAGGGTTCAATATTATTAGCTTCCAGTATTTCGCTGGCATAATTCTGAAAACACCCTGCTGAACAATGTCTGCACTGATAATCAAATCCTTTCCTGGCTGATTTGCATTTGATCGAAAAATCCTGCAAGCAATAAGGCATTAAGGCAATTTTCTTGTCTGCAGTAATAAATTCAGACGAAAACAGACGATTGGTCAGTTCAACCTCAAGCATATAAAGGTGATATTGCTCTCTTGAGGTAGCGAGCCGGCGATCCCATAGTTTAGAGACAGGAAGTCTCCTGAGATGCTCTTCCGTATTCACAGTGTATTTCCTTAGGTATGGATCAATTATGTTCAGAATGACAGACATCAAATTTTCAGATTCTGTATTTCTTAAGGACTTTTTAAGGATTCTCTTCTTTGATGAGAACCTTCTTATGCTTTTAATAAAGGCCGAAATATCGGGATATAAAACCTGAGTTTTATCTGCAAGCATCCTTATTGTTTCATAATATTCAGATGTCGAATAAGTATTTCCGAATAAGGAATAGGTTTTCCCATGAACAGGAGAATATTCGGGTCTGATCTGTTTCATGTTCTGAGAGCCTTGTTAATATTACACTACCTCATATCTTGTACCCCGCCCCATATACCTTCCTGAATTACTGCAATGAATGTTTTTCGAAAAAATCCCAGATTACTTCATCTGCATTTATATCCCTGCTCGTTTTACCAACAATTTTTTCTCCAAGATATTGATAACCACCTGGCCAGGTATGTCCTCCGCCTTCAATGACATAAAGAATAACCTCACTATTATTTTTGCCATTCGTGTAAGCTTCTTTTCGTACTCGTGTTCCATCCTGCGGTTTCATGTCAGGTTCATAAGTAATGACCGGGGTTTCTAAACATTCATTATTCTTTGCCCAAAACTTAATACTTTCCAGTGCAGATAACACTTTCCCCAATTTTTTCAGGCCATATGGTCCGCTGACATCCCCTCCTTCGAATGGCACGAGAGGATCATTTACTCCGTTAATTGCCAGAACTGATACTGGTCGCGAGGGTGAACAGGACAAAAGTAAATTTTGGGGGATATTTCCTGCCACAGGAGCGATCGCTGCTATCTTTCCGGATAACGCGCAGGCAAGACGGTATGACATTATTGCGCCATTGGACATTCCTGTCACATAAACACGTTTCGGATCTATATTCATTTTATTAACAAGGTGGTCAATCAAAGCTGATATAAAACCTACATCATCAATGTTTTTTCTTTGTACCCAGTACCTTGTTTCTTCAATGCTTCTGCCATCATTCCAATACTTTTCAATTCCGTCAGGATAGACCACAACAAACCCTTTTATATTGGCGATCCTATCAAAACCACCTGATGTAAGGGTCTCCATATTCCGGCCAGTCCCTCCTCCCCCATGTAATGCAATTAAAAGCGGTACTGATTTATTAATATTATATGATAGTGGGATATGGATGAGCCAGCTCCGTTTTAATCCATCAACGATTATTGAATCGGTATTATTTGTTTCAGAAATAGTTCTATTTGAGAAATTCAGGAACAATGCTGTTACAACAAGAAGAGAAGGTATGATTTGTTTCTGCCTGATCATAATTTTCTACAGATGATTAAAAAACAAATGTACATTCTTAAATGGAAAGTTCGCACACCACTTAGTAATCCCTTTTCAACACTCAATGATGAACTCTAAACGCTAAACACGACTTCGAGACCGCAGATTACTGATCTTGTGGAGTTCGCAATTTAAGGTTGTGTTGCCACATTTAATATTTGCTTTACCATTTTTAATTTGTAAATTTGGGATATAACATTTGTAATCAATGGTATACAAATTGGAATTATTATGAAATTACGCCATCTTTTCGCTATTAACATATTTTTTGCTATTTTCTTTGGCGGAACCTGCACGTTTTTTCCACAATTTGTTTTCTTTTTATATAATCTGACCCCGGATGTAGCTACCATTTGGGTTTTCCGATTAGCAGGAGGTTCCATCCTGGCTTTCGCCACTCTGATGTGGTTTGGAATCAGATCAACATCAGTCGATTCAAGGAGAGCGATTGCCCTCGCACTGATTGTACAGGATTCAATTGGTTGTATAGCCTCATTTATATTCCAACTGGCTGAAAAAGGAAACTTAATAGATGCTAGAATAAATGAAAACAAAACTCATTAATATTGTTTTGCCGATTACCGGAAGATTCAAAATATTAATAAAATGGATGGTGCTTTTATTATTTCTAAACTCAATCGCGGTAAATGGACAATTACTTCGCGATACTTCTGCGTTGAACCTGGTTAAGGAAGATATTGATTACATTTATAATCTGCAGTTTAATCATGCGCGTGAGGTTTATTCAAAGATCATCCAGTCATATCCGCGACATCCGATTGTATTCCTTCTGAGAGGAATTATGACCTACTGGGAGAATTATCCTTTGCTTCATACATCTCCTTCCCGTGTTTCATTTGAAAAAGATATGCGTCAATGCATTGAACTATCGGAAACGAATGACAATCCGGATTATGAGGCAGAATATTTGTTGGCTGATTTGTGTGCAAGGGGAATGCTTTTAACGTTTTATGATGATAATGATCTTATTATGGAGGTTATTCCTCTAACAATAAGTACTTACAAACATTTGAGGCATGCATTTGATTTTGCCCCGGTCTGTACTGATTTATACTATTTTACCGGAGTTTACAATTATTACCGCGAAGCCTATCCCAAAACATATCCGGTGTATAAATCACTGGCTCTTCTGTTTCCGCACGGAGATATGGAAACCGGATTAAAAGAATTGCAGACTGCCGCAGTAAACTCTGTTGTGTTAAGAGCTGAATCATGTTTTCTTCTGACATCGATCTATTTAGACTATGAGAATGAGCTCTCGCAGAGTTTATATTTCTGCAAGACACTTCATGAGATGTATCCTGGAAATGAACAATATCTTTCCACATATATAAGAACTCTGTTGCTTATGAAGAAATATGACGAAGCTGAAAAGCTGATATCAGCTTCACCTGAAAAAGAAGGGAATAAATACTTTCAGGCGCAGTTTATAATTTTAAAAGGAATCTTGCAGGAAAAAAGGTATCATAATAATAAACTGGCTGAACAATATTATAATACAGGGATTAGCGACATTTCTTTATTTGGTAAATATGGGAATGAATTTGCAGCCTATGGTTATTTTGGTTTGAGCCGTATAAATGAAGACAAGGGTGAAAAGCATACCCATAAAATATACAGAAAAGAGGCCCTGAAACTGGCTGATTTCAAAAAGATTAATTTTGATAAATAGCCGGCCTAATGGGATAAAGGCACAAGGGCGCAAAGACTTATCAAAACAAACTATGACCGCAAGACCGCTTGTTATTCCCCACCTATCCTGTACAAATACTTTTGTGTTCTCATTATCACAGAACTTCTTAAAATTGCAGGTGTTGCCCAAATCCCTGAATCCATCTGATTCTGAGCGACAACTTCATATTTGAGGCCTGCTTTTATTATCAGAACTTCACCTTTTACAGAGAAAAACCAGATGTTCCCATCTGCATATATTGGCGAGGCGTTATAATTTGACGTCACATGTTTTGACCATATTTCTTTTCCGGTCGCTGCATCAATGCACATCAGGCTGTTCCTGGTATTCACTGTATATATCAATCCGTCTTTTATGACAGGTGTCAGGAGCTGATTTTGCGACTGTTCATCCCGTTTTTTCCAAAGGACATTTGTTGCGGTTATATCACCATTGCCATCGGGATTAACCGCCAGTAGCTCGGTAAATTTAGAACCATCTCCCGAAACCATAAATCCGGCGTACCAGAAGACTATTCCATTTTCTGTAAAGGGCATACTTATTGTCGATTCGCCTCCATCGACAACTCTCCATATTTCCTTGCCACTATTGGGGTCGTATGCTATGCAAATTGCAGAACCGTTGGATATCAGCATATCACGTCCTTTTACATTTATTATTACAGGAGTTATATATGCTTTTCTGCCGATTTTCGCTAACTGTTCATAAGGCTCAACGGGTCTGTCACTTCTCCAGATGAGCTTCCCGTCAGATTTATCGAGTGCGACAATATACCTGACATCAGTACCTTCGAAGTGCAGAATGAGTAGGTTTTTATAGATTACAGCTGATGAAGCCGGCCCCTGGACGTGCCTGCATTTGAAATCGGTACGTTTCCATACAATTGAACCATTTGAAGTATTTATGCAGGCTGTTCCCATACTCCCGTAATGAACATATACAAAGCCTTTTTCGATACATGGAGTAGGAGAGGCATAAGTATTTAAAGAGTGCTTCCCTTCAACTTCATCAGGAGTAAAAACCTTTATATCATAAATTATTTCCCCGGTTTGAAAATTGATACAAACAGCATAAAGCTCTTTCCCGTCAGGTTTCGCTGTCGTTACCCATATCTGATTATTATAAACAACCGGCGAAGAATAACCGCTGTCATGAATTTTAGTTTTCCATTTTATACTGGAATCATCAAATTTCAGAGTAATATTTTGAGTTGCTGCCGTACCGTTCAGATTGTTTCCCCTGAACTGTGTCCAGTTGTTGTCTTGAGAAATGGCTTGTTTGGAGGCAAAAAGTATAACAACAGAGAAGAAGCAAAAAAGGAGTGAAGGTTTAGAGATCATGTAAAGTAATTTTAACTATTTAAAAATTATGATTTAAGGATTTGCCCAATATGGAAAAAGGCTTTTTTTGTAAAGTTAATCATGCTTTTTGCCGGGACTATAATATCCCGATCATAACCTAGTCTCAATGCAAGTTCTTTCATGCTGGTATTACCTGAAGCATGGAGGATACAAGGCTTGGTACCTGAAGCAGTATTAATTACTCTGTTGTCTGTAAATTTCAAATCCTTAAGGTCGGCCCGGCGTGTTATAAAATCTTTAAAGAGAAGATTATGAAATATTTCACATCTCCAGTCAATACCCACATTGTACAGATTTTGAACGTAAATACCGGTCAGAAGTCGTTGATCCATTGAATGATCATTCATATGAAATTTATCAACAAGTTCATTTATCAGGTATTCAGCATAGCCTGCATGCGATATCCATGTGCCGGTATTCAGGTAGTTATAATTGGTGGCTGTTTCGGGAAATTTCTTCCCGGTCCTGTTGAACTCATAATTATAAATTGTCCCGTTAAGTTTACCCAGGTTAAGGGCACCACATAAAAAAGCTGAGGAGATTTTATTAAACTTATATTCAATTTCGTCAAGGCCAGATAAAAAAATAACATCAAAAGGATCGACAATAATTACAATTTCTTTCGCTGGCAGATTTTTAATGTACTCGCGAATCGCAATTAGTTTTTTCCCATACCCGATCCACTTTTCATTCCATCCCAGAATGACGGGCTCAATACTATAACGACTGCAAGACTCGATAAATAAGTCAAAATATGCCTGTTTATCAGTCCCGAAAGCGATTACTTTTGACATAGTGGTTTCCTGTAGAAGAATTCAACGACTAATTTAACTGTTTAAAAAGTTTATTTGCAATGCTAATTTAAAATAAAACTCTTTACTCAATCTTTTTTACTGTCATGCCGTTAAATTTGAAACCTGTAACCTTGTTATCCTTATCGGTCTGAAATCTGAGAAAACCCCGGAACTCTCTTATAAAGAAATCACTATCGGAGGTAAAATATACATTCCAGAAGACAGCACCGAATACATTTACTAATAAGCCATTATCGCTTTTCTTAAGTGTTACTGTTGTTCCGTCAAGATTGTATTTACCCACATATTTATCCAGAACCAATGTATCCACATCAATAACCTTTTTTATTTCCGGCAGATAATAATCCTTCCATTTATATACAGTTGCGACGCTATTGGCTATTTCCTCATAAATAAGTGATCCGTTATCTGAATTAGTCATTATCACAACTCCCTCACCATTATCGCGGCAACCGATAGCGGTACATTGAAATCCTTCATTCCCACCGTTATGATTAAAATATTTCAAAGAACCTGTGACTCTGGAATTGACAAATGTACCGAGTGCAGCATCCTCGAGTATAGGAGTAAGCCTTAACCTGGTCATTTCCGGGGTCAGCACCTTTGAAGATTCCCCTTTGTAAGATAACTGGGACTCAATGATATATCTGCAAAGATCAATTGGATTTGTCCATAATCCGGCTGCAGCCTGTTCGGGATAGATATGATACTTGCCCGTAACTTCCTTTCCGTCATACTTATAACCTGTTGCAAGTATCTTCTCCTTTTCTTGCGGAGGAGGCTGTTTAAATGAACTGCTTGTCATACCAAGCGGATCAAGAACATTTTTTTGCATAAAAATATCATAAGGCTGATGTGTGACATCCATAACGATCATCTGGGAAATAGTAACACCTCCGCCTGAATAGTTAACACTCTTCCCGGGTTCAGCTGTTGACCTTACTGCCTCTGTATTGGCAGGCTTCTGTCCGTCGAGGATCTGGGTGAGGGTTGGAAGAGAGTCTCCTTTTGCATACCCAGGGAAACCATGAACGGTCAGTCCTGCCGTATGACTTAACAAGTTGGATAAAGTTATGAGTTTGTTATTTGATTTCTCATCATATGGGAACTTCCAGGTTACAAGGTACTTATTGATATCGGTGTTAAGATCTAGTTTCTTTTCCTGAACAAGTTTTAATACCCCTAGTCCGTTCAGGGATTTGCTGATCGAGGCTGCCTGGAAGAGAGTCATTTCAGTTACGGGACGATTTTCGGAAACGTCTGCAAAGCCATATCCGCGTGCCCATTCAATCTGATAATTATGAATTACAGCAATGCTGAGACCATTAATATTATATTTTTTCATTCTATCAGCCAGCGTCCAGGTATCATAGTCCCCTGTATGCACCCATCCTGCCAGATTATTCTCAACCATCCTGATTTTTTCTTCAACATCAGGGGAGTATTTTTTTGTTTGTCCGTTCAGCGAAAATGTGCTCAGGAAGATCAGAAACAGAATTATTCTTGCGGCGGTAAGATTAACATTCATGGGGTAATTAATTTTAAAGACAATTAATAGTTTGTGAATCGGTATATCAAATTTAGCATTTAGTAGTTTGATTAAGCAGAATGAATTCTGATGAATGTATTATGTATTTCAGGTGATAAGCGTCCGACGACCACACAACACACGAAGCAAGGAATAAGAAATGATGATTTTCCTTGAATCGTGAGTCGTGAGTTGAAAAGGTCTTACTTTTGCTTTTCTACAATATATTCTCCTGAAGGATCGATCTGCTTGAATGCTTTTACCTCGCTATTCTCTAAAATGAACACAATACTAATGTCGGGGAATTCCTTAATTCTGAAAGTGTGTAGTTTCACTGGTATCAGCAAAATCCTTGGTTGACCGGGGGCAATCAGATAGAGATCCTTATCAATAAGTTCCATATTAATAAAACTACCGGCAATGGTATATTTCCCGGTATATTTTGCAAGTACTCCCGGATCACTTAAGGAAGCATCAGCTTTTCTTGTGAAAGTTGTCTGGTTCTCGTCAAGCGAAGTATAAAGAGCATCTATGCTGCCTTGTGGATTAGTTGTGAAATTTAGTGTCCAGAGGCCCCATTGCTCATCATTGGGAGTATCAAACCGGTCGTAATGAAAATGTTTTAGAGGCAGCTTCATGTTATGGAAATCAAATTGTAATACGGTATCTACCAGAGTAATATTAATAATTCCGTAGGCCGGATTCTGATATTGGCCGACGTAATCTGTCAGGGGATGTGATGATTTGGTTCCTGGTATTCGTTCAGCGCCTGATTTACTGCGTCCTTCCTTCCCTAGCTTTTTACCTTCTTTCTGATCCTTCAGGCCCCTTTCGCTCCAAGGAGTCAGGTCAAGCCCCAGTAATCTTTCAAAGATGTTGTAAGGTATTATATTACTAAGTGGGGCACCCTGGTCACCAATAACAAATACAATTACTCCGATGCTGTCATAGGGCATGGCAGAAACCTGAGAATAAAAGCCTGGAAGAGCTCCGCCATGATTTGTCATAAAGTGCCCCCTGTAGGATAAAGTGAACCTTCCCATACCATAAAAGGAATTAAGGATTTCTTTATATCCTTTGTTCTCCAGCCCGCTGTTCGGCAGCGCAACTGTCGGCTCAAGAGTTGCCTTTAATATTCTCTCCGGAATGACCTGTCTGTTTTTAAATTTCCCATTATTCATCAGTGTTATGAGCCAGTTCGACATATCCTCAATATTCGAAATTATTGCACCTGCAGGTCCTACCGCCTGTTGATCCTCGTATATCGGGATCTTGTATAACAGTGTTGTATCCCTTTTCTCATTGTACGGAACCCCATGATCAGGATTTTGCTCCATCTCTTTTACAGTGAAGACAGTACTTTTCATTTCCAGAGGATTAAATATGTTCTCCTGCAAAAATGTCTCCCATGTCTTTGAACTCAGTAGTTCAATTATGTAACCTGACCCAACATACATTAGATTATTATAAAGAAATCCTTGTCTGAGCGGTTGACTGGGTTCAAGATATTTAAAACGTTCAAAGAGTTCCTTGCGACTGAAATCAGATTTGTACCAGATCAGGTCATGCCGGGAAATGCCAGTCCGATGAGACAGCATGTCACGAATGGTGACTGAATTATTCAGGTCATTATTATAAAACTCAATTGAAGGTACATAATTGTGGATCGGTTTATCCCAGTCAAGTTTTCCCTGATCAACAAGCATTCCAACAGAAATTGCCGTAAACAGTTTTGTATTCGAAGCAATCTGAAATAAGGTTTTAGGTGTAACTGGCTGTTTTTGCTCATACTCACGGTAACCGTATCCTTTTGCAAAAACCAACTTGTCTTTATATACAATTCCGACACCTGCTCCGGCAATATTCCAGTCTTTCAGGATTTTATCCATATATAAATCAAAACCTCTAAGTTTTTTGTTGACATCGATTGCCTGCGAGAAGATGTTTATCTGAAAGTAGGCAATTATCAAACACAGAAGAGATACTTTTAATATGAATCGTTGTTGAAGAAAACGATTCATCCTGATTTTTACAAAAAATAATTTCATCGTTTTGTGCTAGATTGAATATTAAGATTATGATGGCTAAAAGGGCCTAAGAACACTTTTCACATCCGGGCTATTTTAAAGGTTTAACAGCAACTTCCTTAAAATAAACCGTCGATAGAGTATCATGATTTTGCAAACCAATATAACCTGATTCGGGCCTGGGTCCTCTTTCCGGTTCAAAATCCCTTGTTTTTGGAGGTACAGGATCTCCTTCTTTAAAATCAGTTACCTTTTCCCCGTTAAGATAAATTAAAGTTCTTTGACCGTCAAGTGTTATCTCCATAGTATTCCACTCTCCGGGTTTTTTCTGAGGATGAGCCATTGCTTTTGTCAGGGAATACAACACCCCGGTACAATGATATTCTCCACCCACATGCCTGATACCATTGTCTATCTGAACTTCGTACCCTTTATTTACAGCAATCCATTCATCAGCAGGTTTTTCAGGTATTCTTACAAATACCCCGGAATTACAGTCATTGTCTTTCACTTTGAAGACAACGCGAATTATAGCATTACTGAATTTTTCAGCAGGATACAGAATCATCCCCATCCCTCCAACCGTTTTCAGAAGGCCGTCTTCAACAACGAAATTACCAGGACCTACCTGTTGCCACCCGGACAAATCCTTACCATTGTAGAGCTGACGCCATGTCCCGTCCTGAGATGACCATGAACTCATGGGAACAATCAAGATCAAAAACAGGAAATATTTTTTCATAGTAGTAAAAATTAGTATTCCCTAAGATAAGAAATTCTGGGGACATGGAAAAGTCAAAACAACCATTTGACTTCAAGACTGCAAGACCGCAAGACAATTAATGTATTAAAGGCCAGCCTTCGCTAAAGCTTCGGCTGACAACGCGCTAGGTGATGTGGGAAAGGATGTGAAAATGGGAGAGATGGAGAAAAGGTAATTGTCTACGAATTATATAACTTATTTATATAATTATATAACGATGTACGGTTCTTTGACATGTAACTTTGAATTTTAACTAATAATGAATAATTTCCAGAATGAAAAAGAATCTGTTACTTGGTTTTTTAATACTATTTGTATTAAGTACCACAGCATTTGCAGGTTTCTCTGATCCGAAAAAGGAATCTGAAAAACCAGCAGCTTCGAACACGAGAGAAAATAAATTATCAAATGAGGAATTAAGCCGTTTGACCCGGCGCACTGAAATAGATAATCTGGGCAAAACGAACCTTTTGAATAAAGAAAATAATGATTCAAAAAAAGATCTCAAGGCAACACGACAAGTTTATGTTGAGAACAGGCATCATGGTGGGTACATTTGGTACGGTGGTGGTACGCTTCTTCTGATTATTATTCTTGTAATAATTTTAGTTTAGTCAGATACTGGAATCCTGTTTTTGTACTTTTAACTATTAATTAAAATTTAATCGTTTGTTAAATTTAACAGACGATTATTTTTTTATATGGGACTTCCGGTCTCCGGGACTCCCTTATTGATTTCTTAAAGTTGAACTCTAAAAAGTATCTTTATGGGAAAAATGAACTCTTACTGTAACCTTTTACTATTAGAGGGGTTTACAGTATAAATTGAAGGAAATAAAACACATCAAAGCTTGGATACTATCTCGGATAATGCGCTAATGCTGAAGGTAAAAAATGGTGACATTGATAAAATGGGGCTGCTTTATGAACGATATTATCGTCAGTTGTACAGATTCCTTTTTAACATGACAAGGCAGAAGGAGCTAAGTGAAGATATGGTTCAGAATATTTTTTTAAGAATGTTGAAATACCCTGAAGGATTTATGGGTTTTGGTGAATTTAAGATGTGGATGTATCATATAGCAAGAAATTCAGTATATGATCATTTCAGAAAAGTTAAAAGAACCCCGTCTCATTCTGATATGAAAGATTATGAAGAAAGAATAGAGGGGGACCAGCATGCAGATGCACCATTAGAGAAGGAGCAGGAACTAAAAACACTCGAAACAGCAATGGGAAAATTAAGCAATGAAAACAGGGAATTATTGATCTTATGTCGCTTCCAGGAGCTGAAATATAATGAAATAGCGAAAATACTGAATACAACAGAAGGTGCAATAAAAGTAAGAGTTCACCGTGCGTTGAACCAACTGAAAAGCAACTATTTGAAAATTGAGAATTAAAAGAATCAATATGGAATGCAAAGACTACAGAGCGCAATTTACCTTACTTCTTACCGGAGATCTTAATCAGTCACAAAGGAGTGAGATTGAACGCCATCTGGCCGGTTGTGCAGATTGCATGACAGAATTTGAGACCGCTAAAAAAGTATGGGATCTCATGGGAGAAATCCCTCAACCTGAGCCTACAGAATCTATGCGGGCAAACTTTGATGCTATTCTCTCTCATTATAAGGAAGAATTGATTGTAAAGAAAAATCCGATTGGTGAATGGATAAATAAACTTCGTGAGTCTTGGTATATGCAGGCACAACAACGGTTAGCTTTCAGTCTTTTGCTGGTAGCATTCGGACTGATAGCAGGATATATGCTGCATCAGCCAGGGCAAACTGCAATTTCCTATAACAGGCAAATAGATTCACTTTCGTCGCAGGTTTCGGAACTTAAACAGGTAATGTTGCTTTCTCTCCTTAACGACCCTTCAGCTTCTCAGCGTATACGTGCCGTATCATACACCGATGAAATCACTAATGTTAATATTAAAGTAATTGATGCCCTGTTTACAACTTTAAATGAGGACCCTAACGTTAATGTGAGACTTTCAACTCTTGAGGCACTTGTTAATTTATCCGGAGAACCCAGAGTCCGTGAAGGTCTGGTAAGAAGCATAGATCTTCAGGATTCACCCATTATGCAATCAGCAATAGCAGACGTCATGGTAAAATTACAGGAGAAAAGCTCTGTTCAGTCCCTGCGGAAACTGCTCAACAAAAAAGGACTGAATCAAATGGTTAAACTGAATATTGAAAAAAGCATTCAAAAACTGATCTAGAAACAAATATTCAATACATTATTATGAAAAAAGCGATAGTTACCCTTTTAATGGGACTGGGAATCATATATGCCGTCCCGAAGGCAAATGCCAGGGAATTTAAAGAGCATATGAGCAAGGAATTCACGCTTTCCAGTGATGCAGGAAAGAGTACCATGTTCATTTATAATATTACAGGTTTTATAAAGGTGGAAGGCTATGCCGGGAATAAAGTGCTTCTCGAAATGGATAAGACTATTACGGCAGATGATGAGAAAAACCTTGAAACAGGTAAAAAGGAATTCAGGCTTGCCTTTGACGAGAGAACTGATACCATAATGGTCTATATTGCAGAACCTTATGACTCGCGTCCTCACAGAAACTGGCAATACAATGATGATCGCTCTGAAATCGAATATCAGTACAGTGTTGATTTCACAGTCAAGGTGCCGTTTGGCATGAACCTTCATATCTCAACTGTAAATGACGGGATTATCTCTGTAAATAATGTAAGTGGAACATTGCACGTAAACAATGTGAATGAAGAAATAACAATTAATAACGCAAAAGGAACAACTTTTGCCCATACCGTAAATGGTGATGTTTCTGTAAATTACATTACAAATCCTCCTGATGAATCATCCTATTATACTATTAATGGTAATATCAGAGTAACATATCAGCCAGACCTTTCAGCTGACCTTCATTTTAAGAGTATGAACGGTGATTTTTATACCGATTTTCCTGAAGTACAATTGTTGCCGGCTTCGGTTACTAAAGTTAAGGAAAAGAAAGGTGACGGGTTCGTGTATAAACTGAATACAACTACTGCTGTACGTATGGGCAAAGGAGGCAAAACATTCAAATTTGAAACACTGAACGGGAACGTATATATTAAAAAACAATCTTAATCCATAAAATTATGAAAAAAATGAAAATTGCAGGCCTGGTATTACTAGGTCTTATGATCGCAGCAAATTCCCTTGCACAATCCGGTTCAACTGAAACATTAACAGTGCCATTGAGCAGTCCGGGGAAACCATACTCTTTAAAAGTACACCTGGTTTCAGGATCAATTAAAGTTGTGAGTTATGAGGGGAAAGACATCATAATCAATGTATCCCCAAGGGATGGCGAAGATGAAGAAGGATCGAAAGCTGTTGAAAACGGTATGAAACGCATATCAACCCACGGAAGCTATGAAGTTACCGCGAAGGAGGCTGATAATAATGTAACAGTGAATACCGGCAATCCCAACAAGGTTATTGATCTCGAACTTAAAATTCCGCAGGATGTGAAGCTGCAGATAGGCACGGTAAATGATGGCGAGGTCGTGGTGGAAAATGTAAGAGGTGAACTTGAAGTAAATAATGTTAATGACAAGATCACACTTACCAATATTTCGGGTTCAGTGGTTGCAAATACTGTGAACGGAGATGTAAATGTGACATTCAAAACAATTGACCCTAAAGCACCAATGGCATTCTCAACTTTAAACGGCGACGTGAATGTAACTCTGCCTGCAGATACAAAAGCTAATCTGAAACTGAAATCCGATAATGGAGATGTGTTCAGTGATTTTGATATAGAAATTGATAAAACCCCTGCCAAAATCGATAAGACCACCGAACCTGGTTTATATAAGATTAAAAAGGATGACTGGGTTTTTGGAAAGATCAATGGAGGAGGCCCTGAAATGATGATGAAAAACATGCAGGGGGACATCTACGTGAAAAAAGGTACCAAATAAAGCTTCCGGATAAAGTTTAGGTTAACCAATGTCGTTTAGAAATGCATGACTGCCATTTCTAAACGACATTATTTTTATTGCTTCAAAGGTTAGGCGAAGTTTGAAACTTCGCTGTAAATATAATGTAGTCTGGGAATACATTATACTAAAAGCGAAATTACAAATTTCGCTAAGCTCTTAGCTAAATATCAGAGATGGATAATGAAGGTATAAATATTAATAATTGAAAAGTTCATTACATTTGGTTCATGAATACCACTACCCATTTAGATGCCATATCGGCATTTATTTTTATAGGAGTCTTTCAGGGGCTTATCCTTTCGTTTTTTTTTATACTAAATCATTTCCAAATGAAAACAATTCTAAAAAGAGTTCTACTTACAATAGTTGTCCTGATTGTCTTTCTTCAGGTGGGGAAAGCAAGTATTTCCCTCCCCGAAATATTCTCTGACAATATGGTCCTTCAGCAAAAATCAGATGTAATTCTATGGGGTTGGGCAAAAACAGGTGAAACAGTTGTAGTCAAAGCAGAATGGATGGACGCGGATATTAGTGTAAAAGCCAGCGATCAGGGAACATGGAAGATCACTCTGAAAACTCCGGCGGCCGGTGGGCCTTATAATATTCATCTTAAGGGCTATAATGAGGTGATTTTGAAAAATGTACTAATAGGTGAAGTCTGGTTATGTTCCGGACAATCAAATATGGAAATGTCGGCCCAATCGGGGATAAATAATGCTGATGAGGAAATAAAAAATGCCAGCTACCCGGAAATGAGGTTTTTTACTGTCTGTTCTTCCACGTCACAATATCCGCAGGATCATTTTGCAGGTAGATGGTCGGTGTGTACACCTGAAGAGATGAAAACCTTCAGTGCCATTGGCTATTTCTTTGCAAGAAAATTGCATAGCGAACTTGGTGTGCCAGTAGGTATTATCAATTCCAGCTGGGGAGGAACACCAGCTGAGGCATGGATGCCTGAAGAGGTTATTCAGAAAGATGATTTCCTACGTGAGGCTGCATCTAAACAAAAGCCTGTTCCCTGGGGGCCTGTTGAACCGGCAAGGATTTATAATGCCATGATCAATCCTTTAGTACCTTTCCATATCGCAGGAGTCCTATGGTATCAGGGTGAAGCTAATACTATTAATGCCTATGCCTATAAGGAGATGCTTTCGGCTTTGATTAGAAGCTGGAGAAACAAATGGGGATATGATTTTCCTTTTTATTTCGCACAAATAGCACCTTACAAATATGGCAGACCATTTGAAGGAGTTGAAGTAAGGGATGCCCAAAGAAAGGTTTTGGGAGTGCCAAATACAGGAATGGCTGTGTTGAGCGATATTTGCGACACCCTTAACATCCATCCTAAAAACAAACAGGATGCGGCAATACGACTGGCTGACATCGCGCTGAACAGATACTATAAACATGCAATTATTGAAGATTCGGGACCTCTATATAAAGAAATGACAATTGATAAAAACAAAGCCATTATTTCATTTGATCATAGTGAAGGATTACATTCAGCAGGAGACAAACTTACATATTTTGAAATCGCTGGTGAGGATAAGGTCTTTTATCCTGCTGAGGCAAAAATAAAAGGTCAGAAGGTAATTGTCCAGTCTAAAAAAGTAAAGGCACCGCTAGCCGTTCGTTTTGCATGGAGAAATACCGCCACTCCTAATCTGTTTAATGGTGCAAATTTACCGGCATCATGCTTCATTACAGAATGATTCTCTAAAATCCACTCCGGAGGGACAAGGAGTGGGTTTCCCTGCTACACGAGCCCTTTGAGTTGCTTTGAGCTGTACTTTGTGTTCCTTTGTGGTTCATTGAATTTATTTCCGGAATACAAATTAAGAACCAAGTAGTTGTTTCACTTTAGCTGAAATCTCTTTTCCATCAGCTTTTCCAGCCAGTTCTTTGGTAGCAGCTCCCATAACTTTCCCCATATCGGCCGGTGATTTCGCACCTACACGTGCGATGATCCCTTTAATAATATTCAACAGCTCTTCTTCGCTCATTTTTGCAGGAAGATATTTTTCAAGAACCTCTGCTTCGATAATCTCTTTTTCATAGAGATCGGGTCTGTTCTGCTCCTGATATATCGCAGCCGATTCCCTTCTCTGCTTGACTAACTTATGAATGATTTTCAGTTCCTCCTCTGCAGTCAGGACAGTATCCCCGCTTTTCTCGGTTCTGGCAAGTGTAAATGCAGTTTTGGCGGCCCTTATTGCTTCGAGTACAACTTTATCCTTCGCCTTCATGGCGTTTATAAGATCGCTTGAAATTTTCTCGGTGAGTGACATAATGGAAGTTTTAATTTTTTAATCACAAAGTAATACAAAGTAAAACACAAAGTAGCACAAAGGGAAATCAAAATAATTAATGCCTTTTTAAACAGTCTCTGTCATTTTCATGTTTGTAATACAGTGTTATATCATGGAATGAGCTTATCTTGAACCTTAATTATTTTTTAGGTGTTTTTCGAAAACTGACAAATACGAATATGAAAATTCCTGAAAAAATGCAGGCAGTTCATCTCAATAATCATGGTGGGCAATTTGTAGTTCGGGCAGTCCTTGTTCCGCGACCGAAGCAAGGTGAGGTCCTTGTAAAGATGGCTGCGGCTCCCATAAATCCTTCAGACCTGCAAAGGATCAGAAGTATTTCCGCTGAGCAGGATTTATCGACTTTTATACCCGGAATAGAGGGAAGCGGAATGGTTGTTGCAGCGGGTAAAGGTATGCTGCCTAAATTATGGCTTGGTAAACGGGTAGCATGCTCGGCAGTTTATCCGTCAAGTGGAACATGGGCTAAATATATGGTAACATCAGCTTCCTATTGCTTCCCAATCCCAAAAGCTATTTCTGACGAGCAGGGTTCAATGTTGCTGGTAAATCCAATGACTGCAGTTGCATTCTTTGATATTATCCTTAGTGATAAACATAAGGCGATAGTAAATTCTGCAGCTGCTGGCGCCCTGGGAACAATGATCAGAATTCTTGGGAACAAATATAATATTCCGGTCATTAATGTAGTAAGAGATGAACGACAGGCAAATATGCTGCTGGCAGACGGTGCACAATATGTATTAAAGCTTTCTGATAAAGCTTTCACCGGTCAGCTTCATTTACTGACACATGAATTAAAGGCCACTCTCGCATTGGATCCGATAAGCGGAAGTCATACACAGCAAATCCTTGAAGCCCTTCCGTACGGCGGAACAGTTATAGTATACGGTAATCTTTCAGCAAGCGATCAGGGGCCATCTTTAAGACCTCTTCTCCTGGAGAATAAGAAGCTTCACGGGTTTTATCTCGGAAACTGGATGAAGGACAAAGGTCTCCTTAAAACCGTCCGTAATTTAATCAGGGTCCGACAACTACTTAAGAATGATCTTAAGATTACAATACAAAACAGGTTCCCTCTTGATAAAGTTCAACTGGCAATAGATACCTATCTGAATAACATGACAGGAGGGAAGGTACTTCTTATCCCGGAATGTAATGAGACTGTGAGGTATTCATCTACGACTCTTTCAGAGCGTGTGTAAGAAATTCCGATTTATACAAATATTTTGGTACTAGGCACCGAATGTATCTTATTCACAGCGGCAGCACCGCATAATCTTTGTAGAGATGAATATGAAAAATATAACCACAGGTGCAGAGCACCGGAATATTAAAATTTCCTTTTTCTGTTGAATATTATTTTTCAAACTATTAACTTGGATGACTATTAATCTGGAGGAGCACATATGGAAAAAAGTAATTCAATGAACCGCAGGCATTTTGTTGCTACATCACTAGCAGCCACCGCCGGACTGGCAACAGGACTAAATACTATTTCTTTTGGTGACCAGAAGAAAAAATCTGACATAAAGGTCGGATTGTACAGTATCACATTTCTTGGAGTCTGGTACAGGGGAGCAGCTCTGTCCCTTGAAGAAATGATTAAAAGAGCCAGAGGATATGGTTATACCGGGATTGAAATAGATGGGAAACGACCTCATGGTAATCCCTTGGACTGGCCGACTCAGAGATGTAAAGAACTGCGAAAGGTGGCAGACGGAACTGGTATTGAGATATATGGGGTTGCCGGAAATAATGATTTGAGCAGCCCGATCGCGGAACACAGGGAATGTCAGATCCTTTATATCAAAAACCTGATAAGGATGACCTCAGATCTGGGTGCAAAAACATTACGGATGTTCATGGGCTGGCCTGGCCTTACTTTGCATCCCCAATTGGCACAATATGATATAGCAAAAGACATATGGAATTACACTCACGCAAAATTCACCGAGGAAGAAACATGGTCGTGGGTCCGCGACGGATTGACAGAGTGTGCAAAATACGCTGCAGATGCCGGTATTACTCTGGCGCTTCAGAATCATAAGCCTGTTGTAAAGGATTATCCCGATGTGCTTCGTATGGTTAAAGAGGTAAATTCTCCCAGTCTGAAAGTTTCGCTCGATGTTCCGATCATGGATGATAAGAGCCCGGAAAATATTCATAAAGCGGCTCAGGCTGTAGGTAATCTGCAGGTATTGTCGCATTTTGGCGGCGAATACGAAAGAGGTGCAGATGGTAAAGTCGCTGGTGAGGGTTTCTACCGTCCTTTTGTTCATGCTATGGATGAGATTGGATATTCGGGATACATGAGTTATGAATTATGTCATCCTCTGCC
>JADGPU010000180.1 GCA_017882305.1 Bacteroidales bacterium | reverse complement strand
TTTATTATAAATTTGCCCCACTTAATTCCGCCCGGATGGTGGAATGGTAGACACGCAGGACTTAAAATCCTGTGGCCATTACGGCTGTGCGGGTTCAAGTCCCGCTCCGGGTACCAAACGGCACAAGAGGTCAAAATCGACCTCTTGTTTTTTTTATGACATCCTGAAACCCTCACTAATTCTAAGGATGAGTCGTATGGGTTCCATGAAGAAAAAGGTTGCAACTTTTTTTTTGAAGAAAATGATTTTTTTGGCAGAGTTGCAACCAGGGATCTACTTTTCGATCTCTCCTCCAAATAATTTTAAAAGGATTTTTGGTAATAAAAACGCTTGATACTCCCCTGTATTTCAGATATTAAAAAACCGTTCGTTTATCTGGATTAAGAACTTCTGAAGAAAAGTAAAATATGGTCCGGCGGAACATGGTCAATTTACTCCGGCCAGGACTGATTTTTTTGGGTGGTTTTTCCACAATAACCGACTTATCGTTGCTTCTAAAAAGAAAAATAATCTAAAAGAAAACAGGAATCAAGAAAACAAGAAAGTTGACAACAATAGTGGCTTTCCTGATGTTAAGTTATACATGCGGAGAAACCCAGGTAAATAATGACCCAAAGTATTATGTATAAATATACTAATGATCTCATCCACGAAAGCAGCCCCTATCTGCTTCAGCATGCTCATAATCCCGTAAACTGGTATCCATGGGGTGAAAGAGCATTCAAAAAAGCAAAAGAAGAAAATAAACTGGTCATCATTAGTATAGGATATTCGGCATGTCATTGGTGCCATGTTATGGAACACGAAAGTTATGAAGACACGACAGTTGCCTCCATTATGAATGAACATTTTGTATCTGTTAAGGTGGACAGAGAGGAAAGACCTGATATTGACCAGCTTTACATGGATACAGCTTATCTTATTGGCGGTACCGGTGGATGGCCACTGAATGTCCTGGCTTTACCCAATGGGAAACCATTTTTTGCTGGAACATATTTTTCTAAAACAAATTTGATAAAAATCCTTAATTATTTTATTGAAATACAACATAATGACCCTTTATCATTAACAGATCAGGCAAATAACATTACAAATGGAATAAAATCAATCGACAATGTTATACTTGTAAATGAAAAGACAGTCTTAACGAATAGTGACCTTGATGGTATCTTCAAGAATCTGAAACCCAATATTGATTTTGACAAAGGGGGTATGAAACATGCTCCTAAGTTTCCAATGCCTTCTAACTTGGAATTCCTGATGCATTACTATTCTCTAAGTAAAAATCCTGATGCATTAAAAGCTATTACATCAACATTGAATAACATGGCTAAAGGTGGTATATATGACCAGATTGGAGGTGGATTTTCCCGCTACTCAACAGATGAAAACTGGCATATACCACATTTTGAAAAAATGCTTTATGATAATGCTCAATTGGTCAGCCTCTACTCTCATGCATGGCAGCTTACAAAGAATCCATTATATAAAAATGTAGTTTATCGGACCCTGGATTTCATTGAACGTGAAATGACTTCGCCTGAAGGAGGGTTTTATTCATCTCTCGATGCAGACAGTGAAGGAGAAGAAGGAAAATTTTATGCATGGACAAAAAAAGAAGTAGAATCTGTCTTGGGGAAGGAAGCTCCTCTCTTTCTCGATTATTTTGATATAACTAAATCCGGTAACTGGGAAAATGGGAAAAATGTCCTACACATAAAATCTCTTGATAAAGAAATATCAAAAAAATACAATATCACAGTTAGGGAGCTTAAGGGAAGGATGGAAAACGATGGTATTTTGATGCTTAAAAACCGTAATAAGAGAGTCAAACCAGGAATCGATGATAAAATATTAACCTCCTGGAATGCTATTATGTTAAAGGGATATGTTGATGCTTACAGAGCATTTGGAGAAGAGAGATTCCTCAATTCAGCATTAAAAAACGCTGATTTCCTAACCAGAAATGCAATAAATGGGAAAAATGAAATTACCCGTAATTACAAAAACGGAAAATCTTCTGTTCCCGGATTACTTGATGATTATTCTTTTACGATTTCTGCATTCATTGAGCTGTACCAAGCAACATTTGATGAAAAATGGCTCTATAAAGCAAATGAACTGACAGATTACACCATATTGCATTTTTTCGATCATTCTTCAGGTATGTTTTATTATACATCTGATAATCATTCTGATCTGATAGCCAGAAAAATGGAAATTTCTGATAATGTAATTCCTTCTTCGAATTCTGAAATGGCAATGAATCTTTTTTTGCATGGGAATTATTTCAATAATGAATCATTTATTCAAAAAGCAAAGCAGATGCTGATAAACGTTCAGAAGAATTTATATCAGAATATCTTCTCTTATTCCAACTGGGCACTTCTGGGAATTCATTTTATTAAACCAATTTACGAAGTAGCAATTGTAGGTCCTGAATGGAATGATATGATGAAAACTTTGGAAAATAATTATCTTCCTGATGCCATTTTTCTTGGTGGTAAAAATGAGGGGACATTGAGTCTGCTTGAAAATAAGCTGGTTTCAGGACAGACTACAATTTATGTCTGTGTTGAAAAGACATGCAAAATCCCTGTTAAAAATTTAGAAGAGGCCTTGAAGCAGCTGAAATAAAGAACTTAAAGATAATGACAGATGGAAATAATAACATATTCAACTATTACTTGTCCTGTCTGCGGATTTCAAAAAACAGAAGTAATGCCTTCAGATAATTGCAAGTATTTCTATGAATGTGTAAATTGTAAATCGTTATTAAGACCTTTAAAGGAAGATTGTTGTGCATTTTGCTCATATGGTTCTGAAAAATGTCCACCAATGCAGAATCAATCCCCTTCATAATAAAGTTCTGATCCGTCATAAAACATACCCCGGTGGTGATTATTAGATCCTATCATATTGATTTAATGGATTTTAAAGATTGTGACTTGAGTATTTCGTATAATCGAAGGCCGCCAAACTGGTTGCAACTTTTGTCCGTTCGGGGTACAAAAACAGAGCGAGAGTGTGAGCGAGAGCGAGCACTTTCTTTCTATTTCCTCACACTCATTCTAATTCTCACTCTGAGCTCTGCGCCCTGGGCCCTGTGCTTTACAACGAGTTTTTCGTATAAAATGCAAATTCCCGGGAGTAAACTGATCACTTATTTTCCGGCATAGCTTTCCATCATCTTTTTAAACTCCGGTTGATTTCTTAATGGTGCCCATCTCGGATCCAGCTCAAGGATTTTAGTCGAAAGAAATCCAGGAATTGAGAGGAGATATTTTATTTGCTTAATAGCATCATCATATTTGCCAACCATAACATAGATCAGGGCTAAATCTTCAGTCCTGGATATACCTCTGTAAGCATCTTTATCAACTGGCAATAGTTCAACACCTCGTTTCCCTGCTTCAATAGCTTTTTCTTTTAGACCAAGTCCTGCATACACAATACCCAGTGAACTAAACAATCTCGAATCATCAGGCATATTTACCATTCTGCTATCAAGGAACAATCGGGCTGAATCGTAACAGGCATGCTCT
This sequence comes from Bacteroidales bacterium, assembly GCA_017882305.1. Classification (GTDB taxonomy): domain Bacteria; phylum Bacteroidota; class Bacteroidia; order Bacteroidales; family VadinHA17; genus LD21. The sequence goes on along the minus strand of JADGPU010000180.1, from coordinate 55 downwards.
AGTTCAGGTTTATTCATCAAACCATAAATAGTTGCTTTATACAGATATTTGGGTC
>JADGPU010000179.1 GCA_017882305.1 Bacteroidales bacterium | reverse complement strand
TGGAAAATTTCCATGTTCCTGATGCCGTTTAGCCAACCTGACAAACCGGTAAAGACCATACCAAACAGAATTTCAAAATGTCATGAAGTTAAAAAAAATCAATTTCGGCCATTCAACTTATTTTCCTGAAAATTTTATCAGCTCTTCATTAAACTTATTAGTTTCCTCCAGAAACAAGCTATGGCCGCTATTCTCAAAAGCAATGAGGTGAGAATTTGAGATTCCGGCTTTCATCTGTTCAGCCAGATCAAAAGAACATATTTTGTCTTTTTTGCCGTGCATAATCAATGTCGGAATTGTAATTTTTGCCAGATCACCTCTCAGGTCCGTATCGCGTAATGCGATTAAACATTGAGCCGTTGCATGGGAAGAAGCACTTAAACCGATCCCATTTAACCAATTACCAATTCCTTTATTTAATGAGGTTTCAGTAGCGGAGAATATCTTTGCGAAATTGGATAAAAGCTTAGGACGATCCTTGTAGTTCAATTTGATTAAGTCGTCAACCGCACTTTGGGGAAGATTGTAGGGGAAATCGTTTCGTTGTGTCCAGATCGGGGCAGCTGCTCCGCATAAAATCAGCTTAGAAACATGAGCTTCCTTATATGTTGACAAATAACGGATAGCAATGGATCCGCCCATGGAAAATCCAGCTAAAACAGCATCTTTAATATCCAGCTTGCTTAGGACCTTTTCTATATCCAACGCATGTACATCATAATTATATGCTCCATAAGGTTTATCAGATTTGCCAAATCCTCGTAATGTTATACCAATTGCACGGAAATTTTTATTTATCAAATCGTTGTATTGATACTCGTACATTTCATCACTTAAAGGCCAACCGTGTATTAACACAATAGGTCTGCCTTCGCCTACATCCGTAATATGAAGGCGCACATTTGGTTCTACTTCAATATATTCAGCTCTGGCCGTTCCAGGTTTTGTTTTATCAACTAATTTTTCCATCGTTTTAAATATTAAATTATTGTTGTTCCTAAATTAGTAGCCATTACACTTAGACGATACTTTTAGTAAACTGATGCAACGAACTTCTTTAGATGTTCATTGAAGTCACCAGGATTCTCTAAGTTGCTTAAATGACCGGCATGCTCTATTATGTTCAGGAAAGAATTTTTTATTTTTTCATGCATCAACTGTGCTGCTGCAGGAGGTGTGATTTTATCTTCTTTTCCTACCATAATAAGTACCGGTACCTTTATCTCTGCCAGCTTGCTGCAAGTTTCTTTGCGCACAGATAGAGCCAGAAGTGTTTTACAGAGCGATTCTTTAGCAGTTTTCACTATCATTTTCCTAACAACTGCAATTTCTTCTTCCCTAGTTGTGAAAGATTCAGGTGCGAAAAGATTTTTAATACTCTCATCGGCATATTTTTCAATTCCACTATTCCTAATGCTTTCAATTGCCTTCATCCGTTTTTCTTTTACTTCTGATGTATCTGCAATGCAATGAGTATCACTCAATATAAGCGCATCAAAACGCTCCGGATGGTTTTCAATAGCTTTTAACGCAATATATCCGCCCATCGATAAACCACACAGCACTGTTTTATCAATCTTCAGGGCATCCATCAGGGAGAGCAGGTCTTTCACAAAAAGCTCAATAGAGAAATCCCCATTCCCTGCATCAGAATTACCATGCCCGCGAATGTCATACGAAATTACCCGGTAATTATCCTTTAGCTCTTTTACCTGTAAATTCCACATTGACTTATTAAAAGGAAAGCCATGAATAAAAATGATAACCGGAGTTCCATTCTTTCCTTCATCTGAATAACTAATAGTTATATCATTTATAGCGATTCTCATATTGCTTTATGTTATTTAATAGATATTTCAATTACTATTATTCTATCGTGCAATTCAGAGCGATTAATTATTCTGTAGATTATATTTCTTCTTTTGTTATTGCACTGATACCTATTCCAAGGCTTGATAGTTGTTTTTCTACTGCATCAATCATTGGCGGCGGTCCGCAGATATAAACATTTTTGGTGGAGTCGCTAATGTGAGCTTTGAGAAAACCTTCTGTGATTTGACCATGAGCATACCCATTTGCTTTTTCGTCAGATAAAATGTTGATGAAATTTTTACCTAATAATTTTTTAAATTCATGTGCGAGTATAATATCACCCTTGGTTTTATTGGCAAAAATGAGTTTGTTATTACCTATTTCATTTTTTGACTGAAGATACCTGAAGATGCAAATAAAAGGGGTAACACCAGCGCCTCCGGCAACAAATACACCCTCGCCCTTGTAAGCGATTGCGCCAAAGACATCGTGCAGAATCAGCTCATCATTTTTATTCAGATGAAGAAGTTCGTTGGTAACACCTTTATGCGAAGGATATGTTTTGATAGTAAATTCGAGATAGTCGCTATCTGGTAGGCACGTGAATGTGAATGGTCTTTTTTCGTTCTTCCAACCTTCTCTGTTTATAGAGATTTCTGCAGCCTGACCGGGAGCAAAGTTTAGCAGTTGGGGTTTTTCAGTAACAACTTGCAATACATCATGTGTGATGTGCTTTATTGATTTTATTTTTACAACTTGTTGTGTCATTGCTTAATTGATGAATAAAGAGAATAACAATATTTGTTCTCTGTTTTTAGCCCGGCGGCTGAACCTCTGGAGATAATTATTTCTTTACATATATGATTTGGTAAGGAGGATATGATCTCTCTGCAATCCATGGGATATGATTTCCTGTTGCAAGAGGTTCACTAATACCTTGAATTTCAAACCCTGATTCTGTCAGTAATTCATTATAATCTGCTTTTGACCAGTAATAGTCCTTCAAGATTATCGGTGGTTCTGTTTTTATCACAGCGGTTACCGGTTTACCTGAATACAAATTCCTGCTGTACTGCAGTTTAAATGATATAAATTCCTGTCCGTTTGATTTATCCCAATTGGTATTCATTATAATTAAGGACCCCTTTTTTCTAAGTATACGATTGATTGAATTCATGATTTTTATTATTTCCTGCCGCGTAGAAATCGTACAAAAAACAAAGTTCGAAACCACAAAATCAAAAGTGTTTTCCGGTAGAAAGTCAAGATTACCAGAAGTAATCTGATAATAAGCGATATCACCTGTATGACTTTCTTTTGCAACTTTTATCATGTTTTCGGAAATATCAACACCGGTAACAATTGCCTTAGATTTACTGAGAAACCTGCAGAATGTTCCGCTACCGCAACCATAGTCAAGAATTGATTTATTTCTAATTGGACTCAGGTACCTGAGCAAATAGTCATACCCAAGTCGCCAGAGAGTTACTGCATTTTTTTCAAGAATATCGTATCTCTGTGCAATATTATTATAGTCAGTATTTTGTTCAGATTCTATTAATGCAATTGATTTCATCCTGATCCTGGACGCTTTGTCGTTTTAATGTTTATAAGAGGCATTGTTTGTCCTACTGATATTTGCCAGGTGGCAGAGCCTTCTGGAATTCTTTTGATTAAAAGATGAAGAATCAACTTACCGGACTTTCAGTCTGATTAACCAGATAATTCTCTATCCCCATTTGCTCAATTTGTGCACGTTGTATTTCTGCCCAATCGACGTGACCTTCTTCCATCTTAA
>JADGPU010000178.1 GCA_017882305.1 Bacteroidales bacterium | reverse complement strand
TGTCATCCCCGGTACAGCCACAATAATATATCCGGCAAACATTATAATGATACCGGCAAGAATTACCAGCTTGTATTTTTTTGTGGAGTCAGCAAGTATACCACCTAACAGGGCAAGCGCATATATGCTGAAATAAAACCAACTGTAAATATCTCCAGCCTTGTCAGCAGAAAGTCCGAACTTGGCCTGTAAAAAAAGAACCAATATAGCCATCATCGTATAAAATCCAAACCTTTCTCCCATATTTGAGAAAAAGGCAACCAACAGTCCCTTAGGATGATTCTTTAGCATTTTTTTATTTATTTTGTGTAATATTCTTTATCCTATGTCGGCTATTTCCATTTATTTCAATTTATTCCACCTGTTTCCTGATTCAGACCTGTAACAAATATATTAATCTTTTTGAAAGTAAAAAACCGGCTTTCCTGGCTCTTTTTCCTAAATTTGTGAAACAAATATAATTTCCTGATGAAATTTTTTCGAAGCGATCAGATAAGACAAATTGATGAGTATACCATAAATGAGGAACCTATTGCTTCAATCGATCTGATGGAAAGGGCTGCAGGGCAGGTGGTCAGATGGTATCTTCAGAAGTTTGAAAGATCTAGACGTATCTTCGTTTTTGTTGGTCCCGGAAATAATGGGGGCGACGGTCTTGTCATTGCACGGTTACTGGAGTCCAACCGGTATGAACCGTCAGTATATTATGTCAATTTCACTGACAAGACATCATCCGACTGGAAAACAAACCTCATTCGTCTGAAATCGGAAACAAAAGTCCCGTTTAAATACCTTACCGGTACGGATCAATTTCCTGTCATCTCTTCAGGAGATATTATTATTGATGCAATTTTCGGGTCGGGCCTCACCCGCCCGGTTAAAGGGCTGGCAGGTGATGTTATAAAACATATAAACCATACAGGTGCAACAATTATTTCAATTGATATTCCTTCAGGAATGTTTGGCGATGATAATACGAAGAATAACTTTGATAGCATTGTTTCAGCTGATTGGACCCTGAGTTTCCATTTTCCAAAGCTGGCATTCATGTTTCAGGAAAATGCTGAATATCTTGGAGAATGGATAATACTTCATATCGGGTTAAGTGAGAAGGCAATCAGAAATACGATCTCTCCATACAACTTTTTAGAAAAGAATGAATTAGTCCCATTGCTTAAAATAAGAAACAAATTTGATCATAAAGGAGTTTTTGGTCATGGATTATTGTTTTCCGGATCTTCAGGGAAAATGGGAGCTTCAGTTCTGGGGGCAGGTGCAGCTTTGCGAACAGGTATCGGGCTTATTACATGTCATATTCCATCTTGCGGTGTGACAATTGTTCAGAGCGCCCTACCCGAAGCTATGGTGGAACCCGACAGAAACGAAAAATTTCTTTCTGAGATTGGAAATACTGACTCTTATAGTGCAGTTGGAATAGGGCCGGGTATCGGGACAGAACCTGAATCACAGAAGGCCCTATATAAACTTCTTGAAAAATGTAAAAAACCAATGGTGATAGATGCCGATGGCTTGAATATTCTTTCTTTAAACAAAGGATGGCTTTCTCTTATCGCTGAGGGAACAATTCTGACTCCACACCCTAAAGAATTTGAGAGACTTGCAGGTAAAACAGATAATAGTTTCCTTCGGTTGAACAAACAGATTGAGTTTTCACGGGAGTATAAATGCACAGTTGTTCTTAAAGGCGCTCATACTTCAATCACTACTCCTGCCGGAGATGTGTTTTTTAACAGTACCGGGAATCCTGGTATGGCAACAGCCGGAAGTGGTGATGTACTGACAGGAATAATACTATCTTTGCTGGCACAGGGCTACGCACCTGAAAATGCTGCAGTTTTGGGTGTATATCTTCATGGTCTTGCAGGTGATATTGCAGCTGAAGAATTATGTTATGAATCAATTATTGCTTCGGATATAATTAAATGTCTTGGTAAAGCGTTTAATAAGATAAGGGATAAAGGCTAAGGCTAAGGCTAAGGCTAAGGTATAAGACAAAAAAATAAAGATAAAAGGATTGCCACGCCCTACTGAGTTGGGCTCCCAATAATCATACATCTAAGATTCTTTGAACTGTTGACAAGAAAAACGAAAAGATCAACACAAAAATGGAAAAATTAAATTTCGGACAAATATTTATTCATATGAAAACTACTATCAGACTATTCACATTATTGATAATATTATTACTAGCCTTTTCATGCGCTTCAAGTAATAAACTTACTGATTCAAATAGCGTTATATTACCGCTATCTGATTCTGCAGCATTGAGGAATGCGGGTATAGTATATGGTCTTCCCAGGACAGTATTTACTGTCGTCGTTGATATGGAAAGGACTATTGAAAAGCCAGGTCCTTATGCACAATTTGCAGGCGATCTGCTTGGTCTGACCGATGTTATTAAAAACGAAAGTGAATCATGGTCAGTTGAGAGTATAACTGTTAAAACTCGTGATGAATTAGATCCCTCTGAGTTTTATGTAATTTCGAGTACATCGCTATTCCAGACAAATGTTCTCTCTCTCAGGAAGGAAGGACTTATTCTCGATCTTAATCCTGCAATATATAATTCAGCTGAAAAGCAGGGCAGCATAAACGAATCCGGCATTATGCAATCTCATTCCTTTGATCTTGGATCGGATGAATACTTCCAGTTGCAACGTGATACAGCTTATAAGCGCATGAATGTCGATTCATCCTTTGTCAGGGTACCTTATATAGTCGAAAAGAAAAGAAAACTTGCAGTTGACCAACTGGCTGAAAAGGCCGCAAAGAGACTGATGGAGCTTAGAGATGGGAAGCATCTTATTCTTACGGGTGAGGCAAATGTTTTTCCTCAAAGCGATGCTGCCATTAATGAAATAAACCGTCTCGAAAAGGCCTATACGGAACTTTTTACAGGTAAAACTTTAAAAGAAACATTTAGCTTCTCATATCAGCTTATACCTCAGAAGACAATGATTGGTAAACCTGTTACTTTGTTTCAATTCTCTGATCTGACTGGTCCAGTTACGGGAACTATGAAGGGAGGAAAACCCGTTACAGTGGAATTAATCCCGGAAAAGAAAACCAGAGGTCTTACAGTTATTAACAGAATTCAGACAAGATCCGAAGCCAAAAAATATGATAAATTATTTTACAGGGTTCCGGACGTTGTGGATATAAAAATAAGTCTCGGTTCAGAAAAACTATTCGATTCCAGGAAACTGATTTACCAGTTTGGTGAAGTAATACAATTACCAGCGAATTATATTATAGGAAAGTAGAGTAACACCCCTCTGCGCTTCGCGGCATATCCCCCATGGGGGAATCTGTTACGGCAGTAATACCCCTCTGCCGCTCCGCGGCACCTCCTCCAGGGGCATAGCCGTCAACCTAAGGAGTTAAATATAGTAAAATAGTAAGAGAGTTTAGTACAAAACAGAATGTAAAGTGTTGAATATATGTCTGATACATTTCCCCTCCTTTTGAAGGAGGGGTGGCCGGACCACTTTTTAGTTATGATACAAATGCTGATACCGGCCGGGGTGGTTGATTGTTTATTCAAATTCCGGATCTTTTCTTTTGAAGGTTTTTCTTATCTCATTTTTTACAAAT
>JADGPU010000105.1 GCA_017882305.1 Bacteroidales bacterium | reverse complement strand
AACCTCGGAATCACCAACATCAATGATTAAATCCTTGTTTACCACTTCACTATATTAATCTGAGTTAATATATTATCCGCCACATCCGATATACTAATATAATAAACCTAAAGACCATCAGACCTTTAGGTTTACTATATTTGATGACGACCACTTACTGATCTGTTACTTCTTCTTATGTCTATTCTTCCGCAAACGTTTTTTACGTTTGTGAGTGGCCATTTTATGTCTCTTTCTTTTCTTACCGCTCGGCATAGAGAATTATTTCTTAACGTGTGATTTTACTTTGGTTATGAAAGATTTTGCCGGTTTGAAAGCTGGAATATTGTGGGCAGGAATAATGATTGTTGTATTCTTGGAAATATTCCTTGCAGTTTTCTTGGCTCTTTTCTTTACGATGAAGCTTCCAAAACCCCTAAGATAAACGTTACTACCTTTTACCATAGAATCTTTTACAGTTTCCATTAAGGCTTCAACAGTTTTTTGTACTGTTACCTTTTCAATACCAGTGTTCTTGGCAATTTCATTAACAATGTCTGCTTTAGTCATTTTTCTTGAAGTTTAAAATTCAACAAATTATTTTGAGTCTTCGTTTTTTCAACTGTGCAAATATAAAAATATTATTTGTTTAAATAGAAACACTTACATAATAATTTTTTTTTTGAGGTATTATTAATGCCTTAAATACAATGAAATAGATAACTGATGATAAAAATCTCTTATAATTTCCATTCAAAAACCAAATTATTGGAAAATTAGTAAAATATTGACCGATTGGATTTTAATCAATTAATCGGGACGATGGTTGCTGAAAGTGGTTTTTTTATTAACTTTACAATCCGGAAATTGAATAAATAATTAATATATAACTATATGTCAATCAATAAAGTTATACTTGTCGGTAATGTCGGAAAAGATCCGGTAGTACGTTATTTTGATAAGGGTGTCGCCAAAGCAACCTTTCCACTTGCTACAAGTGAGACCTACACAAATCAACAAGGCGAAACGATAACTTCAACAGAATGGCATAATATTGTTTTATGGCGTGCCCTGGCCGAAGTAGCCGAAAAAACCATCAAAAAGGGTTCCCAGGTATATATTGTCGGGAAAATAAAAACCCGGTCATACGTAGATAAAGACGGGGTTAATAAGTATATAACTGAAATACTTGCAGATACTCTCCTATTACTTGAGAAAAAACAAGCTCATGGCACTCCCTCAGCACAAACAGATAGTCCAAAAGTTGAAGCGCACGACCAAGGAATCTCCGGGCCGGTGGTAAATGAACCTCCTGCTTCATATCAGCCATCCAATGAAAGTAATGACAAGAATTGGTCCGAAAAAGCCAATACACCCAATGAGGATTTTGGTATCGACAGCAAGCCCGGCAATGCGCAGAATGAAGATGATCTGCCTTTTTAGATAGTTTTATTAATAGAAACCAGTTGGAACCTGATTATCCACTATCATATTTAATAATACTTTCAGGAATCGGCATCAATACCCCTGACTTTAAAATAGTTATTGGCATTCTGGTAATTATAATCCTTCTCATTGGATCAGCGCTCATGTCTGCCTCTGAAGTCGCTTTTTTTTCTTTCAGACCTGAGGATATTGAATATCTTAAAACAAACAAGGACAAAAAGTCAAAAGCAGTCCTGAGACTGTACAACAACCCTGAAAAACTGCTAAGCACTGTGCTGGTTGCAAATAACACTATAAATATAGCAATAGTGCTACTTGCTGCATTTCTCAGCCTGAGAATGTTTGATTTCAGTTCGGCACCTGTTTTGGGATTCATAATAAATGTTGTTGTAATAACTTTTCTCCTGCTTTTTTTTGGCGAAGTAATGCCAAAGGTTTACGCTTCAAGAAATCATATTACAATTGCTCTGTTTATGGCCTACCAGTTAACTGTTCTGGAAAAAATCTTTAAGCCTGTTACTTCTTTGCTTATCTTCTCTTCCTCATTCGTGAAAAAGAGAACAGGAACAAAGCGATCGAACATCAGCATGATTGACCTGTCGGACGCTCTTGAACTGACATCTGACGACTTTACTGAAGATGAAAAAATACTTAAAGGAATTGTCAATTTCGGAAATATCAATGTGAGCGCTATAATGTGCTCACGAACTGACGTAACTGCAATTGACATCAAATCGGGATTTGACAAAATAGTCCCAATATTAATCAGTTCCGGATTTTCAAGAATTCCTGTCTATTCAGGTTCATTCGATTCTGTTAAAGGAATTCTATATGCGAAAGATGTTCTTCCTTACACAAATAACCCGGGAGGTTTCAAATGGCAGGCTTTACTGAGGCCACCCTATTTCGTACCTGAAACAAAAAAGATAAATGATCTTCTTAAAGAATTTCAGACTAAGAAGATCCATATGGCCGTAGTCATCGATGAATATGGAGGCACCTCGGGGATAGTAACACTTGAAGATATCCTGGAAGAAATCGTCGGTGAGATATCTGATGAGAGTGATGAAGATCAGTTATTCTTCCGTAAACTGGATGAAAGGACATATATCTTTGAAGCCAAGATCTTACTTAATGATTTTTGCAAGGTGCTCAATATCGAAGAAGATCTCTTTGAAGAAGTCAGAGGAGAGTCTGAAACACTTGCCGGACTCATCCTTGAGCTGACAGGAGAAATTCCACAGAAAGACCAGATAATCAAATACGGGGATTTTGTTTTCAGAATCGAATCTGCTGATAGAAGAAGGATAAAGGAGATTCGTGTCGAAATTAATAAAGATGATGGTGATAATAAAAAGGAATAGAATCCTAATAATATTGATCTTCATAAGTGCTTCTTATAGTTGCAGGCATGTTCATGTTCCAAAACCCAGGGGTCATTTCAGAATCGATCTCCCTGAACGTCAATATGTTCAATTCAATGAACATAGCGAAAAGAACCTGAACATTCCATTATCATTTGAATATCCGGCATATGGGCGTCTCACTTTTCAGCGGGAGCACGGTTCAGACCCGGGATGGTTTAATATCGAATTCCCATCATATAAAGCCAAAATCTATCTCACATATAAAGATGTTAACAATGATTTAGACAGTCTTCTCGATGAGAGCTATGATCTCAACGTTAAATACCATGTAGCTAAGGCTGATGCAATTAAAGAACTGGTCTTCAGCAATCATGACAATAAAGTTTATGGTATTTTATATGATTTAAAAGGGAATACTGCGTCGGCTGTGGAGTTTTATGTTACGGACAGCCTTAGCCATTACCTGAGAGGATCTCTTTATTTTGCTTCTGAGCCAAATGCAGATTCATTGGCCCCCGTAATTGATTTTTTCAGAGAGGATATCATGCATTTGATTGAAACTCTGAAGTGGAAAAAATAACACATGATAGCTATCAATGGGTTGTATTACAAAACATTATCTCAATGAGTTCTCCATCCTGGGGGTGTGGAAAATAGAAGAAGATCTGAATACTCTTCTCGACCTTATCTTACTTGATAATGATGAAAAAAAGAAATATAAAGGATTCAGCAGTAGCTCAAGGAAGCTTGAATTTCTAAGTGTAAGGGCATTACTCTCTGAGCTGATCGGAAGGGATGCCAAGATCGTTTATAATAAAAATAACAAGCCATTCCTTATTGATGGCTCGAGGTTTATAAGTATCTCCCACTCACATAAGCTTACAGCAATCCTGTTAAGCACAAATGAGAAGGTTGGAATAGACCTTGAGTATATGAGCTCAAATATTGCAGCTCTTGCATTTAAATTTATTAACAGGAAGGAAAAAGTCACAAAAGAACAGGAAGAGCGCAGGTATCACCTGTATATTCACTGGTGTGCAAAAGAGGCCCTTTATAAAATCTGCGACAAAGAGGGAATAAGTATAAGAAACAATATTACAATTGTACCTTTTAAAGTCAGGGAAGCAGGAGAGATCACGGGACACGTTCACACTAATAAAATAAATGAATCATTTGAACTGTTCTATTCAAAGTATGATAATTACGCTATAGTATGGACAAAAAAAAATTATGAAAACAAATAATTTCCCAGGCAGAAAGAGTATAGCTCTGCTTCTTGACCCCGACAAAGCAAAAGGAGATTCACTTCAAAACATTCTTAGAACTGCAAATGAGAGCAAAACAGACTATATTTTTGCAGGTGGCAGCCTCACCTTTACCAGTATTGACAATCTTATAAACGAAATCAGGAAGCTTTGTTCAATTCCTGTAGTACTTTTCCCGGGCAATCTTCTTCAGCTTACTCTTAAAGCAGATGTGATCCTGCTTCTATCACTTATTTCAGGTCGCAATCCTGAATTACTTATTGGTAATCATGTAATTGCAGCACCTTATCTTAAAAATGTCAAAGAAAGACTTGTATCAGTCGGGTACATACTTATCAGTTGCGGAAAAAAGACATCTGTTGAATATATCAGTCAGACCGAAGCTATTCCCTGTGATAAACCCGAAATTGCAGTTGCTACCGCACTTGCAGGAGAGATGCTTGGTATGCAGATGATATATCTCGAAGCAGGCAGTGGTGCAACAAACCCGGTTCCACTCAATCTTATCAAAACAGTCAGACAAAATATCTCAATTCCGTTAGCTGTTGGTGGCGGGATAATAAATAAAGATGAGATTGAAGGTATTTTTAATGCCGGCGCCGATCTTATTATTCTGGGTAATGGTTGTGAAAAAAATCCCGGGTTGCTAACGGATGCCTGCAATATACGGAATAAATTTATCTGAACAACTCAAACATTGGCTCCCCGGTACAGGCATTCGGATAAGGCACCTTGCAGAGTATTGATAATGTAGCAGCTATATCAGTCATGTTCACCTGCCTGGTCACACTCGCCCTGTTCACTATCCAGCCATACCAGATCAACGGAACATGAGAATCATACTCATAGGGTGAATTATGATTCGTCACATAATCGGTTTCTTTTTCAACCCATCCAGGATTTAATATAACAATAACATCTCCTGATCGTTGAGGACTGAAATTATTTATGATCCTTTTAAGATTTCCATTTCCAAAGTCGTTAGCCTCGAATGCGGAATAAGGATATGCAGCCTGAACACCTGTAAACTGAACCAGGAAACGGGCTACTTTCTTCTGTACATCATCGAGTGAAAGCCTTGCATCTTCAATCAGAGTCCTGTTAAGAAAAACCTGTCTTTCAGAATAACCTTTTACCCAGTTTCCCTCTCCATATACTGCATTAAGATAACTTCTCAGCAACTGTAATGCCTGATTCTGCTGAAAATATCCCGATGGGATCCGGTTCTTTTCCAGAACCGCCGGTATTTCCGAAATACCATGAGCAGCGGTAAAGTAGATCAGAACATTCTTCTTGCCGATACTATCATTCAGGAATGTTAGAAGATTCTTGATATCATCATCAAGACGAAAAATGGCATCACCCATCTCTACTGATGACGGTCCGAACCTGTGACCAATATAGTCTGTTGCAGAATAACAAATTGAAAGATAATCTGTTACATCATCTTTACCTAAACGCTCATTTTGCATAAGCCTTATAGCAAAATTAGTAGTAAGAGAATTGCCGAATGGTGTTTCCCTCAATAAAGAGTAATCATTTTTAGAACTAAATACATTCTTTGATCTCAACTTTTTCAGATCGTACGGAAAATAATTGATATTATTGAACCCGGCTTCGAAACTGTTTGAATCAGGAAGGCAATCAAAATAATCCTTTGCAGGTCTTAACAGGTTCCATGTAGAATTCAGGTATGTATCTGAAAACTTCATAGCGTTAAAGTCATTAACCCAAACAGGAAGAGCATCAATATAATATGAACTTGACATCCAGCTTCCTGTTGTATTATCAAACCAATAAGCTGCATTTGCTGCATGTCCGGCAGAGAAGATTGCGGAACTCTCTCTTAAACCGACTCCAAAAACTTTAGCTTTCTTGTTTGATGCCATTTCGAGTTCATCAGAAAATGTTGATACAAGCAGGTTTACCGGCGAATGTAACCCCGTTTCAAAACTCCCGCCTACAGAATTGACACTAACATCTTTAGTACAATTAATCAGTTCATTCTTAAGAGGAACATACCAGTCATCAGAAGTTATTCCATGAAATGAAGGCTCCGCACCTGTTGAGATTGTTGCATGACCAGGAGCGGATTGAGTGAGCATATAATCATATGATGCATTTTTAAAGTATGTTCCCTCATTAATAAGTCTTTTTATCCCATTCTCCCCCAACCTGTCCCGGAATTTCTCAAGCTGATCGTATTTCAGCTCTTCTACCACTATCCCTATTACAAGTCGTGGTCTATCCGGTGGAAGATATGTTCCCTGACCTGACAATTTTACAAATACCATAATCAAAAAAAATATTAATGCAAATCTTTTCATAATTTACTCCTGATTCTTAATGTATTAATAACAGATTTACCAAAGCTTGATTAAAACAGGTCCCCCTTTATATTATAGTAAGGTGCAAAAATACTTGTTTTAATTACAGAAGCAAATGAAGAGGATTATTTAATAACCACGAATCGTCCATAGAAAGAAGTTTTGTTAACTGTGTTTGTGAAAACAACAGTGTAAATACCTGCCGATAAGGATTTTACATTAATTACGATCGGAATTCCCTGAACAACTTCAATATTGTAATCATCCATCAGCATACCCACCTGATTAATAATCCTGAGATATATTGTACCGGCAGTTTCATCAGGGAGTATTGCCTTAATTATATTTGTTGCCGGGTTGGGATACAGGAGTATGGGAATTGTGGAACTTATGGTCTCAACACCATTGGGAATTGGTGACAAGTCTACAATTAAATCAGTTTTTTGTCCGGAAGTCACAATGATATTATTTACGGTTACAGGCCAGTAACCGATAGCTGAGAAGGTCAGGTTCCATGAACCAGGATTCAGAAATCTTTCAAAACTGCCTGTAAGTGTATCTGAGTAAACCTGGGAACTGTCTTCGTCGTAACCGGAAATAAAAACTTTTGCCGGTACGGGAGCGTGAGAGTTTACATTGCGGACTAACCCATGAATTCCATATAAAGCATTTTCGAGATAACCGAGTAATGAGTGCCAGTTATTCTGCCACAAAAGAGTTAACTGAGCTGCCGGAGTAATAAACTGATCATCGAGCTCAATAGTCACTTCCCTCCCATGCAGCTCCCAGGTCATAAAATCCTGTCTCCCGCCATAAATTATATACCAGAGGGCACCACGTGTAACACCGTTATCGAGATAATTCATATATTCCGGTCCTGCATAGAAATGTGCCGTATCGGCATAAGACCGGCTGATAGCATTGAACCAGGAATCATCTGCATGTAACTTTGAAAGCCACCGGTCCCACGGGTAATTAACAACTTCTGATCCTGAATGAAAATTTGCTGAGAGAACAAATTTGTGCTTCCTCATAAACTTAATCATATCAAGAGTTTCCTTCTGTTTCACAGTATTTGGGGTGAAAGGATCCGGGAAATTCCTGTTAAGGTCGTAACCGTTTGCGTTATAACGTTTAGGGAAATTGATTGTATTTCCCATACCGTATGTTCCATCCGGATTTGCAAGAGGGTTTATCCAGACTTCAAGATTATCTACTAAGTTTTTCACCCTGTTGCTCAACGAATAATTTTTAAGAAGATAATCAGCAAAATGAAGCATCAGAACAAAGCCGCCTATCTCGTCACCGTGCATTGTTGATGAGTAAAAAACTTCAGGTTTGTCTTCATCAACAGCTGCATTGTCAGATATCTTGAGAGCAAGGACCAGTTTCCCATTCACACTTGTACCTATTGTATCGAGGTGACACAATGAAGGGTATCGTTTTATAAAACTCTGCATTATGGAATCATACTGAGTGTATGTAGGATACGTATCCCAATCCATGGCCTGATTTACATTCATTGCTGAAATAACACCTTTATTATCAACCTTCTCTGCTATTTTATAATCAAACTTTTGTAGGATAAACCATTCAACAGTCAGCTGTGACAGACTTATATGTATAACATTATCTTTTACTGATAAAATTGAAACATTAGTTGTAAGTAATTCAACAGATTTTTTATCTGTATACGGAAGTGTAACTTCAACCTGTCCATCACTACTGATAATCTGGCGGAGTTTGTCATCAGGAGTTATTATCTGTGAAAAGCACCTCAACGCAGATAACGCAGAAATAAATATCACTATCAGAAATCGCTCGGCCATAAGGACTTTACACGTTAAACCTTATATGAAGTATATCGCCATCATTGACTATATAATTCTTGCCTTCTATATAAAATCTCCCTGCTTCCTTGCATGCATGCTCTGAGCCGAGTGAAATAAAGTCGAGATATTTCATAACTTCAGCTCTGATGAATCCTCTTTCAAGGTCGCTGTGAATGACACCAGCAGCTTTTGGAGCAGTCATGCCGGTTTTAATAGTCCACGCCCGTATCTCCATGGGTCCAACAGTGAAGAAAGTCTTCAGGTTCAGCATCTTATAGGCTGCTCTTACCAGTTTATCAACACCGGGTTCATCCAGCCCTGCATCTTTAAGAAATGCCAGACGGTCTTCACTATTTTCGAGTTCTGCTATTTCTGCTTCAATTGCGCCCGCTATTACCAGAATTTCAGCATTCCGTTCTTTAAGAAATTCCTTAACCTTTTCTACATACTTATTACCTGTAATAGCAGACTTTTCATCAACATTACAAACATACATTACTGGCTTCATGGTTAGAAGAAAGAGATCATCCACATATTTTTTGTCATCTTCCTTCACTTTGAGTGTTCTTGCATTATTGAATCCTTCAAAATGTTCGCGATAAAGATGAAGGACATCTATGCTATGTTTTGCGTCTTTATCACCTGCTCTAACAGCCCGTTCAAGTCGTTCAATCTTTTTTTCGACCGACTCGAGATCTTTTACCTGCAACTCAAGATCAATAGTTTCAAGGTCACGCACCGGGTCAACAGAACCATCGATATGTGGCAGGGCTTCATTATCGAAGCATCGCAATACATGAATCAATGCGTCTGTATTTCTGATATCACCAAGGAATTTATTACCTACTCCCTCCCCCTTATTAGAACCTCTCGCCAATCCGGGAATATCGACGATCTCTACTGTGGTATGAACGATCCTGTCAGTAACCTGATGTTTTTCAAGCTCATAAAGCCTTGGATCTGGAACCTGTACAATTCCCATATTAGACTTTGTTGCGCTGAATGCAAAGGCATTTGCTTCCCCTTTGGTATTGGATATACAGTTAAAAATCGTCGTTTTGCCAACATTGGTTATTCCTATAATTCCACATTGAAGAGCCATCTGTAATCCGGATTAATTGATTCGCAGCAAATTTATCACAATTCCGGTGATAATTCAATATCTATATCAACTCCCTATATCCCCCATTTGGGGGACTTTTAAAAAACTACGGAAATTATAAGCCCCCCATTGGGGGAGTTGGGGGGTAGAAATAACGGGTTAATGAAACCTTTTTCCCATACACAATTTGATTTTTTCAAATCAATCACCATTACTACCTTTAAACCTTTTAACATTCTTTCAATCTAAGAAGAAAATCATTATTGAAATTGAATAAAATTCAGCCCGACGATAACATATCCGAATTACTAAAGACAGATCTGAATAAAGGATTCCGGCTTTTAGTTGAGAAATACAGCCAGAAACTTTATTGGCATATCCGCAGGCTGGTAATCCTTCACGAAGATGCTGATGATGCCCTTCAAAACACTTTTATCAATGTGTGGAAAAGCATTGGGAATTTCAGGAGTGAAAGTTCGCTTTATACCTGGCTTTATACAATTGCAACCAACGAAGCTCTTGCATTAATTAATAAAAGAAAAAGAAATGCCACAGTTTCAATCGATGATTTAGGTACCTGTTTTGCTAGTTCTCAGGAAGGCAGTGCCTGGTTTGATGGTGATGCAGCACAATTGAAGCTCCAAAATGCAATTCTGCAACTTCCTGAGAAACAGCGTATTGTTTTTAATCTGAAATATTTTGATGAAATGACTTATGATGAAATGAGCAAAGTACTAAAAACCTCAGAAGGCGCTCTTAAAGCATCTTATCACCATGCTGTAAAGAAAATTGAAAAAATAATAGTCAACGATTAAACCTTCCTGATAATTAACTATCTAAATAAATAATGAAAAAGTTAAATGACATACCGCGAAAAAATCCTTTTAGAGTACCTGATAACTACTTTGAAGAGGTAAACAGAAAAATTATTTCTGTCACATCGGGAATTGACCAGGAAGTCAGAAAGGTCAGTATATATAACAGATTCAGAACTAATCTTCTCATAGCAGCTTCTATCGCAGGCTTAATTCTTATCAGTTATACAGCAATAAAGCTTTTGACCGCTGTCAAAATTAATTCACAAGTTTCAGAAGTCCTGCTTGAGATAAATCCTGATTCTTACATAAATGATATAGACCTTTCATCGCTTGAAGAAGATGCATCATCGCTTATTCTTTATGAGGAAGGGCCAGATGTAAGCAAAAAGGACATAATTGATTATCTATTAAATGAAAATGTTGAATTAAATGATATTTATGAACAACTATAAGTTCGAAACCATGAAAAGAATAGTTATTTTTTTACTTATAATATTAATGTTTCCGGTTATCAGGTTATCAGCACAGAATACAAATCTGGAAAAACTGAATAATTATAAAATCGGATTCTTTACAAAGAAACTGAATTTGACTTCAGAGGAGGCAGAAAAATTCTGGCCGGTATATAATGATTATCAGGGTCAAAGGAATCTTATACAACGGGAAAAACTGAAACTCAACAGGAACTTTAATCAAAACGAAAGTTCACTAAGTGACAATCAGCTGGAAGAAATGGGAGATAAATACGTTGATTGTCTTGTACAGGAGTCAAATCTTGCAGTAGCGTTTCACAAGAAACTAAAGGAGGTATTACCTCCGGTAAAAGTAATATTGTATTACCAGGCAGAAAATCAGTATAAAATTCAGCTTCTTAATGAGCTACAGAATGTTAAGCAACAACAGAGATTAAGGCCGGGTCGAAATTTTTAGGTTTAGATAACTTATCTCATTCTTAATAAATGATCTGAGTTCTTTCAAAGGCATATTTTTCTGTTCTCCCGAGGACATTATTTTAATTGTTATACTGTTTTTATTAATCTCATCTTCCCCGGCTATAATTATAAAAGGTATCTTTTTTGAATCGGCGTAAGATAGCTGTTTTTTTAGTTTTGCCGAATCAGGGTACAATTCTGATTTTACATCCATCACACGCAACTGATCAAGGATTTTAAGAGCATATTTTGTTTCATTCTCCCCGAAATTAACAATAAGAACTTCAGTTGATGAACCCTTCAAATCATCAAAAAGATTTAACTGATTCATTACATCATATATTCTGTCGGCTCCGAAAGAAATTCCCACGCCCGATACTCCTTCCATTCCAAAAACTCCGGTAAGATTATCATAACGACCTCCACCACAAAGACTTCCAATCCCTAGATTGATTGCCTTGACTTCTATAATTGCTCCGGTGTAATAGTTTAGCCCACGTGCTAAAGTCAGATCCAATTCAACCCTGGTAGTCAGTTTTACATTTTTCAGATAGTCAAAAAGTTTTCTTAATTCATCAATCCCCTTTATACCTGTTGCAGAATTCATGAGTCTTCTCTCCAGGGTATTAAGTTTTATCCCGTTGGGTCCCCTAAGTTTCAAAATAGGTTGTAGTTTCTTTATAGCAGCTAAAG
>JADGPU010000177.1 GCA_017882305.1 Bacteroidales bacterium | reverse complement strand
ATTATATGAAAGGACCACCATTTATCCCGAAGCTCAGACAAATTACCCGGAAGAGAATCAGTAGTCCATGTCATTATAAAATAGAAAACAAATAAAGATAGAAACCCGAATATCTAATTCCCCCAAATTTCTTTCATCACTAAGTTAAGGTCAATTAAAGCTTTATGGCAGTCACCATAAAAGGAAGAACCATGCATTGTTGCTAATGTTTTTGGTTTAAGTTCTGCGAGGGTATTAAGCAATTTAGACGTATTGCGGGTGTAGGGCGTATATTCCAATAAAGGTCCCTTTTCATATTGAAGAATGGCGTTTTTATATGCACCTAAAATGTCTTTATCGGTCAAATCAACCACATCTCCGTTTTGATGAAATAAATCGGAACACAAAAGAGTTCTATTTGTTTCCTCGTACATTATTCCTGCATCCCAGCCGTGTGGCAGATGCGGAGTCCGAATAAAATGGTAAGTATATTGACCTGTCTTCAGGATAGCATTGTCTTTCATAGCAAGAACCGGTCTTAAAGCAAAATCTGTCATATTGAGGAGAGCACATGCCTCACTACAAACTCCTTTGGCATCAGGTGCTGCTTGCAGCCAATCATTAAGTGCCCCACATTCATCAACCTCAAAATGACTAAAGCCAATCCACCTGATTTGTGATGGAGGAACTATTTTGCTAACGGCTTCCAATAATAATGGGAACATTTGCTTCATGCCTGCATGAAAAAGCATAGGTTCATCATCTTTAATGAGAAAATGATTGAACTGTAAGTTAATTTCCGGTACAAAGACCGAGATTCTGTAAACGTCTGGTGCAATTTCTGAAGTATTAATCATGGTATTTGATTTAAGAATTGTTATAAATTATTAAACTATCAAATTATTAATTCATATTTGGTCTCCTCCTGAATACAAATCCTTGCCCCCTGCTTGTTTATCCAAATGATACAAGTCTCTAAATTATAACAAAATACACTGATAAAAGTTCACCGTAATTTTTTCAATTCTTTTATTCTAATTTGATTTTTGATTAAACTAAAGTCAATTTTTTTCCACATGATCTCCTGGACCCTTATTTGTTTAAAAAAAATCCATTCACCAAAGATTAGCAAGGTGAATGGATTTTACACTGTTGATGTCAGAGTTAATGCCTGTGACTCAGCATAACGTCTGGCGATCTCGGAACATTTTACCCATTCAAAGCCTGATCCGTAGACCTTTTGTATCCGTTCTGCAAGAGCAGTCAGCCCTTCCAAACCAAGCTCCGTACCCTGTGTGTAGAGCGATTGCCAGTGTGTTACCACAACTACAGGATAACCTGAATCTATTAACTGGCGTATCCTTCCGGTTTTTCCGTCAGGTGATACCAGCCTGTCGATACCATCCCTGATCATTTTTAAACGTTCTTTAGGTGTTGGCAGGTCCATAGACCAGAAAATGTCTCCGGCATTTGCAGGTACACTAACTACAACCTGATCCCGTTCAGGATTTTTATACTTCACATTGCATTGATAAGGTTTCTCAGTATCAGATGCGGCATACAGGAAGTACCATGTCAGTTTGCGTTTAAAAACATTCCATTGTGCATCAGCCAGCGCCTTGGCATATTTATCTTCTACATCTATGCCTGAGACCCATGGTGATGTAATTCCGGTGGCCTCAATTCCGACATTCCTGAGAATCTGGAAGGCAAGCGAAAAATACTCCACAATCTCTTCCTTTGATGCCTGTGTGATCCATGTATCCTCGTACATATGGCGCCGGTAATTACCGGTCTTAAGATCGTAAGAACTTAAATGGGTAAGAAACTCGGGAGTTATATCAAACCGTGGAGAGACCCGTTCACGCATAAGTTTCAGAAACTCAAGCAGGTGATCCTGTGGTACTCGTTTGAGGGACTGGTCAATACGCCCGAGACAACTTGGCATCGGAATGATAGTAAACTTCCCGCGGAGGTCAAACCTGTCAAAAGTATCTGCCACTCGTTTTGTAAACTTTGCTGGAACGAGGAATGGAGTTTCATATCCCGGCAGCTCATAGAACAGCGGATCCACTGGTGATCCGTCGTCAATAATTAACGAAAAAGGAATTTTCCCGGTGAAGCCCCTGCCTGAGGAAACCTCTCCGGTACCGGGCAGGGTTGTTGACATAACCTTCCCAATGGACCCAGAAAGAACTCCAGCGACTATTCCTGTACCGGCATATTTCAATAGTGTCCTGCGGTTCATTTTATTCATAGATTTTTTTTTTAGAAATTACCATTCGTAAAATTAGATATTATATTAACTAATTAAATACTTTTTTAACCGCAAAGCACGCTAAGTCCACTTCCACTTAAGCTTCGGTGGATAAGAACGCAAAGCACGCGAAGAATTTTTCATTCAGATCCCCTCCTGAAGGAACAAGAAGTGGGTTTATCCTAATTCAATGTGTGTAACGGATTTTCTCCTTGGTCCTCTGTGAAGTCCTTTGTGGTTAAAGGATTTCGTCTTCAATCCCGAAGAATTTCAATCATTTCCAGAATCGCTTCAGTATCTATCGCATCTTTTACAGGAGACAGATTTAAAAGAGGCCTAACCTTATTTAGGTCATCACTTGTAACGAGATCTTTTCCTATGATAATATTGTATATCAATGCTGATTTGAGTGTATTGGATTTTACTCTGAATGTATGCTGGCTGTTGCGCGCAGGAAAAATATGTACAAATCTTTGAGGATTGTCGTGAAACTTCAAGGTCCATTGGGAACCGTCTGATAATGGTATTATTTTGTAGCAATCCATCTTTGTCCCTGCCCATTCGGAGTAAACCTCTTTTTTTAAAATGTTCTTCCCGTTCAGAAATTCTTTAGTTTCGGAACAAATCGTTCCGATCGATAATGAACCTGTATAGATGTCCATTACAGATGTCCCAAGAGGCTTAAGCTCCCTGGTTAGTCCTTGAATGTCAGTGACAGGTTTATCAATATTAATATTAATGAATTCTTTTATGAATCCAAGATGGTGCTTGATAGGATTAAATAAAAAGGGTTCAGGTATTTGATAATCAGTATTCATAGAGCAAAGATATATTAATTGGGAAATAGGGTCAAAAGATTATTCGGGATAGGATATGGGAATATTCATAATCAATTACCTTTATTATAATATAATTTGTATTTTTCATCTGAATTTATTCAGTACATATTATAAACCTAATTCTTAAATTAAATATTATGAAAAAGCTTAAATCAGGGATCTTACTTTTAGCAGTCATGGCATTGATCATTTCATGCGGTAAGACCAACAACAATGATCCTAAAGCACTCTTTGCAGAGGTTACAAAAAATCAAACTCCTAATACCCTTACCAAAAAGGAGAAGGGAGAAGGCTGGCAGTTACTCTTCGATGGAAAAACAACAGAAGGCTGGCATGGATATAATATGAAGGTATTTCCTGATTGCTGGAAAATTGACGATGGAACTTTAACTATGAATAGTACCGGTAGCCATGAAGATCAGGATATCATTACCAACAGGAAATATCGCGACTTTGTACTTAGCCTTGAGTATAAACTGACAAAGGCAGCCAACAGTGGTGTTATTTTCCAGGTCGCTGAAGATACCATTTACAAGTTCCCATACGAAACAGGTCCCGAATTTCAGATTATAGATCATGAAAACTGGACAGCCGATTCTCTTAAGGA
>JADGPU010000104.1 GCA_017882305.1 Bacteroidales bacterium | reverse complement strand
TTTTTAAAAAAAGCCGGATTAATTTCTGCAGGTATGACAATTATTCCGGGCAAAGTTATGAGCGGTTTTGGACACAAGGTGCCAAGTGATAAGCTTAATATTGCCGGTGTAGGAATAGGTGGTAAAGGACATACTAATCTGCACGGGATGGCGACTGAAAACATAGTTGCTTTATGTGACGTGGACTGGAAATATGCCGATCCTTGTTTTAAGGAGTTTCCAATGGCAAAGAAATATTGGGACTGGCGCAAAATGTTCGACGAAATGGCAGGCTCAATTGATGCTGTGATGGTTGCAACAGCTGATCACAGTCATGCTCTTATAGCTGCACATGCTTTAACTATCGGGAAACATGTTTATTGCCAGAAACCACTTACACACTCAGTTTATGAATCGCGTTTGCTGACCAGGCTTGCAGCCAAATATAAGGTTGCCACCCAGATGGGTAACCAGGGTAATTCCGGTGACGGTGTACGACAGCTATGTGAATGGGTATGGAACAATGAGATTGGTGAAATCAGAGAGGTACATGCCTGGACAGACAGGCCTATCTGGCCACAGGGTATTTCCCGGCCAGCAACGGTGATGCCAGTACCCAAAACTCTTAATTGGGATCTGTTTATTGGTTCGGCGCCAATGCGACCCTACAATGAAATTTATACACCATGGAACTGGAGAGGATGGTGGGATTTTGGCACCGGAGCCTTTGGTGATATGGCTTGCCATGTGATGGACCCGATATATCGGTCCCTGAAGTTGGGCTATCCGGATAAAGTTCGGGGAAGCTCAACCAGCATTAATACTGAGTCAGCTCCCCAGGCTGAAACTGTAGAGTTTTCATTTCCTGCCAGAGAAAATATGCCAAAATTTGCCATGCCGGCTGTTAAAATACACTGGTATGACGGGGGGCTGCTTCCAAACCTATCAGACCTGCTCCCTGCAGGTGAAAATTTAATGGCAGACGGATTAGGCGGTTGCCTGTTTATAGGTTCGAAAGATACTCTTATGTGCGGTTGCGGCGGTTACAACGCTCGATTGCTTTCCGGACGGGTACCGGATGTAAAACCATATTTACGCAGGATTCCGGGAGGATCTGTTTTTTATCCCGATGGACCTCATGAACAAGACTGGATAAGGGCATGTAAAGAATCACCGGAAAACAGAGTTCAAGGCACTTCAAATTTTGCCTATTCCGGACCTTTCAACGAAATGGTAATGTTAGGTGTCCTTGCAATCCGCTTGCAGGGACTAAACAAAGCCCTCGCATGGGATGGGGGGAATATGCGATTCACTAATATTTCTGCTACAGAGGAGCTGAAAATTGTGAAAAGCGACGATTTTAAAGTTGAAAACGGACACCCTACATTTGATAAAAAATATGATACATTCAATGCCCTGGAGAGTGCAAACTCATATATCAGGCATAACTACAGTGAAGGTTGGAAGTTACCGGATATGCCGGTATAATAATTAAAACTATTTAAAATGGATCGCAGAAAATTTATTCGTAATACATCATTATCCGCGCTGGCCTTATCGCTATACAAGACTGGGTATTCCGGATCGCTTAATAAGGAGAACAGCGGGAGAAAAATAACAGTTGGAGCCCATGTGTGGGTTTATGCCAGTACTATGCCGGGATATGATGTTTCTCCAATTCTGAGTCAGATATTCTCTGATGTAGCCTATGCCGGTTTCGATGGTGTGGAAACAATGGAACATCCTTTGAGAAGTGCTGTCAATACGAAACAGATTAAAGAACTGATTGAACAATATAAAATAAAACTGATAGGGAGTTCGTATGGCGCCGATATGTGGAATAAAGATAAACAGAACCAGATCTATGAGGATGTTGATCTTATATTTACAAATATGGCTTCTGTTGGTGCCAGGACATTCGGCGTATCTGTCGGCGAACCTGCAGGTAGAAAAAAGACAGAAGAGGAGTTTGATACTCAGGCAACATTGCTTAAAAGGCTTATTTCCCTTGGACTGAAGAAAGGTATCGTGCTAAATTTACATAATCACACCGCTGAAGTTGAAAATAAGATGTATGATCTCCGAGGGACCCTGAAAAGAATCCCTGATGTTAAACTTGGTCCGGATCTGAACTGGCTTCTGAGAGCTGGTATAAACCCTGTCGATTTTCTGAAGGAATTCAGGAAACAGATTGTCTTTATGCATTTGCGCGATCAGCTCACCAATGGAAAATGGCCTGAATCAATGGGAGAAGGCAATGTCAATTTCAAGGAAATCGGAGATGTCTTAAAAGAGATAAATTTTGAGGGAGATGCTATTATTGAATTGGCGCATGAAAATGGTTTTGTCCGAACCAGACCTCTTAAAGAAAGTTTGAAAATGAGCAGAAACTATATGAAAAAGACTATGGGGATTTAATTGAAAATAAGGGGAACAATTATGAATAGGAACTCACTTTATTTGTACTTCATTTGCCTGATCGCAACAATGGGCGGTCTGATGTTTGGCTTCGATATAGCAATAATATCAGGTGCGGTTCCTTTTATACAACCCTATTTTGGATGGAATGAGCTGCAATTAGGATGGGGAGTAAGTTCACTTCTGGTAGGGGCCATAATAGGAGCATTCGGTTCAGGAGTGCTTTCGGATATATATGGCCGCAAAAAAGTTCTTGTTGTTGTAGCACTTTTCTTTGCTGTCTCATGTACCTTAACAGCTCTCGCAAGATCATCAGGTATCTTTATCTCAGCACGTTTATTCGGAGGTTTGGCAGTCGGAGCTGCTTCAGTACTGTCTCCTATGTATGTAGCAGAAGTTGCACCGGCTAAAAAGAGGGGCATGCTTGTGTCCATTTATCAGCTTGCCATCGTTCTTGGAATATTATGTTCCTATACTATAAATTACGGTTTGCATAATATTGACAATAACTGGCGCTGGATGTTTGCAACAGGAATTGTTCCGTCTGTACTCTTTTTTGTGGGATTATTTTTCATCCCGGAGAGCCCCCGCTGGTTATACAAGGCCGGGCGCAAAGAAGAATCATTAAAAGTTCTGACCAGAATTGGCGGTGAGTCACTTTCAAAAGTTGAGGTTTTGGAAATTGCTGAATCTCTTAAAGGAAGTACAGCATCTGTATCTATCAGCGAGCTATTCAAACCATCAGCACGTAAAGTAATGTTAATAGGATTAATACTGGCTGTATTAGTTCAGATAAGTGGTATTAATACAGTAATTGATTATGCACCAAAAATACTTCTGGCTGCCGGTGTGGAGATTAATAATGCATTGCTTCAAACCTCTCTGGTGGGTTTGATTAACTTTATTTTCACCTTCGTGGCAATCCTGTTTATTGATAAAGTAGGAAGAAGGTCGCTTTATCTGATCGGTTCTATGGGAATGGTCATTACATTATTGATGTTAGCAGTGTCGTTCTTTCTAAAAATGGAGGGTATCTTCACATTGATCTGTATTCTGATGTTTATTGCCTTCTTTTCCTCTTGTATTGGTCCTGTATTCTGGACGCTCGTCTCGGAAATATTTCCTAACAGGATACGCGGTAAAGCACTTGCTTTTGCATCTTTTACCCAATGGATATTTAACTTCCTGGTTGTTTTACTTTTTCCTCACTTTCTGGCGTCTGTCGGCGGGGCGAAAACCTTCCTCTTCCTGGCGCTCATGTCGTTGCTACAATGGTTGTTTACCTATATGTATGTGCCTGAGACCAAAGGAAAATCATTGGAAGAGATAGAACAGCTTTGGAATAAGTAACCTCATCAGTACCGGTCTGATTAGTGATATTTGCTTAACTAACTGCATTAATCTTAAAATTATGTTTCCATCTTCCAGACAAAATTTTCTAAATACAATTAATCATAAACAACCGGATAAGGTTGTTGTGGATTTTGGTTCCACAGGCGTAACAGGTATACATGTACTTATTGTTGAAAAACTTCGTAAATACTATGGTCTTGAGAAAAAACCGGTTAAAGTTGTTGAGCCTTACCAGATGCTTGGTGAGATTGATTCAGAATTGATTAAAGCAATGGACATCGATGTCATCGGATTGTTTTCGGCAAAGAATATGTTCGGTGTCTTAATGGAGAACTGGAAAGTCCATAAAACGCTTTGGGGACAGGAAGTCCTTTTCCCGGGCGGTTTCAATTATACGTACAACAGCAATGGAGATATTCTTATGTATCCAGAAGGTGATACTTCTGTCCCTCCGAGTGGCATGATGCCTAAGACAGGTTACTTTTTTGATGCCCTCGACAGGCAGCAGCCAATTGATGATTCGACACTTAAGGTGGAAGATAACCTTGAGGAATTTGGTTATATCACAGAGCCGGAACTTGCATATTGGAAGAATCAGGTCGCTGCCCTTGAAAATAATTCCAAAGCGGTTGTTGCATCACTTGGGGGAACTGCTCTGGGTGATATAGCCCTTGTTCCGGCAATCAATTTAAAGAACCCAAAGGGAATCCGTGGGGTCGAAGAGTGGTATATTTCAACACTCATCAGAGAGGATTTTATTAAGGAAATATATGACCGGCAGACAGATATAGCTATAGAAAATCTGAAGCTATTGTGTGAAGTCATTGGGAATAAAATCGATGTGGTTTTTACCTGTGGAACTGATTTCGGCACTCAGAATTCAACCTTCTGTTCAACTGAGACGTACGACAGGATGTGGTTACCCTATTATAAAAAGGTAAACGACTGGATACATCAGCATACAGGCTGGAAAACATTCAAACATTCATGCGGTGCTGTCGAACCATTTATGAGTCATTTCATAGAATCAGGGTTTGATATCATTAACCCTGTTCAGATTAATGCCTCGGGCATGGATCCGCGGAAGCTAAAGGAAAAATATGGCGATAAACTTGTTTTCTGGGGTGGAGGGGTTGATACCCAGGGCGCTTTCGCATTTGGAACACCGGCTCAGGTTAAGGAGCAGGTGAAATCGCAGTGCGATATACTTAACAAAAACGGTGGTTTTGTATTTAATACAGTCCATAATATACAGGCTAATGTTCCATTTGAGAATGTCATTGCAATGCTCGATGCATTAAAGGAACTATAAGGCACAGGGCATAGAGCTAGGGGCACAGGGCAAAAATCATTGTTATTTGCAACATATGAAAGCAAGCACATTTAACTGGTACTACCTGGTATGCATCTGTCTTGTCTCAGCAATGGGCGGACTGCTTTTTGGATACGATTGGGTAGTGATAGGAGGAGCTAAACCTTTTTATGAACCATTTTTCGGAATCACCAATCATGCATTTTTACAAGGATGGGCAATGAGCTGTGCTCTGGCAGGATGCCTGGCTGGTGCAGTACTTTCCGGATGGCTCAGCGACAGCCTTGGCAGAAAAAAGTTATTGATCGTCGCAGCAGGATCATTCGTTGCAGCTTCACTTGGCACAGGAGCCGCCGGTTCTTTTGGTGTATTTGTCCTGTTCAGAATTATAGGCGGAATCGGGATTGGTCTTGCATCAAATCTATCACCGATGTATATAGCTGAGGTAACCCCTGGGAATGTCCGGGGTCGGTTTGTTTCTATAAATCAGCTAACCATCGTTATCGGGATCCTTGCAGCTCAGCTCATTAACTGGAGGATTGCCAGGTCTGTACCATCCGGAGCGACAACTACCGATATTCTGACATCCTGGAATGGACAGACAGGCTGGCGATGGATGTTCTATGCATGTACAATCCCGGCCGGACTCTTTTTCATTCTTATGTGGTTTGTTCCTGAAAGTCCCAGGTGGCTGGCAAAAAAAGTGGCAAATCATGCCAAAGCCCGTATGATTCTCGCAAAAATAGGAGGGGATGATTATGCCATATCGGAATTTGCTTCCATTGAAAAAACACTTAATGAAACAAATGCAAAGACAAATCTAAAGTTCCTGAAACAACCTGGGATATCAAAATTGCTTGTTCTGGGTATTGTTTTAGCAGTTTTCCAGCAATGGTGCGGGATAAATGTAATCTTTAATTATGCACAGGAGATATTCACCAATGCGGGTTACAGTGTTTCAGATATTCTGTTCAATATTGTAATAACCGGATGTGTAAACCTGATTTTTACATTTGTCGGGATGTTTACGGTGGATAAGCTGGGACGAAAAGCTCTGATGCTTCTGGGAGCCGGTGGTCTGGCAGGAATCTATACAGTTCTCGGGACAATGTATTTTTTTCATATCCAGGGACTCCCTTTATTGATAATGGTTGTGACTGCGATCGCATGTTATGCAATGTCGCTTGCACCGGTAACGTGGGTCGTTCTCTCTGAAATCTTTCCTAACCGTATGCGTGGAACTGCAATGTCTATAGCGACATTTTCACTATGGGCAGCATGTTTCATTCTGACATATACATTCCCGTTATTAAACCAGTTATTTAAAGCTTCCGGTACTTTCTGGCTTTATGGCTGTATTTGTTTACTCGGATTCCTGTTTATACTCAGAAGATTGCCTGAAACAAAGGGCAAGTCGCTTGAAGAGATTGAATCTGACCTGATAAGATAAAAACACGTGGCTGACTTAAAAGAACCTTTCAACCGCAAAGTACGCTAAGTCCACCTCCGCTAAAGCTTCGGTGGATAAGAACGCAAAGTACACGAAGATAAAACCATGTAATTTATCCCGATAGTTATCGGGACTTTGCGATCTTTGCGAAAACTTTTGCGACCTTTGCGGTTAATGGATTTCTGTTTCTTAAAGCTAAAGTGATTTTATATTCAAAAAGAGAATGAAAAAACTATTGATTCTTTTATTCATTTTAGCTGGTTGTACCAATCAGAACACCAATGTAAGGGAGAGCATCTCACTTGCCGGTGAATGGAAATTCAGAATTGATTCTCTTGACATAGGAATTGAAAATAAGTGGTACAATGATCTGGCAATTGAAACAGTAAGACTTCCCGGATCAATGGCAGAAAACGGGAAAGGCGATGAAGTTACTCTCAAAACAGACTGGACCGGTGAAATAGTCGATAAGTCTTACTTCACCGATAAGAAATATGAAAAATATCGTAAACCCGGGAATATAAAAATTCCCTTCTGGCTGAAACCGGTCAAGTATTATAAGGGAGTTGCCTGGTATCAGAATGAGGTTGAACTTCCGTCCGGATGGAAGGGGAAGAATATTATATTATTCCTTGAAAGACCTCATTGGGAGTCGACAGTATATATCAATGGTAAAAAAGCAGGCACAGAGAACAGCCTCGCTGTCGCTCATCAGTTCGATATAACTGATCTTCTCATTCCGGGGAAAAACCTCATCAGTATACGCATCGATAACCGTGTGGTAATACCTGTCGGCATAAATTCTCATAGCATAAGCGACCATACCCAGTCGAACTGGAATGGGATAGTAGGAGATATTAGTCTTAGGGCTACATCGAAAGTGTTTATCAGGGATATCACCGTATATCCTGATCTACAGGGGAAAAGGGCGAAGATAATAGTTGCATTGGCCAACAAATCGGGAAATCCCTTTAACGGAGAAGTTGCCCTTCAGGCTGAAAGTTTTAATTCCGGCCATTCTCAAAAATTGAAAAGTGTGGCAGTGGCTGCAAACGCTGATTCAAATGAATTTCAGCTTGTTATTGACTATCCAATGGGGAATAAGATTCGATCATGGAGTGAATTTACTCCATCGTTGTATAAGCTTTCCGTGAATCTGAAGGGGTCAAAAGGGGAAATACTTGACTCTAAGTCGGAGGATTTCGGAATGCGTGATTTTAAAACCAGGGGAACACGTTTCGAGGTTAATGGGCAACAGATATTCTTAAGAGGAACTCTCGAATGCTGTATTTTTCCTCTTACTGGTTATCCACCTACAGATATCAAATCGTGGGTGAAGGTACTTCAGACTTTTAAAGATTATGGATTGAATACGGTAAGATTTCATTCGTGGTGCCCTCCGGAAGCTGCTTTCACTGCTGCTGATAAACTAGGGATATATTTTCAGATAGAATGTTCATCGTGGGCCAACTCCGGAACTTCAATCGGAGATGGGGGAGTTATAGATGAATATATTTATAAAGAGGGGGACAGGATACTTGGCGCATACGGAAACCATCCGTCGTTCTGTATGCTGGCGTATGGAAATGAACCTGCAGGCATAAATCAGAATGCATACCTGGGAAAGCTTCTGACATACTGGAAAGCTAAAGATAACAGAAGAGTGTATACTTCAGGAGCCGGCTGGCCGGTTATCCCTGAAAACGACTATAACCTGACTTCTGAACCGAGAATACAACGATGGGGCGAAGGATTGAAAAGCATAATAAACAGGGAAGCACCACAAACAATGTTTGATTACCATGACATTATTTCCAAATACCTGATTCCGACTGTCAGTCATGAGATAGGGCAATGGTGCGTTTATCCCGATTTTAGGGAAATCGCAAAATATACCGGTGTACTCAAACCGACAAATTTTGAGATTTTCAGGGAATCCCTTACTGAAAATAACATGGGAGAACAGGCTGAAGATTTTCTGATGGCATCAGGAAAACTTCAGGCTTTGTGTTATAAGGCTGATATAGAGGCTGCTCTTCGAACTCCGGGTTTTGCAGGATTTCATTTGTTGCAGTTACATGATTTTCCCGGACAGGGAACGGCCCTCGTAGGTGTCCTTAATCCTTTCTTTGAATCCAAAGGATATATTACACCCGAAGAATTCAGGATGTTCTGTAATGGAACCGTCCCTCTTGCTAGAATGCAGAAAATGGTTTATAATAATAATGAGGCTTTTAAAGCATCTGTCGAAATAGCGCATTTTGGTGAAAAACCGATTGAAAAAGCAGAAATCATCTGCCAGGTCACTGATGAAAATGGTGATACCATTCATAAGGAGATATTTACAAAGGGAAGAATAGAAATTGGAAATTGTACAGAAATCGGATTATATCAAATGGATCTGTCGGATTTGAAAAAAGCACAGAGACTGACCCTTGAAGTACTTTTAACAGATACC
The DNA here is from genome assembly GCA_017882305.1 of Bacteroidales bacterium. Classification (GTDB taxonomy): domain Bacteria; phylum Bacteroidota; class Bacteroidia; order Bacteroidales; family VadinHA17; genus LD21. The sequence continues at coordinate 2,954 of JADGPU010000104.1, read as the reverse complement.
CCTTTTAAGAATCATTGGGATTTTTGGGTATACCCTGCTACCCAGGAAGTGAAGAATGGCAATGTGCTGGTAACAGAAAAGCTTGATAAAAATGCAGAAGCCGCTCTTAAAAAAGGAGGCTCAGTGTTGTTACTTAATTATGGTAAAGTCGGAAAGGAGAAAGGAGCACAGATTGCAATCGGATTTTCAACTGTTTTCTGGAACACTGCCTGGACCAATAATCAGCCACCTCATACCCTTGGAATTCTTTGTGATCCCAACCATCCTGTTTTCAGAGATTTTCCTACTGAATTTCACAGCAACTGGCAGTGGTGGGACCTTGTTACTCATTCCCAGGCAATGATACTCGATGGATTTCCGGTGAAACTTAAGCCGTTAATTCAGCCAATCGATACATGGTTTGAGAACCGGCGTCTTGCTCTGGCTTTTGAAACAAAAACAAATGGCGGCAAACTGATGATTTGCAGTATCGATTTAAAAAATATATCAGTTGAAAGGTTAGTATCGAAACAGCTGTTGATCTCTGTTTTGAATTACATGAACGGTGATTCCTTTAATCCGCAGATTGAAGTTGATATGAGTAAAATAAGAGTGTTGATGGCTGGCGTGAGGTGAATTCAATACAAATGAGTTACATAAGCCCGGCAATAGTTAATAAAATATACTATGGAGTAATTAACCTTCTGTAATGGGGATTGAAAATTTGAATTCACTTCCTCTCTTTTCAGTACTTTCAACCCAAATTCTGCCACCAAGTTTTTCGACAAATTCTTTACTAAGCTTAAGCCCCAGACCGGTTCCCTGCTCATTTCCAGTACCTGGCATCGAAAATTTAGTTTCAATACTAAATAACTTTTTAATATTATCTTCAGGAATTCCGATTCCGGTATCTCTTACAGAAACAATGACTTCATCGGCTGTTCTCGTTGTCGATATTACCACTTTCCCGGACTTATAAGTATATTTTACCGCATTGCTTAGAAGGTTCCGCAGAATAGTATTGATCATATTTTTATCAGTGAATACAAAAAAATCTTCTTTAACTTCATTCAACATAAGTATCTCCTTATTAGTTGCGGCTAATTGCATAGAAGAAATATTTTCATGTATCATATTTCTGAGATTGACTGTTTCAGGATTGATTTTTAATAACCCTGTTTGCGACCTTGACCAGTCAAGTAAATTTTGAAGTATTGCATAACCGGATTTTGCTGAATCATTTAATATAAGTGCAAGCTCCCGGATATTTTCTGTTTCCAGGTTACCGATATTCTCATACAATAATTCAGAAGATCCCAGAAGGCTTGTGAATGGATTTTTGAGATCATGTGCAACGATATTGAAAAACTTGTCTTTTGTGGCGTTAAGTTCCATTAATTGAACCTCTCTTTCTCTCAACGCTTCTTCCGATGTTTGTCGCTGAATGTCAATTTTGTTAACAGATCGGGCTGTCATCCATACCAGGACAAGGAAACAGATAGTATATGCAATTGCTACCCCAACAACACCTTCTTCAGATTCAAAAAGACCAACACGTTCCCCTTGTATACGCAACCATCCGATAGCTATCGGCAATATAATTAACGGCAGTAATAATCTCCTTGAAATCATTCCTGCTGTGTCCCGGGAAATAATCGGCCTCAAAAGCCATGAATTTGGTCTCATCAGTAAAACAGCTGCACATATGCTGCAAAAAGCAATACTGGAATTCAGAGGGATCGAAATATGACTTAACTCAATGAATGAATTGACACCAAGAATGTAACTGACAATAGTAAAGTAACTTATCAGGAATACAGGTACAACTAAGATAGTGGCAATACTAATTGCTTTGACTTTATCGTATGATAATAGAATAAGTATACACCCTGAAAGCAAAAAATTGCATGCAGTCAGAAGACTCATTCTATTGGCCGGTGAAAGAAAGTAGCTCAAGAAAGAAACACGGGATAATAATGATTCATGTCCGGTGCTAAAAGAATAGATACGGGTATAAATAGTAATCAGACTCACAAAACAAATGACAATTGCAAATAACACCGGCAAAACTTTCCTGATAACCGCAGGAAAATCTGCAAGGATAATCACCAGGCCTGAAACTGCAAAAATAAAGGATATTGCAGTAATTAATTTCATTGGCTCCCATTGAGGTATCAGGCTTTTAAAGAGGGCAATATTGAATATCCAACCGACAATATCGAGGAGGCTCAAAATAAGTACAATAAAAATAGAAATCCATACGGTTATTTGCCTTGCATGTGATAATCCTGATGAAAACAATTTTAGTCTTTGCATATGTTCGGAAGAATAACTTGGACAGCGTGTTCTGAATATTTCAAAAATAATAATAATCACGGGAAAATAAAACAGATTTTGCTTAACTTGCATTATATTAGCAAAGAGAATATGAAGATATTGCTTGTAGAAGATGATCCCAAAATATCATCGTTCGTTAAAATAGGTCTCGAAAGTAATAAATGTCTTGTTGATATAGCATATGATGGAGTAATTGGAGAGAAGTTGGCTAGTACAAGAAAGTATGATGTTATTATTCTTGATGTTGTAATTCCTGGAATTTCCGGATTTGATTTATGCAAAAAAATCAGGAACAATAATAATCACACTCCGGTAATAATGCTGACATCTCTTGATTCTGTTGAAGATAAGCTTTTGGGATTTGATTGCGGGGCAGATGATTATCTGGTTAAACCATTCAGTTTCCAGGAGCTGTTCGCACGAATTAAAGCATTGATTCGCCGAAACAAGGAAACGAATATGACTCCTGTCTTAAAGGTCCTCGATCTGGAACTTGATTCAATATCAAAAACAGTGAAACGGGATGATAAAGTTATAAGCCTGACACCCACTGAATATAAAATCCTGGAATTATTATTGAGCAATAAGGGCAAAGTATTCGACAGAATGTATATTGCAGAGAAAATCTGGGATTATTC
>JADGPU010000007.1 GCA_017882305.1 Bacteroidales bacterium | reverse complement strand
TTAAGTACCGGAGAAACAATGAAATTGGCACCCAGCTGTATGTATAATGAGGCAGTCCCGGCATCAACTATTGACCCTGCACCCATCACTAACCCTGGAACCTCTTTTTCGGCCCATTTATTTAGTTCACTGAATAATTCATGTGCAAAATCGCCACGGTTAGTGAATTCAAAAACTTTTATCCCGCCATCAGAGCAAGCCTTGATTACGTTTCTGCATATTTCCGGATCTTTATGATAAAAGATAGGCACAATGCCTGCTTCCCGCATCTTAAGGATTACGTCTATTCTTGTAAATCGTGCCATAGTTTTAGTCGTTTACACAAATGTATCTAAAAAATAAATAATATTTATGTCACTTAAGTATTTTAATAGGTACCTGGTCCTTGGTACTGGGTCCTGGGTCATTCGTTTTCGGAATCGGAATTGCCAAAAGAGCACATGGAACAGAGCACCGAGCACCCAGCACCTTTCTTCTTTGACCTTTTTACTTTTGCCTTTTGCCTTTTGTTTTCTATTATAATTATCTTAGCATCTCAATCCATCAACATGGCCTTAAATTACATCTGGATCGCTTTCTTCATAATTGGATTTCTTGTGGCTCTAGGTCAGTTGATATTCGCCGGTAATACTCATATATTCAATTGGTTGCTGTTTACTTTCCGATCTTGCAGGGTTTACTGCTGCGATATTTGTTGCATATCTCTTCTTCACCTAAACTTCTTTTATGAGTATTCTGCTGACTTCAGTTATTGTAGGAATTAGTATTATCTTAATTGTTATTCTTACATCCAGATTAAGACTTGAAGCTTTTATAGCTCTGTTTCTGGTTTCACTCTTTCTTGCTTTTGCAATACTCCCGGTAAAAACGATCGTTAGTACAATCCAGGAAGGATTTGGAAGCACCATGGCCACAATAGGATTTTTAATAATCCTTGGTGCAATTATCGGCATTACACTCGACAAGACAGGAGGAACACTCAGTATAGCCAGATTTATTCTTTTAAAAACAGGAGAAAAAAGAAGTGCCCAGGCTTTGGGTATCATCGGGTTTATTACCGGTTTACCGATCTTCTGTAATTCCGGATTTATAATTTTAAGCGGACTCTCCAGGTCGTTTAGTTCAAAATCTAAGCTGCCAATGCCCTTTATGGCAGCTGTTCTGGCATGTTCTCTATATTCAGTGCATTGCCTTATCCCTCCACACCCTGGAGCACTGGCTGCAGCAGGCATGCTAAAAGTGAACATTGGCTACCTGATAATAATTGGTACGATTTTCGCTATTCCCGGGACACTGGCTGCATATGTATGGAGCAAATGGATTTGTAAGGGGAAAAATTACCAACCGGTAAAAGAGATCGAGGTTGACACAAAATTAACTCAAGAAAATCTTCCATCAGCTTTTCTTTCATTCCTTCCGATAGTTGTCCCTTTATTATTGATAGCACTCAAATCATTATCAAATATGTTGGACAAAGGTGGACAGAGCCTGATTTCAAGAATACTCTTTCTGCCGGGAGAACCTATTTTTGCATTGTCAGTGGGTGTAGTTCTTGCTATGTTATTGATTAAGAATAAAACAATCGAATCGATGAATTCGGTTTTTCATGAAGCAATAGAAAAAGCGGGACCAATACTTATTGTCACAGCTGCAGGCGGAATGTTCGGGATGGTAATTAAAGCAACTGGCACAGGTGAGGCAATGGGAAAGCTTCTGGCCGGTACAAACATTGGTATAGTAGTGCCATTTCTGATAGCTGTTATCATGAAGACTGCACAGGGTTCGTCCACTGTGGCAATTATCACAACAGCCTCCTTTGTTGCTCCGATGTTATCACTGCTAGGTCTGGATTCTGAATGGGGCAGATTGCTTACTATGCTGTCAATGGGTGCAGGTTCGATGATAATATCTCACGCTAACGATTCTTATTTCTGGGTCATCTCTAATTTTTCTGGCGTAGATCCAGCAACAACTTTAAAAGTTTATTCCTCTTCAACAATTGTCATGGGAATTGTTGTCTTTGCATGTGTATGGATCACATCTTTAATAATTTTGTAATTGGTCCGGATTTCTAATTGACTGATTATGCAGATGGAAAACGATAACATGAATTTCAGAGAAATTGCTGGACAGATCTTTCTGGCAGGTGTCGAGAGTGTTCTACCCTCCAGATTGATAACCAATGAGATGTCTCTGAAAGATAATTCTCTGAAAATCGGCCATTTGAGTTTTTCACTGGAAACAATTGATAATATATATGTTATAGGTGCGGGTAAAGCAAGTGCTATGATGGGGGCAGAGGTAGAAAAAATACTTGGCAACCGGATCACTGAAGGGCATATTGTGGTTAAATATGGCTATGCATGTAAATTGAAATATATTGTTGTTTCGGAAGCTGGTCATCCGATACCAGACACAAACGGCTTCCGAGCTACCAGGGAAATACTGGGAATTGCTGAAATAGCCAATTGGAACGACCTTGTAATCTGCCTGTTATCTGGCGGTGGCTCATCTCTGCTACCCGATATACCCGATGGGTGTTCTCCCAAGGATATGATTGAAGTAAGTGATCTTCTGATAAATAGCGGGGCCTGCATCAGTGAGATTAATGCGGTGCGTAAGCATTTATCAGTTGTTAAGGGTGGTCAGCTTGCAAGGGTCGTTTATCCAGCTACTCTTGTGAATCTTATTTTATCCGATGTACCAGGTGATCCTTTTGACGTAATAGCTTCCGGACCAACAGTTCCCGATCCCACAACATTTCTGCAGGCATTGACCGTTCTGGAGACGTTTGGATTAACACGAAGTGTTCCCCGTGGTATACTCACTTTTCTAAAAGAAGGTGTTGAAGAAAAAAGGTCGGAAACCCCAAAACCAGGAGATCCTGTTTTTGATAAAACATTCAATATCCTTATCGGGTCCAACAGAATGGCACTTGAAGCAGCAAAAAGTAAAGCATTGGAATTCAATATTAATGCAGTTATAGTTGATGATCAGTTGCAAGGCGACACTACTACAGTTGCTGAGTATTTAGTTGAAACGTCAGTGAAATTTAAAAGTGATAAAAATGAAGTGAAACCTGTATGTCTTTTGTTCGGTGGAGAAACAACGGTTAAAATGACAGGAAAAGGAGCCGGAGGAAGAAACCAGCATTTAGCATTATTGTCTGCCATCTTACTTCGAAATATTCGGGGAATAACAATACTTTCTGCAGGAACGGATGGTAATGATGGACCGACCAGTGCCGCCGGAGCTGTAGTTGATTCATATACTGTGCCGGCAGCACTTTCAAAAAAAATTGATCCTGAAAAGTATATCACCGAATTCGATTCATTCCATTTCTTTAAAAAAGCCGGGGGACATATCATCACCGGTCCGACCATGACAAACGTTATGGATATTATTGTGGTGATTGTGGAATAATTAATAAATATATCATGAAAAGTTCATACCTCTTCTTCTTTATTTTATTAAGTTTAATTTCGTGTAATCATCCATCAAAACAAAAAGCGGAAAATGAAAAAAAGCCTGTAACACAATTTATCGACACAACTGACATGACCAATAATTTCTATGATAATGTTGAAATGTATCCGCTTCCGGTAAAGGAGTTGTCCATTGATGGTGAAATAGCTAATCCGGGTAAGGTCGATTTCACGACACTTCCTGTCCATTCGGTGATTGTTAAAGAGACTTTACTAGACAGTGCCGGAGGTGACAGGTTTGTAGGCGCTTTCCGATATGATGGATATTCACTTTTTGATATTCTCGATAAAAGGATACTAAAAAAGGCAAACAGCGGTGAATTTAAGCCCATTATCGATTTATATGTTGAAATTGAAAATGAGAAAGGTGAAAAAGTAGTTTTCAGCTGGGGTGAAATTTACTATCCGAATAACCTTCATAAGATATTGATTGCCAGTGGTGTGTCGAGGATAGTACCTTCCAAAACAAAGGAACTCTGGTCGCTTCCGTTTGAAAGCAAAATCGTGGCAGCGAGCGATCTTGTTACTGAAAGAAATATCAACTCTCCGGTAAGAATAACAGTTAAATCATATCCACACTCATTTAATGTTCAGCAGGGTATGTCGCCGATGTATTCATCACGGATAGATGTTTTCAGTTCTTCAAGGCAAGTAGGGCAAATAGAAAGTCTCCCTGCAAACCTTAATAATGAAACTTTTAATACAATATTTTATGGCAGGGGAAAGGGCGTTCACAATACTACACCATTTAACGGAGTTCTTCTTAAGGATCTAATTTTGAAAGATTATCCCCTGAACAAGGATAATCTGAAATCTGGCATAATCTGTATCGCAGGGAAGGATGGCTATAGGTGTGCTGTCTCATATTCAGAATTATTCAACCGGAATGACCAGCAGGAGTTTATGCTTATCAAAACCAAATCTCAGGAAGATGGAGGTCTCTTCAGACTTTTCGCCGCTTCGGATTTTTTCTCCGACAGGGCAATTAAATCAGTCAGCGAAATAAACTTGGATATTATTAAATAAAATGAAAAATTATGAAAGCAAAATTATTAGTTCTTTTATTCAGTTTAGTATTAATTTCCAGTAGCTATGGAAGTAAAAAAACAGGAGAAAACACTAAGTCTACAGGTAACTTAATTCAAGCAACTGTTACAGACTATGGAATGATGATAGTAGCGAAGTTAACTATTAAACCGGAAAAGGTTAAAGCTTTTACAGAAGCCGCTAAGGAGATAATTGAAAAATCAAATAAAGAAACCGGCTGCAAATCTTATCAGCTTTATCAGGACCCATATGATAATACGAAATTTGTTTTTGTTGAAGAATATAAGAATCAGGCTGCAGTTGATGCCCATTTTGCCAGCGATTATTTTAAGGCCTTTGGCCCCAAAATCAGCGATTTTGTTGCAGAACCGGGTAAGATTAAGATTATCACTGTGGCCAAAGAAGATAATAAATAGATTGGACATTTTCCAGGTCGCATCCGTGGAATATTAATATTTCGCCAGGCCTTGCCATGGTGTGGCCCTACCATCACCAATATGTAATAATGTAGGGTGATGCCATGGCATGACCCTGTCAAATAAAATCCCGGGAACAGATCTCATTAAATTGTTGTGGTAATTTTTGCCGCCTTGTTTTTATTATATTTGCTATTCAACAAATCTTTGAAACCAATTCTTCTGTTATGAAGGCCCTGGTACTTGAAAGATATAATGAGCTTGTTTATAAGGATGTGTCCGACCCAATTATAAAGAGTGATGAGGTTCTCGTAAGGGTGATGGCATGTGGCATCTGTGGGTCTGATGTCCATGGTATGGATGGCAGTACAGGACGAAGAATACCACCATTGATAATGGGACATGAGGCTTCAGGTGTTATCGTAAAAACAGGGACTGATGTAAGAGGCTGGAAATCAGGAGACAGAGTTACTTTTGATTCAACAGTTTATCCGCTGAATGACTGGTTTACACTCGAAGGTATGTATAATCTCAGCGACAACCGTGAGGTTTTCGGGGTATCACCCGGCACTTATAAAAGAGATGGTGCTTTCGCCGAATTTATCGCAATTCCACAGCATATTCTGTATAGAATACCTGAAAAGGTCTCTTTTGAACAGGCTGCAATGGTGGAGGCTGTTGCCGTTGCTCTGCATTCGATAAATATCGCCAGAGTCAGAACCGGCGATAATTGCGTTGTGGTAGGTGCAGGAATGATCGGGATTTTTATAATGAAACTTCTTAGAATTTCCGGTGCTTCAGAGATCATTGCAATTGATATTAATCCCAAACGACTTATAAAGGCCAAAATAGCAGGTGCCGATCATACATTCATCTCAACAGAAGAAAATCTTGGAGAAAAAATAACTGCTCTGACTAATATTAGAGGAGCAGATATCTCTTTCGAAGCTGTCGGAAAGAGTGAATCAGTGAATATTGCTATTGATATTCTACGAAAAGGAGGAAAGACCGTTTTTGTTGGGAATATCTCTCCCTCGATTAATTTCCCTTTGCAAAAAGTTGTTACCCGAGAATTAAAAGTTCTTGGAAGCTGTGCAATAAGAGGTGAATATGAAACTGTACTTAATATGCTTGAAAGCGGAAAGATTAGTGTCGATGATCAGATATCAGCAATTGCACCTCTTTCGGAAGGAGCTGTGTGGTTCAACAAGCTGTACAAAATGGAAGATGGACTTAATAAGGTTATACTTGTTCCTTAAAATTGCGGATTACGGATTTTTGATTGCGGATTAATAAAATAAACAAATCTGAAATCAGAAATATTCAAGACAATGGCTGAAAGAATTTATAATATTTCGATTGCCGGATGCAGTAAAGTGGCTCATTTGCACGCAAAAGCCATCAAGAGCATTCCAAATGCGCTATTGGCAGGGGTTTGGAACAGAACGACCACGAAAGCAGAAGACTTTGCTTCACAATACAAAACACAATCTTATACAGATATTTCAAAGATGGTAACAGATAACAAGTCTGATCTTGTAATTATCTGTACCGCACATCCTTATCATAAGTTTCCTGCCATTGAAGCAGCTTTAGCCGGTGCAAATGTTCTGGTTGAAAAACCACTTGCTTCGGATCTTCAGGATTGCGATGATATCGTCAAAACCTGTAAAAATAGCCAGGTCAGTTTAGGGGTAATAAGTCAGCGAAGGTGGTACGAACCGGTAAAAAGAGTTAAGTATGCTATTGAACAGGATAAGATCGGGAAACCGGTGCTGGCGGTTGTCACTATGTTGGGTTGGCGGGACAAAGCTTACTATGATTCTGATTCATGGAGGGGAACATGGAAAACGGAAGGTGGTGGTGTCCTTGTTAACCAATCTCCACATCAGCTGGATATCCTTTTATGGTATATGGGAGAAATTGATGAAGTTTACGGCGTCTGGAAGAACCTGAATCATCCTTACATAGAGGTAGATGATACAGCAGTAGCAATAGTTAAATTTAAAAGTGGTGCAATCGGAAATATATTGGTAAGCAATTCTCAGAAACCGGGTCTTTACGGAAAGATTCATGTGCATGGGGAAAATGGTGCATCAGTAGGAGTACAGACCGATGGAGGGGCAATGTTTATCGCTGGCAGGACAGGTGTTGCCGAACCACCGGTCAATGATCTGTGGACCATTCCGGGTGAAGAAGATTTATTGAAAGAATGGATCAGGGAGGATACTGAAACTTTTATTAATTGCGATCCGACCGTCAGGTATATGCAATACCAGATTGAAGATTTTCTTCATTCTCTCGGGAATGGAACGGAACCAGCTGTAACTGGAGAAGATGGCCGAAGAACCGTGGAGTTGTTCTCTGCAATCTATCGTTCCACTCGGGATAATATGCCTGTAACGTTTCCTCTGAAACCTGAACCAGGGTCCTCAGTACTTGGTCCTGGGTACCAGTTAAAAAGTAAGTAGTAAAAAGTAAGTAGTAAGAAGTAAGCAGCAAGTAGTAATAAATAGGAAGCAACGTGCAACCAGCAATGAGTACTGAGAAGCGGGTAATAGAGCGCCTTGCACCATGCACCATGCACCGAATGATATTTTAACCTGTAATTACCAGTTTATGCCTTTAATCATTGTTATCCTTGGAATTTGCCTCCTCCTGTTCCTGATACTTGTACTTAAATTCAATTCGTTCTTGTCATTCGTACTTGTTTCTCTTGCAGTGGGTCTGGCTGAAGGAATGACAATAGATAATGCTGTTGTTTCTATCGAAAATGGTATCGGTAGCACGATGGGTTTTCTTGTTTTGGTACTTGGTTTCGGTGCCATGCTCGGCAAACTGGTTTCAGAAAGTGGCGCGGCCCAGAAAATAACCTCCAAACTGATTAACGCTTTTGGTATTAAGCATATTCAACTGGCATTAATGCTCACAGGTTTTATTGTTGGCATTTCACTTTTCTACGATGTCGGGTTTTTCATTATGATACCACTGATCTTTACCGTAGCCGCTTCAACCGGACTTCCGTTGCTTTATGTCGGATTACCGATGCTTGCATCTCTTTCTGTAACACACGGTTATCTGCCTCCTCATCCTGCACCAACAGCTATAGTCACTATGTTTCATGCAGATCTGGGAAAAACATTATTTTATGGAATAATTGTTGCAATCCCTGCAATAATCATTTCCGGCCCGGTATTGTCAAAAGCTCTTAGCAAGATAGAGGCTAAACCACTACAGGAATTTTTAAATCAGAAAGTTATGACTGATGAAGAGATGCCGGGCTTTTGGGTCAGCTTCTTTTCTTCACTTCTCCCTGTTATCCTGATTACTGTTTCAACGATAGCCGGATTCCTGCTTCCGGGAGATAACGGAGTAAGAAAAGTCCTTGGCTATATAGGAAATCCGGTTATTGCAATGCTGATTTCTGTTTTATTTTCTATTTATACCCTTGGTCTGGCCAGAGGCAGAAAAATAACTGATATTATGAATTCCCTGGCCCACTCAGTAACAACTATCACAATGATTATGTTGCTGATTGCAGGGGCCGGTGCTCTGAAACAGGTTCTGGTGGATAGCGGAGTAAGTAAATATATAGGTGAACTGCTGAGCCAATCTTCTCTCTCGCCTCTTTTTCTGGGATGGTTGATTGCTACAATTCTGCGGTTTTGTGTTGGTTCGGCTACTGTGGCAGGTATTACTACAGCAGGTATTGTTCTGCCATTAGTAACCGGAGGGTCGGTAAAACCTGAATTAATGGTGCTGGCTATCGGTTCAGGGAGTCTGATGTTCGGCCATGTAAATGACGGTGGATTTTGGCTCTTTAAGGAATACTTCAATCTCAGTATTAAGGATACCCTGAAAACATGGAGTGTGATGGAAACATCTATAGGTATCAGTGGATTACTAGGGGTTTTAGCTCTTAATTTTTTTGTGAAATGATAAGATTTAAGTAAGTTATTAAACTGGTTAACAAATCCGGGAATCGATTTCTATGAAGAAAATTCTTTCACTGGTTTCTTTAATGCTCATAGTTTATACACTTAAGGCTCAAAACGGGGCACCGCTACTTACTAATTTTAAAGAAAGTAGTGAGATTGAGAATCAGAACTGGGCTATATGTCAGGATGATAAGAATGTTATGTTGTTTGCCAATAGATTGGGTATTCTCACATTTGATGGTAAGGTTTGGAATCCCATTCCTATACCTACAATTCCATATTCTCTAAAATACAATCCCCAGGAAAGGAAAGTTTATGTCGGTGGAGAGAATAATTACGGTTACATTGCCCGGGATGAAAAGGGAATTTACAGATACTTCTCTATCTCAGGGGACTCGTCGTCGATAGGATTAATATCCAGGATAATTTTTACAGATTCAACTATATATTTTTACGGGGAACAAAGTATAAGCAGGCATAATATAAAATCAGGAAAACTAGAGCTTCGACTCAAACAGAAAGAAAATGAACCGTTTACCGGGATGTTTATCACCCCGAAAAACACTTTCATAAATGTTTCATCAAAAGGACTTTACAGACTTGAGAGTGATACATTATTCCCAATTGTCACAGGTTATTTATTAAAAGATGTGGAGATCCTTTTCAGCCTGCCGTACAATAATAGTCTGGTTTTGCTGGGAAAAAATAACGGTGACCTTTCTCTTTTTGACGGGATAAAATTCTATGATTACCGGATTAAGGATGAAGGTTATCTCCGGGAAAATATTCTTTCTGAAGGAATATCAATTTCTGATAGCCTGTATGCTTTTTCAACTCTTGATGGCGGAGCACTTGTTATAGAAAAGAAAAGCGGTAATCTGAAATATACTATTAATTATGTAAATGGATTGCCCGATGATGAAGTTTTTGCACTCGGGGTTGATAACAATCATGGTCTCTGGATTTCCCATCAGTATGGACTTACCCGTGCTGACCTGAGGTTGCCGGTCGCCAATTTCAGTATTTATCCGGGAATGAAGGGTAACCTTATCACATCCCTATGGCATAATAATGAATTATATGTTGCAACAAGTGAGGGAGTTTTTTATCTTAAAGAAGTTAAAAACTATATAGAGGCTGAAATTCTGGTAAAGGATGAAGGATCCTCAGGGCCTCCGGGTAAAGCAGTTATACGGAACATGCCCGGTCAACTGCAGATCCAGCAGCCGCAGAAGACGAGGAAAAGTATATTTACACAAATTTTCGGCAAGAAAACCGTACCTCCTGTTGCTCAGGTTGTTCAGGAACATAAACAACCGTTAAGCGGACTGTCCGAAATAAAGCTGCCTGAACCAAAATATTTCAAAAAGATTGCCGGCAGGCTCAAATCAATTAATTATATCTATAAGAAAATAGATGGTCTTAATGAAAAATGCAAGCAGTTGGTCCCTGCCGGAAATGAAATTCTGGCATCTACAAACAAAGGTCTCTTCATTATATCAGGTCACGTGGCAAGAGCTATTGTAAATAAGGGGTATATTAATTACATAAGTACAAAAACAAAAGACAACAAGTACTATATTGCTACTTCAGATGGTTATTATTATGTTACCCCTGATAAAAATAATAAGTGGAAGGTTGTTTATCCTGATAAAACATTTACTCACCCAATCTATTCAATTGCATCAACTGATGAGAAAACTGTCTGGGCAGGGAGTGATGATGTCGCCTTCAGGATAAGTCTCAATGATGGTACCCCTTTGGGAAATCCTGAAACATATACCATTAAAAGCGATTTACCTCAAAGGTATATAATTGAATATGTTAATGATACAGTATTCCTTTTTACATTATCCAAGATAAGTTATTATGACAATAGTATTGATTCATTTGTGGAGTACAGAAAGGAATTTACAAGTACTAGTGCCAGCATAAAATTTGTATTCTCCCAACCTGAAATTCCATGGATTAAAACCGAAGACACATGGATCAATATCGGTTCAGCAGGAAGCATTGATTATAATGATAAGGCTATTCTTAAAATCTTTGATAATCTTAATTCAATCTACACCGATAAGGATAATATCTGGGTTGTGAGTGGAGATAATATGATTTTCAGAATTGTCCGTAATAAAATATCTTCAATTAAGCCTGACGTTGGTCTTTTCATCAGAAGTATATCTGACGCAAAAGGATTTAATTTCAAACTTTCTGATATTGTGTTCGGGAGTGGCGATAACAATGTATATTTTGATATCGTGGCACCGGGATATCTCAAGCAAAATTCAACTCAATATCAATGGATACTTGATAACGGGGAATGGTCAAAATGGTCGTATACCAATACTATAAACCTGATAATTAAGCCAGGTAAATATACGCTTCAGGTCAGGGCAAAAGATATATGGGGTAATATAAGTGATCCCAAAGTGGTAGGATTTACAATTGAAGCACCCTTTATTCAAACAACATTTTTTTATATACTTGTTATGGGTGCTGTATTCATTGTAATAATAGGAGTAGTCAGCTTCAGGGAAAGACAACTTAAAAAAGACAAACGGATCCTGGAGACCAGGGTAAAAGAACGGACGGCCCAAATTGAGGCACAGAAACAAGAGATTACATCAAGTATTGAATATGCGAGCAGGATACAGATGGCTATGCTGCCGGAGGATTACCATTTCAGCAATTCATTTTCTGACTATTTTATTATATTCAAACCCAGGGATATTGTAAGTGGCGATTTTTACTGGATAGGTGAAGACGAAAAACGTATTTTCTTCACCGTTGCTGACTGTACAGGTCATGGTGTCCCGGGAGCCTTTATGAGCACCCTGGGAATATCGACATTAGATGAGATAATCGCCAATAATGCTGATCTTAAGGCAAATACGATTTTGAATCTGTTGCGTGAGAAGATCAAAACGTCGCTTCATCAAACCGGCAAACAGGGAGAAGCCAATGATGGAATGGACTTAGCTTTCTGCATTCTTCATAAGGACAGAAGAACACTTGAATTTTCTGGTGCATATAACCCTCTCTTCCTTTTCCAGGGGGCAGAGTTCATGGAGTATCGGGCCGACAGGATGCCTATTGGTATCTACTACGGTGAAAAAGAAACATTCACAAATTATAAAATTGATATACAAAAAGGTGATACTATCTACATTTTTTCGGATGGTTTTGCTGATCAGTTTGGTGGGCTTAAGGGATTAAAATACATGAAATATAATCTGAAAAAACTCCTGTCAGAGATACATTCCAAACCAATGGCTGAACAACGAAGTATCCTGGAGAATGAGTTTGAAAAGTGGAAAGGTTCCTCAAACCAGATCGACGATGTCACAATTCTGGGTGTAAGGATATAGGTCGTTGGAAGTTTCGCGTTTCTCGTTTCAATTTCGCTTGTAGCCAGGTGCCTGAAGCTCCTGACCTTCGTTAAATAAATCACTATCTTTATTCATTAAATTTAAACAATAATGAGAATAAAATTTATAGGCGCAGCAAGGGAAGTGACCGGAAGTAAACATCTCATTACCACAGATTCAGGTAAGAAAATTCTTCTTGATTGCGGAATGTTCCAGGGTAAAGGACTCGAGACCGATAGCATGAACAGGGACCTTATGTTTGACCCATCCCGTATCGATCATATAATTCTTACACATGCACACATTGATCATGCCGGACTGATACCCTATGCGTATAAACTAGGATTCCGGGGATCCGTAATATGTACAAACGGAACACGCGATCTGTGTGCAATAATGCTTGCGGATTCTGCTTTTATTCAGGAACATGATACTATTACATTCAATAAACGCAGGGTAAAAAAAGGACTTCCCCAGGTGACCCCAATTTATACACAGGCTGATGCAACAGCATGTATGGGTCTATTCATCGGAGTACCAAATGAGATGAAATTCAGGATTGATGAGAATATAAAAGTTAGGTTCACAAATACCGGACATATGCTTGGCAGCGGAGTAGCCAATATAGAAATAGCCGAAAACGGACAAATAAAAAAAATAGCTTATACAGGAGATATAGGCAGACCGGTTGATCAGATTCTGGCACCTCCACAACCGTTTCCACAGGCTGCAATACTTATTACCGAATCAACCTATGGTGACAGATTGCATCAGGACTCAAAAATGGCTGAAGAAGAGCTTCTGAGTATAGTAGTAGATACTTGTGTAAACAAGAGTGGTAAGCTTATAATTCCTGCTTTTAGCGTTGGACGCACCCAGGAAATTGTATTTGCCCTTAATAACTTCTTTAATGAAGGCAGGTTACCTAAAATTGATATTTTTGTCGATAGCCCTCTTGCAGTAAATGCAACGGCAGTTTTCCGGATGCATCCTGAATGTTTTAATAAAAATTTCAGTGATATTCTGGAAAAAGATCCTGATCCGTTCGGTTTTGATAATTTGTACTATATCAACAAGGTTGAAGATTCAAAGAAACTCAATGATCATAAAAGGCCTTGTGTGATAATTTCTGCCTCAGGTATGATGGAAGCAGGACGTGTAAAACATCATCTTGCGAATAATATTTCAGATCCGAAAAATACTGTTCTTATTGTTGGATATTGTGCACCAACCACACTCGGTGCAAAAATAGGAAGAGGAGATAAAGAAGTCTCCATATTTGGGACTGTTCATGAGGTAAAAGCTGAAGTGAAAAAAATCGAATCCTTCAGTGGTCATGGTGATTATAAGGAAATGATCAGCTTTATAAGTTGCCAGGATAAGAGTGCCCTCAAAAAGATTTATTTAGTTCACGGTGAGTACGAAACACAGAAAAAGTATCTTTCTTCACTGACGGACGAAGGGTTTAAGAACATTGAGGTTCCCGCAAAAGGTCAGGAGTTCGATATGTAGGGACATGCCATGGCATGTCCTTATTGAATGTACCTCCTCAATTCTTTTCTCACAGTTTTCCATTCCGGGAAAACTTCTGATAAAAGCTTATAATACTGTGACCCGTGGTTATGGTGTTTTAGATGGCATAGCTCATGAGCAATTACATACTCAATGTATATGTCAGAAAGTTTTATGAGTTCCGTACTTAATGTTAATACCCCTTTATTTGAACAGCTTCCCCATCTTCTTTTCATGGTTCGTATTACCAGTCCGCTCGGTTTAAACATCTGATTTTCTTTCTCCCTGAGAACCTTATTGAATAATTCAGGAAAATATTTCAATGCTTCTTTTTTATACTCTTTGTAAAGCAACTTCTTGATGAATACAGTATCATCTGTCTTTTCTGTTCCCAGCTCAATTGTATTATCATAAAACCTGACATATGGCTTATCTGATTTTTCAATCTTAAGAACAGACTGATTCCCGTGAAAAAGATGAATCTCACCAGGTGTATAGGACTTGTTGACCGGATTATTATCAAGTTTTCTGTAATTGTCACGATGTTTTAAAACCCAACTGTACTTTTCTCTAACAATCCTGCTGATTGTTTTCAAGGAGGTAAGATATGGAACTCTCACAATCACCGATGAATCCGGATGTACACTGATAACAATAGACCTTCTTCGTGAATATATTATTCTAAATTCCAGATCCTCTATCCGGTGAATTTTTTGATCCTTTATCATTAATCCTTTTAATACAGTTAATTAATTTCTGAAAATGTATGAAAGCTGTATTTCTTCATTTCCAGATAGTTTAATATTGAGTCCAGGCGAAGGTAAAATTTATCTTTTCTTCTTGGGTCTGTACCCGGATGAATAAGTAGTATATATCCGTTCATCCCACTCCGTTTTTCATATGATAAGAAATTTTTCATAAGAGAATCACTTGAATAATATGGTTTCCCCTTTTCGGGAAATGTCCAGTCCTGATTAGTTATTGTGCCATTTGAGATGTCAACCAGTTTAATACCGGCTTTGCCTGACCAGCTGGCAATTGTATCGTTATACCATTCATAAGGTGGTAAGAATACCAAGGCACTTTCTTTAGAAATACCCGATCTCGCCAGTTCCTTATAATTATTTTCAAGGTCATCCAAAAACTCATTTTTTGTAATGAGCATGGAATCTCTTTTTTGCCATGAACAATAGAGAAGGTGTTTGCCGGAATGCGGACCAATATAATGGCCGTCGGTCCTGAGCTCTTTTATTATTTTTTTATTAGAAGGGTTCCTGCAGAAGTCTCCTGTTAAGAAGAAAGAAGCTTTTATTTTATGGAGATATAATGTCCGGCTGATTGTATCGAATCCATCAGAAAAATCATGGGCAGTAAAACATAGATAGATTTCTCTTTTTGTAGAATCCATTCTTACTACGGCTCCTTTTATCATTGTGATATTTGGATTTCGATAAACGTTCCTGGGTTGAGATTGCAATGCTGAAAGATAATATATCAAGCTGGCTGTGCCGTCCATAGTACATTCGTTAGTTGAATAATCAGCAAAGTCATCATGATAAACGGCAAGTTTGGTCTGGAACTGAGCATATTCATCTTTCTTAGACAGGTATATATACTTAAGGGAATTGAAAATTGTCGGATAAACCGGGCCGTCAACCAGGCCTCCATAAACCTGACCTCCGTTAACAACATACGAGGAATGGGAATTCTCAGGGTAGTCACCTTTTTCAGGAAGTCCGACTATCATGCTGGTACCCCATGGATTACAACCGAAAAGCCAGTCCCTGTGAGCAGCCTCCAGCTCAGCATATGAATTGTCGCCGCTTATTTCAGAGTAAAGATGTGCCTGGGTAATTATTGCTGTAACAAGATTATTCGAGCACCAGATAAACGGAATCCCAACATGAAAAGGGTTTTTCTTAGCTTTAAATTCAGTAAGATCCAGACCTTTTTTCATATAACCAGCAAACTCAGTTTCATTTTGGTTTTTTTGTCGCCTTGCAATTGCTGGATGCCCCATATTTACAAATGGATACCACTGATAATGACGGGCAGTATCTGCTCCAATCCATGGAGTGATTATCTCTTTTCGTCCAAATTCCAATGCATAGCTGAGATATTTAGATTCTTTTGTCAGGTTGTATAATTCAATTGCCGCAAGTTCCATATCATCTACCCAGTTATCTTCTTCATAAAAGTAAGGAGCTGTTCCTGGCGCTGTCTGGCATACTCCCGGGTTATCAAGTCCAAAACTGAAGGCTGCCGTTGCTCTGGTCAGGAGTAATTCAGAAAACTGAGGATCAACCTTTTGATAGACTTCTGCCCCTTTAGCGAAGGCCGAAGCGAGTTTACCCGCAGTTGAAGCTATTCCGGTTGTCCTGTTTTTATATTTAAAAAGCCCCTGAGGTTTCCCTGTACAAAAATAAACGGGTCTTTCCTTACCCTTTCCGTAGTTAGCCGTATCGTTATTTGGAAACCTGAATCCGATATGATCACGATCATCCGCAATCTGATTGTACATTATTCCTGGTCCGGGATTCATTTTCAAGAGCCAGTCGAGACCCCATTTGCATTCGTTGAGAACATCAGGTAAACCATCCGGTCCGGGAAGCCCATTAGAAAGAAATTTATCGCCGAATGAAGCAGGATTTTCCGAATATGCAAAAAGCATCTGGTATGTGGCATTGGCTGATGTTGCAACATATTGCAGATAATCAGCAGCATCATGCCATCCGCCCGTTACATTTATATGAGCGGAGTCAACTGATTTACCATATATTTCATATCCATCAAGAGTGTGGCATGAATCTTTTACAAATGGATTATATCCGCATCTTTGCTGTCTCATATAGTTAAGTAGAAAATCAGCTGTCCAGTCATATACATTGTCTGCAATGCGGAAATCCGGAGATACGGCTTTCCCGGCAATAATTCTGTAAACTCCGCTTTTTTTAAAGTTTGTGAACTGGAGGCGGTAACAGCTTATAAAAGGTTCCAATGCTTCAGCTTTAATGACACTATTAAAACTCATTGCCACTTTACCTGATTTTACATCGATTATTTTAAACGACTTAAGATCTAAAGATTTCCTGCTTAATAATACTGCAACTTTGATATCATCATTCCTGTAGCCAAGCTGGTTGATCCTGATCCATTCATCCTGTTTGCTTCCAAAGGATATTGTGTTTATTAAAGCCCAGAAGATTAATGATATACGCGCATTTTTCATATCTGATTTGCTAATATCTGCAGGGGAGCAATTTACTAAAAAATGAATGAAGATTTAAATTGGCTGACAATACTGCTTATTTTGAACTTTTTAAATGTTAAATTGTTTATTGTGATAGTAGAAAAACTAAAAATTAAATTTGCATGAATATTAATATATTTTGATTTGTCTAAATACATGTTACCCAAACTAAAATGGTTAGTAAATTATTCCCAATAATTTTTTCAGCCATATCTTAACAGGTTAGTAGGTTAGTAGGTTAGTAAATAGATCAGGCGAGGGTAATATCAACGGGTGGCAGTTTATGTGCTACCCGTTTCTTTTTAAAGGCAATTCGTTAAATATCAATATCGAAGCAGTTGAAAAAGTTCTTTTTAACCGCCGAGTACGCAAAGTATGCGCAAAGCACGCAAAGTTAAAACAATGTATTTCAGTTCTTTGCGATCTTTGCATAAAACCTTTGTGACCTTTGCGGTTAATGGATTTCAACTTTTTCGACATCCCCTCAGATGATTTATTCCTTCTTTATTGTTATTACAGTAATTTCGGGTGGCATCCATATCCTGAAGGGAATAGCCAGAACTCCAAGTCCGCGGTTAACATACTGATACTGATTGCCATCCGAGTACAATCCATTCCAATGAGGGTAAAAATACTTTGACGGGCTCCATCTGAATTTTTTTGTGATTATCCCCATCTGCATTCCATGAGTATGACCTGAGAGAGTAATATTTATATCAGTTTTTCCTGTCACATCCTCAGCCCATTGATTAGGATCGTGACTGAGAAGTATTTTAAGGTCAACACTGTCAAGCCCGGAGATTGCTTTATCCAGGTCACCGTGAATGATATGAGGATGCCGCCCTTTTGTGACTATACCAATAAGAGCGATTCTTGCTTTGGCTATATTGACAATTTTAAATTCATCATTCAGAACCTGATATCCTGAAGCCTTAATCAGGTTATTCATGATCAAAATATTATTGTCCCTGTCAGCTTCCGTGAAAAATGGATCATAAGTTCCGACATCATGGTTGCCTAAAATTGCATAATTGCCATATCTGCTCTTTGCTTTGGAGAGAATAGTGTCATTTTTGCCGAATTCCCTCCATCCAAAGTCAATAAAATCACCCGTATTCAGAATCAGGTCAGGTTTTATGGAGTTAATATCATATATAACCTTTTGCAACAACTTCCTGTGCTTATAAAAACAAGGGAGATGAATATCCGATAACTGGACGATTTTCAGACCATCAAGATCTCTATTTAGACCTTTAATTTTTATCGTGACCTCTTCTGTTTTGAAATTAAATCTCCCGTGAAAGGTACTCAAACCAATAATTGAAAGGATTATTATCATTATGATCAGTCCGGCATTTGTCAACAATCTTATGTGATCACCTTTTTTTATTCTGGCTAATTTACCTGAAAAATGTAAAATGTCTAATATAATCCTTGGGATAACAACAGCAACTATCAAGCCTGTCATATTCATCATTAACCATACATGCCGGGGGCAATCGTAAAAGCTCCTGAAGGAAGTTATTTCAATAAAAATGATCCAGACCCAGAGACTAAGAATAATGTGAATAAATATTGAAATGAAATATTTTGCCTTTGACTGGTGATAGAAGTGCTGTCGCAGAACCACAACCGTTAGAATTTCTGTAATGATCAGAATTATCAATAATCCCATAAATACCAGTTTTAGATATAAAAGTACTCAAATATTGATTATCCTTATTATTCTTACATTCGCAATGACTTTTTTGTATTATTAATATCCTTGTGTGCCTTTGTAATAGACTTTACCCTGCCTGTCGGCAGGCAGGTTTGTGGATAACCTTAAGATATATGACGGAAGTTAAATTTTACGACCCTCTTTTTATTCCAGATTCAAAACTGACCTATTCAGTTATATCAGCTAAGTTTGAAGGCAAATGGATCTTTGTCCGCCATCAAAAGCGTTCTACATGGGAGATAGCCGGGGGGCATATTGAAAAAGGGGAGACCTCATTTGAAGCAGCCCGAAGAGAATTAATGGAGGAGACAGGTGCTGTAAAATTCAACCTGGGATGTGTTGCAACATATTCTGTAACAGTAGATGGAGTTACCGGATGGGGAAGACTTTATATTGCAGAGGTTTTTGAGATTGGTCCGATACCTGATATATCCGAAATTGCTGAAATAGGTCTATCTGATAAACTTCCTGAAAATCTAACGCATCCCGATATTCAGCCACATCTTTTTAAAAAATCAGTTGAGTTTTTATCCACCGAAGTTTAAGCTGAGGTGGACTTAGCGTACTTTGCGGTTAATTGAATTCTCAGATATATTCGAAACTCACTTTCTTAAGCCACTTTTCCTCCAGCAAGCGGGCAATTCTTTTTACGACTGTTCTTCTTATTTCGAGTTCAACAGGCAAGTTGGGGTCCTGATGTGCAATGTTTATCCTGGTACCTATAATGAAGTGAATTTCATCGCTCTCCATGATCAGTCTTACGATCTTATCTGCCGGTCCTTTGCCAAGCTTTATACTATTATTATAAGTTTTCAAAATCTCATTTACCTTCTGAAGTGTAAGTATTCCCTCAGTCACAAGATCGATACCTTCCAGGAAACTTTCGGGTGGCAGTTCCGGATCTTCGAATATTAATTCATCTATTATTGTCCTGTTTAATTCCCTGGCAATTATGTCAGCTGTTGTACCACCACAGAGAATCACTTTCCCATCATATGCCAGAACTTTAGCAGCCAGCTCTTTATCCTTTTCCTTTTCGTATGGAGGACCCGTGCTGATAACCAGTTTCCGGGGTTCACGGAAATAAATTGTTGCGCAACTGATATCATCACGGGCTTTATAGTTGTCGTTTTTATGAGCCATTGTAACGATCTTCCCGGCAAGCATTATAGCTGAAATTGATGATTCACTTGTCACGAGAGAGACGGCGTATGTTGATATATTTTCCCTCTCCCAGCCAAACGGAAGTTGTTCACTACCCATTCCGCTTTGAGAAACCCCATCAGAGCAGAAGATAATTCTGTCTTCTTTTTCAGGCATAAATGAGCAGGTTTTGAGCACTTTACCGGAGTTTTTACCTTTCTCAAGCACAACCTTTTTCCAGGAAGGATCAAATATCTGGTTTCCTCTTAAAATTATACATGATGGGTTGTCATACTCCAGGATTGTTGCTCTTCCGGTGCTTTCAATATCAATTATTGTAAAAGTTGAATAGCTGATTTTCCTTTCACTGCATATAGGCAAGGTATTCATTATTATCTCAGCGATACGGTCAACTTCTTTATGTTCGCGGGTAAAATTTATGGCCATAGTGGCTGTAAGTGTTGCAAGAATATTTGCTTTAACACCATGTCCCATACCATCTGAAAGAACAGCTATAACCCTGTCTTCTTCTTTTATATACCTGTACAGAAATACATCACCGCTAATCCTCTCACTGTCATAGTTCCTTTGCTGACTGTTGACCTCTATAAAAAAGTTCCTGTTCACGTAAGATTATTTGGGTTATTTTTTGTATTCAATTTTTTTGATTTGTACGACTCAATTATAGAGTTCAGCATCTGCTCGGTTTCTGATGCACCTTCCCCAAGCAGGAATCCTATCTTTTGAACCATCTCAAGGTTTTTCTCTATCACCTCACTTACCCTGCTGGTAACCTCTTCACCTTGAACTTCAGGAGAATAAAGATCACGTATAATCGCTCCGCAAATCTTATTCTTCCTGATCGGAAAGATCGAGACATTCAGCATTTTATCTTCAAAATGGACATCTTTACTCAAAACCGGTTCATCTTCTTTCAGGACAAATGTGAACATATTATATACATGGAATGGAATGAGGGTTTTAATATCAGCACCTGCCAGTCCGGGAATTACGTCGGATATGGCTTTAGCATCTTCACCAATTATACTGATAAAGCTTTGATTGGAATGGAGTATTTTAAGATTGTTGTCAACTATTACCACTCCTGTGGGAAGCTTTTCAAGCATATTATTCATCATATCGGAAGCACTCTGGGCAATCTCTTTTTCCCTGCGGGCAAGTTCTTCTGATTCTTTAAGCGCCTTTTTTGTTTCAGCAAGTTTTCTGTTGGTCTGACGAAGGGTCTCAATATATTCCTGCTTATTACGCAGGTTGAAGGTATGGCACATTTCAGGAACTGCAAGTCCTTTTGCAACAGTAGAAGCAAAATCACGGCAGGAGAGATAGCCACAGTCACCGCAATTGATCTCTTCATCCGGATTATTTTTACCGATTATCTTAAGTACTTCTGCTATAGCCTCTTCAGGTGGTTCGGGAATTCTCTGATCATCAGGAGCAAAGGACCTGGAGAAATCGAGCTTTGACCATTTTTCCATATTTTTTTGCCAGAGAGCCTTATCAAGCTGGCCTGTCCTCTTTTCAGCGTACCTGCTTACAAGTGCTCTTCTCCTGAACCGCTCATTATGATGTTGCATTCCCGGACCAAGCAGGCATCCATGGCAAAAGAAAAGGTTAAAATGATGTTGTAAGGTATCAATGTATTTATCAAAATCATTTATTGCTTCAAGTATTTCTTCTTTTCCCGAAGCTGTTATTACCCTGCTGGAAACCATATCACGTTTTATCCCGCCTGCCTGGATAATACCGGGTGGCAAAGGATATAGGGCTCCCCAGTTTCCGTGAGGGGGATCAAAATCTGACATTTTAACCAGTCTTTCCTGAATCTTGAATTCATCAAAAAGTTCCCTTAGCTCCACAAATGTCAGAACCCCGTCAACAAGATTTCCCGAATCATAAATGAGTGACTCGTCTTTTGCATCGATACATGGGCCAATCTGTACTGTGGCTACCTCGGGTCCATATAACTTTTTTACAACCATCGCGGTGGCAATAATAGGGGAAACAAGCGGGGCCAGATTTGGAACAAGCTCGGGGTGAAACTTCTCAATAAGTTTAACTATTGAGGGGCAATTTGCAGTTATCAGATACTTACCTTCAGCTTTTAAGAAAAGTTTTGCATACGCTGCGGCAATCAAATCAACTCCGAATGAATCCTCATGAACATAGTCAAAACCCAGCGAACGGATCATAGCTACGAACTTCCTGTAATCCGTTATATCATCAAACTCCGATGCTATGCTTGGCTCAATAAGTGCCGCGGTTTTCCTTCCTGATGATAACAGTTTCTTCACATCTTCCCTTGAATCGCGGAATTCAATAGCATGTGGTGTACAAGAGACATAGCATAATCCACATCCGATGCATCTGTCGGGAAGAATATAAGGATGAGCCTTCTGGGGCTTAACCTCGATGGCATTTACAGGGCAGACGCGTACGCAGGAATATGAATTTCTGCATTTTTCGTCATTTATATGAACAACTGGCTTTCTGTTTATCATATTAACAACTTTAGGCACTACAAACTCTAGCTCACTTTAAACTTCTCTCAAACTAATCCGGCAAATTCTTTTTCCAGTATACTCTCTATTTTCGAAAGGGTGACTCCCTCAAGAGTCACTCCGTTTATATTCAGGTTTGGACCATTACTGCAGTGGCCCATACAGCGTGCTCCTTTGAAAATGACTTTGTCATCAAGATGGTTTCTTCTGAGATATTCTCTTATGAACATGACAACGTCTTTATTACCCCTGGAAAAACATGAACTTCCCAGACAGATTTGCATCTCAATTCTCTGAGCCATTTTCTTACTGTTCAAAAATAAACACGACATCAAAAGTAATAATTATTTCCGAGCTGTCATAAACCTCTCATAATCTTAAATTCCCGGTTTTAATCGATATAATTGTTCTTGCATAAACTTTAAAAGATCAAATCCTTATTGTCAGATTTTTCAATATATATTATAAAACACTAATAACCAATAAGTTATTAAATAAAAGACTTTAAGATTATTTCATCATTTTATTGTTAATAAAATAACAATGTTTATTTATTAACAATAAAATCAATTATATTTGTATCAAAATTCTATACTTTATATTGTCAGAATGCAAACAGATCTTGATATAATTCTGAGAAAATACAAACAGGGAAAAAGAGAGGATCTTATACCTTTGCTTCAGGAAATACAGGATGATCTGGGGTACCTTTCTGTAGAAGCAATTGTAAAGACAGGGAGTTTCATGGGGTTAAGCACAACAAAGATATATGGTCTTGCCACATTTTATGACAGGTTCAGGTTCATCCCTTCAGGAAAAATTCAGATAAGGATCTGCCATGGAACATCATGCTTCCTCAACGGGTCACAATCAATCATTGACAAAATAAAAGAAGAGACCGGAGTAATGCCTGGACAAACGACCAGGGATGGGAATTTCAACTATGAGATTGTTTCATGTATGGGTGGTTGTTGTAATGGGCCGGTGATAAATGTAAATGGGGAATATCATACCCATATAAAAGCTGAACAGCTTCCTGAACTGATTAAAAGATTAAAGTACGTTATTGAAAACGACTAATTCCAGTAAAAATTTCCGATGGAAGATTTAAAAACATTCCTGATCGATAAGGTTCTTACCTTTGAATCCGATACACTGTCAGCGGAAACAGAAAAGGTTTTGCTGCAGATAAGACGGGAAAAAACCGATATACCTGTAATCTTTATCTCGTCTGGCACAAGTAGTATCATTGCCGGATCGGAAAAAACCTGTTCGGCAATCGAAATTTATATAAAGGAAAATGAACAATCAGCAGTATTTGTGCGTGTAGGGTGTACCGGCCCGGCTTCTTTTGAACCGCTTGTATGTATTCAAATTCCGGGGAAAAATAAACTATTCTTTAGAAATATAACTGAAGAGAAAGTGGAACCTCTTCTGAATGGCGTTTTTCATAATGATATAAATGAGGACGATCTGGCCGGACAGACAGGCACAAAGGGATTTGAATTGTGGTCGGGGATTCCATTTATGGATGAGCTGCCATTTTTTGCGAACCAGAAAAGAGTCATACTTGGCAACTGCGGATGCTACGATCCTGAAAGCATTGAAGAATACATAGCAAGGGGAGGTTACCGTGCATATATAAAAGCTATAAGACATTATACCTTTGAAGAAGTATGTGATATTATTGAAAGGAGCGGGTTGAGAGGAAGAAGCGGAGGAGGATATCTGACAGGATTAAAATGGAAGCATGCTCTTAATACAACTTCAAACTCAAGATATCTTATCTGCAATGCAAAGGAGAGCGACCCTGGAGCCTTCACTGACAGAACGATCCTTGAAAGTGATCCGCACCGGCTAATCGAAGGTATTGCAATTGCTTCCTATGCAATCGGGGCTTCGAATGCCATTATTTTTTTAAGATCAGGTTCGGATCATGCAAAGAAAAGGCTACAGAAAGCAATCGATAGAGCCAGGGACTTCGGACTTTTCGGACATAATATTTTCTCAAGCGGTTATAATCTTGATATTATAATCCGCATTGAACCCGGAGCATTCGTTTGTGGGGAAGAGACTGCTCTGATTAACACTCTTGAAGGAAAACGAGGTATGCCGCAACTTAAACCTCCATATCCGACAACAGCAGGATTATTTGGAAAACCGACTGTTATTAACAACGTGGAAACTCTTATGAATGTTCCTCTTATAATGCAGAACGGACCGGAATGGTTCCGGACACTGGGAACAAAAAATAGTCCGGGTACAAAAGTATTTGCAGTCGCTGGGAAAGGTCGATTGTCGGGTGTGGTTGAAATCGAAATGGGTACTAAAATCAGGACAATTCTTGAAGATATTGCTGATGGAATAAAAGAAGGGAAAGAGTTTAAAGCCATACAGCTTGGGGGGGTATCAGGTTCATTCATTACAAGTGAAAACCTCGATATTGCCATTGATTACGATGATCTTAAGGAAAAAGGGATTGGTATGGGGGCAGGCGGATTCATTATAATCGATGAGAACACATGTATGGTTGACCTTGTAAGATATTATATGGAATTCATCCGCAACGAAAGTTGTGGTAAATGTATCCCATGCCGCGAAGGTACCGGCAGGATGCTCGAAATACTTGAAGGTGTAATTAGGAAACCTTTAAATGAAGAATCGGGAACTACCCTCGAGCGGTTCAAAGGTGTGATGCAACTCGAAACAATTGCATCGGTAATGAAAGACACTTCGCTGTGCGGACTAGGACAAAAAGCTCCTAACCCTTTCATAAGTGCACTTAAAAATTTCAGGGATGAGTTTGAAGAGCACATATTTGACAGGAAATGCCGTGCCAACATCTGCAGGGGGCTAAGAACATTTTCAATCGATGTGGACAAGTGTACAGGTTGCACAGCATGTGCAGCAAAATGTCCGGTCAATGCGATTTATGGAACACGGTTACAACCGTTTTTTATAGTTGAAGAGAAATGTATAGGATGCGGTATCTGTTTCGATATTTGTAAGTTCAGTGCAATAAACATTAAATAGCTTTTATGCTTTTAACAATACAGGTAAATAATAAAAAGATCAAAGCCGAAAAGGGCGAAACAATCCTTTCGGCCCTTAATCGCAACGGAATTATTATACCGACCCTTTGCAGGATGAGAGAGTTCACCCCCACTGGTGCCTGCAGGATATGTGTTGTTGAAGTCGAAGGTCGCGATCGTCTGGTTACCGCCTGCTCACAACCTGTCGAGGAATGGATGAAAATTAGAACACATTCACCCAGAGTTATCACAGCACGGAAAACAATTGTTGAGCTTTTGCTGTCAAACCATCCCGATGATTGTCTCTACTGCGACAGGAATCTGAATTGTGAACTTCAGCGTCTTTCGGAAGAGCTGAATATCAGAGAACGGCGTATACGCGGGAGAAAAATAAAACCCCGTCTCGACCAATCCAGCCCCGCTATAATAAGAGAACTCTCCAAATGTATTCTCTGTGGGCGATGCGTCAGAGTCTGTGAGGAAGTGATAACAGCAACCTCACTGGATTTTATTAATAAAGGAAGAGAAACCCATGTTGGTGCAGCCATGGACAGGGATTTTAATTTTTCAAGCTGCGTTCATTGCGGCCAGTGCGTACTGGTTTGTCCTACCGGCGCACTTCATGAAAAACATAATATTACAGAAGTACAGGAATACCTTAATAAATCTGATATAGTCAAAGTGATTCAGTATTCTCCGATGGTACCTGCCGGAATAGCTGAAGAACTTGGGATGAGATATACCAGGGAGTTTGATAAGATTCTGAATGCCGTTCTGCGAAAAATAGGTTTTGATAAAGTGTTCACCACAGGTGCCGGAACTGATATTTGTATAACTGAAATTACCAATCAGTTATCTGAAAGGATAGAAAATAAATCTGATACCCCCTTGTATATTTCTGCTTGTCCTGCATGGGTCAAATATGCAGAACAGTTCATTCCATCTCTTATTCCACAGCTCTCAACTGTAAAGTCACCCCAACAGATAACAGGAGTCATCGTTAAAACAATTGTTGCTGACCAGCTGGGGGTAAAGCCGGAGGAAGTTTTTTCAGTTTCTGTAACTCCCTGTATGGCAATGAAGTTTGAAGCTCGCCGCGATGGGATGATGCGAAAGGGAATCAGTGATGTTGATTCCGTTCTCACAGTCAGAGAACTGGCAAGACTTGTCAGGTTGTACGGGATCGACATGACAAATATTGAACATGAACCGGCGGATGAACCATTGTCAGGGAGAAGTTCAGCAGCAGCACTTGCTGAAGTGGCTGGTGGATTTGCTGAAGGTGTTTTAAGATCATTCCATTTTCAAAAACTGAAGAAAGAGGTTGACAAACAGCTGTTTAAAAAGCTGAGGTCGGGAGGGGCATTCAGGGAAATTCAAATAATGGTTGGTGAAACAGCAGTCAGAGTTGCAGTTGTCGATGGTCTTACGGCCCTGGAAAAACTAAAGGCTTCTATATCAGCCGGAAAAAAGTATGACCTGGTTGAGGTGATGACATGTCAGGGTGGATGTGTACATGGAGCAGGGTTACCATTCAATACTTCAAAGGATGAAATCAAGAACAGGTCGAAGCTGGTCTATCAGGCAGATGATACGGAAGCAATTAACCTGCCGTGTAAATCACCGTCCCTTCTAAATTTATACGAAAAGTTGTTAAAGGATAATGCGGACATTTCAGATAAAAAGATATTCTTTACTCGTTTTGAGAAAAGAAATGTACTATTATGATTAATAACATGATTTAATATGTTGGTCTACACTATAAAGGAGCTTTGCCGGACATGCTATACCTGCGTAAGGGAATGCCCTGCCAAAGCTATCCGGATTGTGGGAGGTCAAGCTGAGGTTATTGATGAAAGATGTATAGCCTGCGGTAATTGTACAAAAGTATGCAGCCAGGGAGCAAAGGTCTTTCTTAATACAACCGACAGAGTAGTAAAACTTCTGGAAAACGATTCGAAAGTTGCAGCTATTATTGCACCGAGTTTTCCGGCAGAGTTTTCAGATATTTCTGATCATCATATTCTTATTGGAATGATTAAGGCACTGGGTTTTGAATATGTAGCTGAAGTCTCATTTGGCGCTGACCTGGTTGCTGACAGATATAAGAAGCTTGTATTGGAGGAGAAAAATTTTTATATTTCATCTGATTGTCCTTCCATTGTAAACTATGTCAAATTCTATCACCCTGCACTTGTAGATAACCTGGCTCCTGTCGTATCCCCTATGGTGGCAATGAGCAGAGTGGTGCATGAAAAATATGGCAAGAATACAAAAATTGTATTTATTGGTCCATGCATTGCAAAGAAAGCTGAAAGCAGTGAAATTGATGAGGCTATAACCTTTACTGAATTAAGGGATATGCTGGCCGACAGAGGTATCATTCCGGAAAACGGTAAACAATTAGACTTTGATCAGCCAGTGGGTGGAAGAGGTGCAATATTCCCTGTCGCCAGGGGATTGCTTCAGACAGCTAAAATCAGCGACAACGCCATAACGGGAAATATAATTGCTGCTGAAGGACGAATTGATTTTCAGGGAGCATTAAAGGAATTTGAGGCTGGACTGATAAAGAATCAGCATATGGAACTTCTTTGTTGTGAGGGATGTATCATGGGACCCGGGTTATCAAAAAACGGCAGGCAATATAACAGACGGTCGCTGGTAAGTTCATATGCCAGTAATAAAATGCAGAATATTGATTCAGAGAGCTGGCAAAAATCATTTGACGAATTCTCTGAGTTGGACTTGTCTGTCAGACACAGACCCGAAGATCATCGGATTGAAACTCTTAATGAGGATGATATATATGATATTCTTATTAAGATGGGTAAGAGGACCAAGAAGGATCAGCTCGATTGCGGAGCCTGTGGTTATGAAAGCTGCGTCGAGCATGCAATAGCAATAAAAAAAGGACTTGCTGAAGTAGAGATGTGCCTTCCTTATACAATCGAAAAACTTCACAAATCGGTGAAGGACCTCGCATTATCTAACGAGAAGCTCTCATCTATGAAACAAGCTCTTAAGCAATCTGAAAAACTGGCTCATATGGGTCAGCTTTCTGCAGGTATTGCACATGAGCTTAATAATCCGCTTGGAGTGGTAATAATGTATAGCAACATTCTCCTGGAAGAATCGAATCCAGGAGATCCTGTAAGAGATGATCTTAAACTGATCGTTGACCAGGCTGGAAGATGCAAAAAAATTGTAGGAGGATTATTGAATTTTGCTCGCAAGAACCAGGTGAACCATCAGATGGTTAGTATAAAAAACCTTGTGGATCACAGCCTTGAAAGTCTTATTATTCCCGGTAAGATTAAAATCAATATTGATGACAGAACGACTAATCCTGAAGCTATGCTCGATCAGGAGCAAATGATGCAGGTTCTTACAAACCTGATCAGGAATGCTTTTGATGCCATGCCGTCAGGAGGAACAGTCAATATAAAAATGGAAGACACACTCAACGATGTAATAATAGTTATAAGTGACACAGGCACTGGTATAAAAGAAGAAGACAGGGCTAAGATTTTCGAGCCATTTTTTACAACAAAAAGCATCGGACAGGGAACCGGTCTGGGCCTGGCAACGGCCTATGGTATTGTTAAAATGCATAAAGGGCAGATTACAGCTGATTCGAATAATAACCCTTCCAAAGGTGCAACAGGAACAAGCTTTAAGATTTTGCTACCCAGGAGAAAAGAATAAGGTATGCGGTACGCGGTTTGCGGTCAGCCTATCTCATACCTTGCACTGCAAACTGCACACCCAAAACAGATGTTAATAAAATAACATAAATTATAATTATCATATTAACCGTTTGATTTAAAGAAATTTTCGAAATTTGTGGAACAATGAAGAAAAGTGATATAACAATACTGGTGGCTGATGATGATCCGGATTACCTTTTTCAGACAGTATTCAATCTTGAGAAGGCAGGTTATAAGACAGTGGCCGTTGAGAGTCAGGCGGAAGCAGAATCTGTGATCGCCAGATTCAAACCTAACCTGGCAATATTTGACCTGATGATGGAGAGTGACGACAGCGGCTTCATCTTATGTTATAAGATAAAGAGAAAGTACCCTGATGTCCCGGTTATTCTGGCTACAGCGGTATCTCACGAAACTGGATTATCCTTCAGTATCGATTCTGACCAGGAAAAGTCGTGGATAAGAGCTGATAAATACCTCGAAAAAGGTATCAGACCTGAACAGCTCGACCAGGAGATTATGAAATTATTAAAACTTTGAAATGGCTGTTCTAAAAGTACTGGTTATTGATGATGAAGCAGGGATACGATCCGGTGTATCCAGGATACTTAACAATTTTCACGTTACATATCCTTTTATGGATGAGGATTATACCTTTGAAGTTACAGAAGCTGGATCGGGAGAGGAAGGTATAACAATTCTTGAGCGGGATCTGCCGGATATTCTTTTGCTTGATAACAAGTTACCGGGCATACAGGGAATTGATGTTCTGGAGTATATCAGAAAAAGAAATTATGATATTGTTGTCGCCATGATCACTTCTTATGCTTCTCTCGACGTGGCCATAAGGGCAACCCGCGATGGGGCTATTGATTTTATTCCTAAGCCATTTACACCGCAGGAGCTGAAATCGAGTATTGAAAACATTACAAAACAGCAGTATCTTAAGAGAATAACTCATAAGCTGAAGCAGGAAGGGAAAAAGATAAGATATCAGTTTCTTTCTGTCTTGTCGCATGAATTGAAAGCACCCCTCAATGCACTGGAAGGGTACCTGAGGATGATGCAGAGTAAGCAGTCTGGTGAACTTATTGATGACTATGCAACACCTATTGAAAGATCTCTTCAAAGAATACAGGGAATGAGAAACCTTATTATGGACCTTCTTGATTTTACAAAAATACGCCTTGAAAGAAAAGAGGAAAAGATTCAGGAAGTTAACCTGGCAGAAGTTGCTTCAGGAGCGATCGTTACAGTCCAGCCATATGCAATCCAGATGGACGTAAATATTAATCTCGATGTACGGTCCGATGTTATTATAATGGCTGACCCTGATGATATGGAGATTGTTTTTAATAATCTCATTTCGAATGCAGTTAAGTACAACAAAATAGGCGGCAAAGCAGAAATTACAATAGATAGCTCTGACAGCGAAGCAATTCTGATCATTTCGGATACCGGTATTGGAATAACCAAAAATGACACTGAAAATCTTTTCGCTGAATTTGTAAGGATCAAGAATGAAAAGACAAGAAATATTTCAGGAAGCGGACTCGGGTTATCAATAGTAAAAAAAGTTGTAGAGTTATATCATGGCACAATAAATGTCGACAGCACTCCTGATGTAGGAACAGTATTTACAATCAGATTACCAAAAAAACCAATACCATAACCTGAAAATCATGATGAATGGAGTCCCGGCACATCGGGATTAGTTCATTCATGCCATTTAAATCAATTATTTTATTATGAAACTACCAGGAAAAACCGTAGAAAGGCTTAGTGAGTACAGGAGGACACTTCTGGAATGCCTTAACGAAAAGAGAAACTTCATCTTTTCTCACGATCTGGCTGCACGTCTTCACATTACAGCCGTACAGGTAAGACGCGACCTCATGCTGATTGGTTATTCGAGTGTTCTCAGAAAAGGGTATGATGTCAGAGAGCTCATTGATACAATCGGTAAGATTATAGATTCTGAAGAGAGCATGAATGTTGCCGTGATCGGTATTGGGAATCTTGGAAGAGCTGTGGCCGGTTATTTTAAGGGGAAAAGATCAAAACTTAACCTAGTGGCATCGTTCGATAATGATCCGCAGAAAGTTAATAAAGTTATTTCAGGGGTAAAATGTTATCCGTACAACGATATAGATAAGCTGATAAAAGAGCTTGATATAAGGATAGCAATTCTGACAGTCCCTCCGGATTTTGCAAGAGAGATAACAGAAGAATTGGTCCGCTATGGAATGAAAGGAATTCTGAATTTTACAACCATTCCTTTAAATGTGCCATCCGGTGTCTACCTCGAGGAGTATGATATGATAACTTCCATAGAAAAAGTTGCCTATTTTGTAAAAGAGAATAAAATTTAGGTAGTGGGTTTGACATGAAGATCTTCAGAAGCTTTGAGGAGGCGAAAAATATCATAAACCCGGTCATCACAACCGGATCCTTCGACGGAGTTCATATCGGACATAAAGCCATACTAAACCGGCTCAGGATGCTGGCAGGGAAATACAATGGCGAATCGGTACTAATCACATTTTATCCTCATCCCAGAAAAGTTCTCTATCCCGATACTGCCGGAAAAGATCTTAAGCTGATTAATTCACAGGAAGAAAAACTTGATCTCCTGGAGAAAGCTGGACTGGACAATGTTATTATAGTTGAATTCACAAGAGAGTTTTCAATGATCACAAGCGAACAATTTGTAAGAGATATACTCCATGGTATTCTCCATGCAAAAGTTGTTGTTGCTGGTTTTAATCATCATTTTGGATTCAATAAGGAAGGGAATTATAAACAACTTTGGGACTGGCAGGAAAAATATCATTTTGAGGCTGTAGAGATCCCTGAGCAAGAGGTATACCACGAAACAGTAAATTCTACAAGAATCAGGCAGGCTATAAGTGAGGGTTATATCCAGAGAGCAAATGCATACCTCGATCATTATTATATTATAAAGGGTAAACCTGAGAATTATCTGGTAGTAGATGCTCCTGATTTACCTCCACTGTTACAAGTACCGCTTACTGAAGAATTCAAGATTCTGCCTTCTTGGGGTATATATGCAGTTTCGGTTGAGTCGGGGCTGGCTAATTCAAAAGGGATGGCAATAATTAACAGGAAACACGATTATACATCCGAAGTCCTGCTGAATATCTTTAATGAGATGAAATTCAATACTGATAGTAAAGTCACTGTTTCTTTCCATAAAAAGATACACGGAGCTATTAACTTATCCGATAACAGTGCTATTTCAAAAATAAACCTGGCAATAGAAGAGATATCGGATCTTATTTATTGACGGAAATCATTTCAGGAAGGCCATATGTTGATTATCTTTGCAGCTAAAGCTACGAGGCTTAAATTTAATTTTTAATTTAATGAAGTTTTCACCTGAAAAATTAAGTATTCCCGATCAGCGAATGAAACCATTCATTGATCCTGAAGAGATATGGAATCTGATAAATAATACCAAGCCTGATAAACAGAGAGTAAGAGATGTAATTGCTAAATCACTGAATAAACATAGGCTCACAATGGAGGAGACTGCTGTCCTTATAAACTCTGTAGGAACCGGTCTGGCTGATGAGATCAAACAAGGTGCCCGTGAATTAAAGGAGAAAGTCTATGGAAACAGGATAGTGCTTTTTGCACCCCTCTATGTCGGTAACAGATGTGTCAATAACTGCCAGTATTGTGGATTCAGAGTTACGAACACCGATGCTATCCGTAAAACCCTTAGTGATAATGATATAGTTAAAGAAGTTGAGGCTCTTGAAGATAATGGCCAGAAGAGATTGATACTGGTTTATGGTGAACATCCCGATTATTCCCCTGAATATATTGCCCATACAGTTAAAATTGTTTATGGTGTAAAAAAAGGTCACGGTGAAATAAGAAGAGTAAACATAAATGCAGCCCCGCTCGATATTGAGGGATTCAGAACTGTAGGAGAATCTGGTATCGGCACTTACCAGGTATTTCAGGAAACATATGATCCTGAAGCATATAAATGGTATCATCTTGGAGGGAAAAAGAGAGATTATGGATACCGGTTGACAGCGCTCGACAGGGCACAGGAAGCCGGGATTGATGATGTAGGAATAGGAGCACTTTTCGGCCTTTATGACTGGAGGTTTGAAGTAATGGGACTTGTCCGTCATACGAATCACCTGGAGGCCTGTTATAATGTAGGCCCTCATACAATTTCTTTCCCCCGTATAAAAGATGCCCTCAGCCTGAATATTGACGGCAAATTTGAAACCGGGGATGAGGATTTTAAAAAGCTTATTGCTATTCTAAGACTTGCCGTTCCATATACCGGATTGATTTTAACTGCAAGGGAGGCTCCTGACGTCAGGAGGGAAGCTATGCAATATGGTGTTTCACAGATAGATGGTGGTACAAAACTCGAGCTTGGTTCTTATTCAGATACAAAAAATGAAAAACAGAATCTGAATCGTGAGCAATTTAAGATTAATGATGCACGATCACTGGCAGAAGTAATCGATGAGCTCCTGGAGAACGATTACCTGCCTTCATTCTGCACATCGTGTTATAGAATGGGGCGCACCGGGGAACATTTCATGGAGTTTTCAGTGCCCGGTTTCATAAAAAGATTCTGTACTCCAAATGCTATCCTTACTCTTTCAGAATATATCTGCGATTACGCCCAGGGAGAAACTGTTGAAAAAGGATGGAAGGCTATTGATAAAAACCTCGGAAAACTTGAACCCGGAGTCGCAGTCAGTACCAGGGAGAAAATCGAAAAGATTAAACTTGGGGAGAGGGATCTCTATTTTTAGACTGAGTGACTAAGAGACTGAGTGACTAAGAGACTGAGAAAGTTAAACTAAGAAGTGAGATATTTAGCCGTGTAACTCCGTGAAAAACTCCATGTGACTCCGGGGTAAAAAAAGAAAATACTGAAAACTGAACAAAAATTGTATATCATGTTAAAGGTTCTTGGAATAAAAATTATTGACAGGATAAAAGAAGCCGGTCTGACCCAGGGTATTTTATCGCGGCACGCTAATGTTATCACAACCCGTCTGGGTTTTCATGAAGTGACCGATGAGGTCTGCAGCCGAGAGGCATACATCGTCCTTCATCTTAACGGCGATCCTGACGATACAGATAAACTTGCATCAGAATTAAAAACACTTGAGGGGATTGAGATCCGTGATATGACTTTCACCTCTGAGAAAGAATCCCTGAATGTTGAGTCAGTTAAAAACAGCATAGAGATTCTTGGTATTCTTGTTGAAAGAAGTCAGTCTGTAATATTGTCGGTTCAGAAACTTCTTACTTCATACGGCTGCAATATACGTACCCGCCTTGGAGTAAATGAAATCTTTTTCGGCGAACCTGCGGGACTGATTATTCTGGAATTAAAAGGAGATGAAAAACAACGCATCCTTCTTGAAAAGGACCTGAAAGCCTTAAATCATGTTCATGTCAGAACGATGGTATTCTGATAATTGGAACTTGTGCCCTTTTTTTGCATTATATTCTTTTTTTGTTCAACCTCTTTTTGTAGTGTTTTGAATCGCCCCATTCACCATATATAACTTCGGCATCGGCCAGGCTTACACGGGCCTCGAGGCAACTCTGACAATCTTCGACTGAATCGTCTGTACAAGGCTTATTATCATATAGTTTATAGCTATCGCGGTACTTGCCTGGTGTAATATTTGGCATCAGGATATTTGCACCAATCTTAACGGCCTTTTCCCTGCCTATGGGATCAATTGCCTGAAGTGCGGTTGCAGCAACAATATTAATATCTCTCATCATTATCCTGATTATTGCAATCATTTTAAGTGTGAGATCAAATCGTTCCTTCAGAGGCATCAGTATTTCTGAATATTCAATTAGCGGAGTATCAGCATGTTCAATATATGGCCCCATTCCACACATGTCGATATTAAATTCTTTCATAAACATAAGGTC
The DNA here is from genome assembly GCA_017882305.1 of Bacteroidales bacterium. Lineage (GTDB taxonomy): Bacteria > Bacteroidota > Bacteroidia > Bacteroidales > VadinHA17 > LD21. The sequence goes on along the minus strand of JADGPU010000007.1, from coordinate 24,812 downwards.
ACCGGCAAGATCGTCCATGGTCTGAAACGGCAAACCGATCATTACCCCGGTGCCTGTCTGGTAACCAATATCCTGGAGGCTTTTTAGGCAGTTAAGCCTGCGGTGGAAATCATGTTTTGAATCATTCGGATGGATCTTACTATAAAGAGACTGGTTGGTTGATTCAACGCGGAGAAGATAGCGGTGAGCACCTGCATTGTACCATCTTTTGTACACATCAGGCTCCTGTTCACCGACAGATAATGTCACACCTAATTCTCCATCCGACAACTCTTTGATCCTATGAAGAAGTTTCCCGATCCTGTTTGTAACAAATGGGCTCTCAAGTTCTCCAGATTGAAGAGCTATCGATCCATAATGGTTATCATGAGCAAATTTAGCAGCTGTAAGTATTTCTTCATCTGAGAGATTGTATCTCGTTAAATTTGTATTTCCTTTTCTTATTCCGCAATACAGGCAATCCTTACTACAGATATTTGAAAACTCAATCAATCCCCTGAACCATACCTTGTTGCCAATGTATTTTTCTTTGATTTCTGCAGATTTTTTAAAAAGAAGTGTTCTGTCTTCACCAGCACATTCAAGAAGAGATATGATGTTTTCTCTGGTAAATGCTTCTTTCTCCAGTATCTCTTTTATTTTCAATCCCATACCCTTTTTCTATCAGTGTGCAAAGATACAAAAAACCCCATCAACTCATTTCAACTCCATCTCCTTATTTGCCCTGCAACATGTTATTTTAAGATCTACCCATCTCCTCATCACGGCACCTGAGGTTCATTTTAATCATAAGAAGGGTTTTAAGTTCTTTATTTGAATCTGACCTGTATTGCAAAAGTAATTTTTTAAGCCGCAACAACAAGTCCGGTCCGAATAGCTCATGATAATTGTCTTGTATTGTCCTTTTTATTTTTATTATCTTGCCTTAAGTATTTAAGATCACATATTGCTTGTAAGTCATTATATATCAGAAAAGTAATAAATTGTCGTTGCATATAAAGTCGGCTTCTTTGGTTGTAGCCTATGATAAATGAAAAACTTATAAATCCTGGCAGCATTGTTGTTGTAGGAGGATCAGAGGATCTTTTTAAACCCGGAGGGAAGGTCCTTAAAAACATTATCGACGGAAAATACGCAGGAAAACTTTACGTGGTTAATCCTAAACAAGATAAAATCCAGGGGATTAAATCTTACAGGGATTTAAATGATATTCCTGAAACCGATCTGGCCATTCTTGCTATCTCTGCAACATTATGTTTACCTGCAGTAGAGATACTTGTGCGAGATAAAAAAACCATGGCTTTCATCATAATTTCTGCGGGATTCAGTGAATCGGGAAGTGATGGTCTTAAGCTTGAGAATGAAATTGTTGAACTAATCGATAAGGCAGGTGGTTGTCTTATCGGACCGAACTGTATTGGCGTTGTTACCCAATCATATCAGGGTGTTTTTACATCTCCTGTTCCAAAACTAAATAGCAGGGGATGTGATTTTGTTTCAGGATCAGGAGCTACAGCCGTTTTTATTTTTGAATCAGCAATGCCTAAAGGACTGAACTTTTCAAGTGTATATTCAGTAGGGAACAGTTCTCAGACAGGTGTGGAGGAAGTTCTCGAATTCTGGGATAATACTTACGAACCTGAAATCAGTTCCCCTATAAAACTGATATATGTCGAAAGCATCCGGAATCCTGATAAACTACTTCATCACGCCTCTTCACTTATACGTAAAGGGTGCAGAATTGCTGCAATAAAAGCCGGAACTACGGAAGCCGGCAGCAGGGCAGCTTCCTCGCATACCGGTGCAATGGCTTCATCCGATTCAGCCGTAGAGGCATTATTCCGGAAAGCCGGAATAGTAAGATGTTCAGGTCGGGAAGAACTGACTACCGTAGCATCTGTATTTTTTCACAAAAAGCTTAAAGGCAAAAATATTGCTATCATTACACATGCCGGAGGACCCGCTGTTATGCTTACCGATGCATTATCCGCAGGTGGTATGAACATTCCAAAGATAACCGGTATTCATCACGACAATTTACTTGCTATGATGAATACAGGAGCATCTGCCGTTAATCCTATTGACATGATAGCTACAGCTACTAATGATCAGTTGGACAGGGTAATAGAGTATGTTGATAAACAACTTCCGCTGATTGACGGTATGAGTGTAATATTTGGAAGTAATGGATTAAATGACATGACAGAAATTTATGATCTTCTGCATAAGAAAATACAAGATTGTAACAAACCGCTATATCCGATTTTACCTTCAGTGACAAGTTCTTCCAAAGAGCTGGAATATTTCCTTAACAAAGGTCATGTGAATTTCCCTGATGAAGTAGTCCTGGGACGTGCACTTACTAAAATATTCAATACGCCATCACCTGCAGAAGAGAAAATTTTTCTAGAGAATATTGATGTGTCACTGGTAAGGCAGATCATCGATGAATCTACCGATGGTTATCTTGAACCTCCAATCATACACCGACTTCTTAATGCAGCACATATACCTGTTGTTAAAGAAAAAGTTGTCAGCTCAAAAAAGGAGCTTTTATCGGTAGCAAACAAAACCGGTTATCCTCTTGCACTTAAGGTTGTGGGCCCGGTTCATAAATCTGATGTTGGTGGTGTAACACTCAATATAAGATCGGTGAAACATCTTGAAGCTGAGTTCAGAAGAATGATGCAGATAAAAGGAGTAAAAGCTGTTCTTGTCCAGGAGATGCTTTCTGGTACTGAACTTTTTATTGGAGCCAAATATGAACCTCGTTTCGGCCATATTATTCTTTGTGGTTTGGGAGGGATTTTCGTGGAGGTTCTTGGTGATGTATCATCAGGACTTGCTCCCCTTACCTTCAATGAAGCAGAATCGATGATCAGGAGTCTCAGGAGCTATAGTATCATTCGGGGGACCCGTGGGAAGCCCGGAATTAATGAATCAATGTTTGCTGAGATAATTGTAAGGCTCTCAAGTTTATTACGGTATGCTACTGAAATTAAGGAGATGGATCTGAACCCGCTGATCGGAAGCAAGGATGGTATTACAGTTGTTGATGCCAGGATAAGAATTGAGAGGTAATCTTATTATTGTTTTTGCTACCTAATAAAATTTATATTTATATTCGAAAATTCTTTTTACTATAAAAATCGTTAAAGATATGATTATCCATCAGTTATCAATTTTTCTTGAAAATAAGTCCGGACGTCTTACAGAAGTACTTGAAGTTCTTGGAGAAGAGAATATCAGGATAACTGCATTAAGCGTCGCTGATACTACTGAATTCGGGCTATTACGTCTTATTGTTTCAGATCCTGAAAAGGCAAGAGAGATTTTGAAAAAGCAAAATTTCACGGTTAACTTAACAGAAGTTATTTCCGTGATGGCTCCAAATGAAGCAAAGTACTACGCAAAAATATTGAAGATTCTTTCAGATCTGGATATCAGTGTGGAATATACCTACGCATTTTCTGTAGGTGCTAAATCAATCATTATTCTACGTTGCAGCAATACTGAGGATGCAATTAAGGCACTTAAAAGTCATGAAATGGAATTGATGAAGGCCAGTGACTTATATAAAATCTAAAAATTCTAATATGGAGATTTGGAACCGCCATTTCGAGTGCATGGATCGAAAGGGAATTAAAAATGTTCAAAGTGAAAGACTGAGAGAAACAGTAGAAAAAGTATATTTCAATGTGCCTTACTACAGGAACAGGATGCAGGAAGCCGGTTTAGGGCCTGAAAGTATTCAGACAATTGATGATATAGCCAAATTACCGTTTACTACAAAACGGGACCTCAGGGACAATTATCCTTTTGGATTATTTGCTGTTCCCATGAGCGAGATTGTAAGAGTGCATGCTTCATCCGGCACTACCGGAAAGCCCACAGTAGTCGGTTATACCCGAAATGATATCTCTACATGGTCGGAGGTAATGGCTCGTACTTTGACAAGTGCCGGTGCTACCAGAAATGATTTCATCCAGGTTGCTTATGGTTACGGACTTTTTACAGGTGGTCTGGGCCTTCATTACGGAGGAGAAAAAATAGGAGCTTCTGTTATTCCTATATCGGGTGGTAACACTCAAAGACAAATACAGCTTATGCATGATTTTGGCAGCACTGTTTTGGCCTGCACTCCATCTTATGCACTCTTCCTGGCAGAAGCAATACAGGAGAGTGGGATTAAACGTGATGAATTAAAGTTAAGAGTCGGCGTTTTCGGAGCTGAACCATGGACAGAGAACATGCGGCGGGAGATTGAAGACAAACTGAGTATTAAAGCTATTGACATCTATGGACTCAGTGAAGTTATTGGTCCTGGGGTTGCAAGCGAATGTCCGGTTCAGGAGGGATTGCACATAAACGAAGATCATTTCTATCCAGAAATTATTGATCCTGAGACTCTTCATGTTTTACCAGAAGGAAGTACAGGTGAATTGGTATTTACTACACTTACTAAAGAGGGTTTACCACTTATCCGTTACCGGACACGCGACCTGACAAAGCTTACTTATGATAAGTGCAAATGCAGCAGGACTATGGTTAGAATGGAAAAATGTCTCGGACGCAGTGACGATATGCTGATTATCAGGGGAGTAAATCTCTTCCCGTCTCAGGTGGAGAGTGTCCTCCTTGAGATGAGCGAAATTAAGCCGCATTACCTGTTAATTGTCGACAGAGTTAATAACCTCGATACTCTTGAACTTAAGGTGGAAGTTGATGAGGCTTTCTTTCAGGATAAGATCAGTCAGCTTGAAATGCTTAGGCAGAAACTGCAGAATAACCTCGAGAATGCGCTTGGATTGGGTATAAAGGTGACACTGGTTGAACCAAAAATTATTGAAAGAAGTGAAGGTAAATCTAAACATGTAATTGATAAACGGAAATTTTAACTCTTTTGAACAGACATGAATGGTATTCCAATATCACCTGAACTAATAAAGTCACTGGCCAATACTAGCGGTATCCCCTCTCCGGGAGCTTCTTCCATACGTGAAATTGTTCACCTTGTTAATAAAATTGAAGAGAAAACAGGTATTAAATTCATAAGGATGGAAATGGGTGTTCCCGGACTTCCAGCTTCTTCCATAGGCATCGAAGCAGAAATAGCTGCTCTTAAAAACGGGGTTGCATCCATTTACCCTGACATATCAGGAATTGACCTCCTGAAAAATGAAGCTTCAAGATTTATTAAGCTCTTCCTTGATATTGAAATTGATCCGAAGGGTTGTATTCCCACCGTTGGTTCAATGATGGGGGCTATGGTCAGTTTCCTGGTAGCTAACAGAAATGACAGGACTAAAGAAGGAACTCTGTTTATCGACCCGGGTTTTCCTGTTCAGAAGCAACAGGTTAAAATGCTTGGGCATGATTACAGTTCTTTTGATATTTATAATTTCAGGGGAAAAAAACTTAAAGACAAACTTGAATCGCACCTGAGATCAGGAAAGATATCCTCTTTGCTTTTTTCAAACCCGAATAATCCATCATGGATATGCCTCACTGAGGAAGAACTTGGTATTATAGGCGAACTTTCAAAGAGATACGATGTTATCGTTATTGAGGATCTGGCTTACTTTGGTATGGATTTCCGTAAAGATTATTCAAATCCGGGCAGTTCCCCTTTCCAACCGACAGTTGCCCATTACACCGATGAATATATAATGCTAATTTCGAGTTCCAAAATATTCAGCTATGCAGGTCAGAGAATAGGCATAATGGCCATATCTGATCAGCTTTTTGAAAGATCTTATCCTGACCTTTTAAGATATTATTCAACGGATAAATTTGGACATTCTGCTATCTTTGGAGCGTTGTATGGTTTGTCGGCGGGAGTTTCTCATTCGGTTCAGTACGGTTTAGCTGCTCTTTTAAAAGCAGTTAATGATGGAACTTATAAATATCGGGATGATGTGTTGGAATATGGAGTAAAGGCCAGGGAGATGAAAAGGATGTTTATTTTGAATGGTTTCCAGATAGTATATGACAGGGACCATGATGAACCTCTGGCCGATGGTTTCTATTTTACGATTGCTTATCCGGGCATGTCAGGAGATCAATTGATTGAGCAGCTTCTCTGCTATGGAATAAGTGCTATTTCGCTGGTTACCACAGGAAGTGAAAGGCCTGATGGTTTAAGAGCATGTGTTTCGCTGGTTCCTCGTGAACAGTTTGGTGAACTTGAATTACGATTGAAAAAATTCAGTAAAGATCATCCAATAGAAAAGAATTTATAAATAAGAATATGGCAAAAATTAGGGGCAGCATTGTAGTAAATGTCGAGAAATGCAAAGGGTGCGAAGTATGTATGGTATCTTGTCCGACAGGTACCATCGCAATGGCAAAAGAGGTGAACGGGAAAGGGTATAATTATGCATTTCCTGCAAATCCTGAATTGTGTATCGGCTGTGCCAATTGTGCTATGGTTTGCCCTGATGGTGTAATAACAGTTTATAAAACAAAAATATAAACACGTAATGGAAAAGGAATTAAGATTGATGAAAGGGAATGAAGCTGTTGCTGAAGCTGCAATCCGCGCCGGAGTGGACGGCTACTTTGGATACCCCATTACACCACAGAGTGAAATCATTGAATATCTGATGGATGCAAATCCTGCCGAAACCACAGGGATGGTAGTGCTTCAGGCTGAAAGTGAGATTGCTGCAATTAACATGGTTTATGGCGGGGCAGCTTGCGGTAAAAAAGTTATGACTACTTCTTCTTCACCCGGGATAAGCCTTAAACAGGAGGGCATCTCATATATTGCCGGAGCTGAGCTTCCATGCCTGATAGTCAATGTTGTCAGGGGAGGTCCTGGACTCGGGACCATACAACCTGCACAATCAGATTATTTTCAGGCGACAAAAGGAGGCGGACATGGTGATTATCACCTGATAGTACTGGCTCCGGCATCTGTTCAGGAGATGGCTGACTTTGTCGAACTAAGCTTTGATTTAGCTTTTAAGTACAGGAATCCTGTAATGATGTTGTCTGACGGCGCTATCGGACAGATGATGGAGAAAGTTTACCTCAGTCCGCATAAAGAGAGAGCTAAGACTGTCCCTGAATGGGCGACCACTGGCAAACCTACGACACGACAAAGAAATATTATTACTTCCCTCGATCTTGATCCCAACCGGCAGGAATTGTTTAACAGAAAACTCCTGGCTAAATATGATGAGATCAGGGAAAAAGAGGTAAGGTTTGAAGAGTTCCAATGTGAAGATGCTGAATATCTTCTGGTTGCATACGGTACCAGTGCACGAGTGTGTCAGAAGTCCGTGCAACTTGCAAGGGAACAGGGTATAAAAGCTGGTTTGTTGAGACCAATTACGCTTTTCCCATTTCCGACAAAAAGGATCAATGAGCTTGCCGGAAAAGTTAAAGGAATGCTCTCAGTCGAAATGAGCGCCGGACAGATGGTAGAGGATGTTCTTCTGTCTGTAAGTGGGAAAGTTCCTGTTTACCATTTTGGCAGAATGGGTGGTATTGTTACAACACCTGAAGAAGTGGTTGAAAGTTTGAAATCAAAATTCATAGGAGGTTAAGAAATGGTTCAATTTACGGGAATCAAAGAGATAATAAAACCGGAAAATCTGGTATATAAGAAAACTAATATTATGACAAAAAACATTTTGTCATATTGTCCTGGATGCGGACATGGAACGGCTCACAGAATACTTGCTGAAATAATTGATGAGGAAGGCCTTCAGTCTGAAGCAATCGGAGTATCTCCTGTTGGCTGTTCAGTCTTTATGTATTATTATCTTGACATTGACTGGCAGGAGGCTGCCCATGGCCGTGCTCCTGCTGTTGCTACAGCTATTAAGCGTTTGTTACCAGAAAAATTCGTATTTACTTACCAGGGTGATGGCGACCTTGCTGCGATCGGTACGGCTGAAACAATTCATGCATGCAACAGGGGAGAAAATATTCTGATAATTTTTATAAATAATGGTATCTATGGGATGACAGGAGGACAGATGGCGCCAACTACTCTCCCGGGAATGAAATCATCAACATCACCATATGGAAGAGATGTCAAAACGATGGGAAATCCAATTAAAATGGCAGATATTATTGCTTCTCTTCCCGGATCTTATTATGTTACCAGGCAAAGTGTGCATACCCCTGCAAATGTTAAAAAGACAAAGAAAGCTATAAGAAAAGCCGTTCAGTATCAGAAGCTTAATAAGGGAACCTGCCTAGTTGAAATACTCTCAAACTGCCCGTCTGGATGGAAGATGACACCTGTTCAGTCGAATAAATGGATGGAGGAAAACATGTTCCCGTATTATCCTCTCGGGGACCTGAAAACTCCTAAAGAATAGTCAATCCCTTTAAATAAAGAAATTCAAAATAAAATGACTGAAGAAATAATTATAGCCGGATTTGGAGGACAAGGTGTACTTTCAATGGGTAAAATAATGGCATATTCAGGTGTGATTCAGGATATGGAAGTCAGCTGGATGCCTTCATACGGACCTGAAATGCGAGGTGGAACAGCAAATGTAATCGTCATAATCAGCAGTGACAGGATCAGTTCACCAATAATAAAACGTTTCGATACTGCAATCATCCTGAACCAGCAATCACTTGATAAGTTTGAGAGTTCTATTAAATCAGGTGGTGTACTTATCTATGATGGGAACGGTATTACCAGGCATCCTGAAAGGAAGGATATAAATATCTATCGCGTTGATGCAGCTGAAGAGGCTTCAAGGATGAACAGCCCGAAAATATTCAATACGATTGTTCTTGGTGGCTTCCTTAAAGTGAAACCGATAATTAAACTGGAGAATGTTATTAAAGGATTAAAGAAATCGCTGCCCGAAAGATATCACAATCTTATTCCCATGAATGAGAAGGCTCTGAAAAGGGGTGAAGAAATAATTAAGGAGGTTCAGAAGGCGGGATAGAAACTTCCTTATTTTACCTTATTAGCTTTTCCTGACAGATACATCTTAAAATCATCAGGAGTCTGAGGTTAAGCCATCTCAAATTTAACATTAACTGTTTTATTGTCGATAATTTCATAAGAAAGCCTGAAGCACGGAACATTTGGAGCCAGATCGCTGGTGAGTACAATTGATTTATCAGTATAACTAACCTTGTATTTTATTGTATGACCCTCATTATCAAAATAAATTGCCTCCTGAGTACTATCTCCTGAACCTTGATAAATAATGAGCAGATCAGCCCAGAGTATTATTTTTCATAAAAATGCATCTCCTTAATATATTTCCACACCGCTTCCGGGAGAAAGTACGACATATCCTTCCCATTTTTAATTCCGTTTCGGATGAAAGTGCCTGAAATTTCCATTAGCGGAGCATTTACCTTATTAACATCCGCAGTTAAAAGTAGCTGATCGAGCAGGAGAGAGGATGGTTTTTTTGCATCCGGACGAGGATAAACATATATAGGGTACTTACTTGCAAGTTCAGCAGCATTTTTCCATTTATGTAGTGTAAAGAGATTGTCTTCACCCATTACAAGACAAAACTCATTCTTTTGATATTTTTCTTTTAAATATGTCAGGGTAACAATAGTATATGAAGGAATAGGCAGTTTGAATTCTATATCTGACGCTTTGAGTTTGTCGTTATCTCCTATAGCCAGCTGTGACATGAAAAGACGATGATGATCGGCTAGCAGAGTCTCTTTCTTCTTTAAAGGATTATGAGGACTCACAACGAACCATACCTGATCGAGACCGGCAAACTCTGTCATATAACCGGCAATAGCCATATGACCAATGTGAACAGGGTTAAAAGATCCGAAGTATAATCCGATTTTTGCCATCTGAGTATCAGGAATTATCTTCCAAGAAATGATGAAACTATTTTAAAAGCCTCTTCTTTTGCCTTATCCTGCTGGTGATTTACAATGACTGTATCGAACTGATTAGCAAGTTTTAACTCATCTTTTGCTTTTTCAACCCTTATTCTGATTTTATCAATTGTATCTGTCCCTCTATTAAAAAGCCGCTTCTCAAGTTCCACAACTGAAGGAGGCATAATGAAGATTGCAATTGAGTTTGTGCCAAATATATTTTTCAGGCTTATCCCTCCTTTGACATCGACATCAAATAAAACATTCTTTCCACTTGTCCAAATTCTTTCAACTTCGCTTTTCAGCGTGCCATAAAAAAGATCATTATAGACTTCTTCCCATTCAACAAACTCATTATTCTCAATTTTCTTTTTGAATTCATGAACTGTAAGAAAAAAATAGTCTTCTCCGTCCTTTTCATCACCTCTTATTACCCTGGTAGTAGCAGAAACTGAAAACGAAAGATTTAGTCCACTGTCAAGCAGATGTTTAACTACTGTTGTTTTCCCTGCACCCGAGGGGGCTGATATTATTACCAGTTTTCCGTCCATTTTTTAAATTCGTTAACCGCAAAGGTCTCAAAGTTTTTTTGCTCCCCAACCCCCCTGAAGGGGGGCTAATCCTCTGCAATCAAGTGTAAATCACCTTGATGTCACAGAATTAATCCCCCTTTAGTGGGATGGCCGCGAAGCGGCCAGTGGGCGCTCCTTCATAGCGTCTTTGTGGCTGATAGTTATAGTACATTTAAAGTCTGTTCTTTGATTTTTTCAAGTTCATCTTTCATCATCACCACAAGTTTTTGAATTGAAGCATCATTCGCTTTTGAACCTATAGTGTTGATCTCTCGACCAATCTCCTGGGCTATAAAGTTCAGTATTTTCCCGTTTGGTGAAGGAGTATTTATTGTTTCAATGAAATAATCACAATGCGTTTTCAGTCTGATTTTTTCCTCGTTGATATCATATTTTTCAAGATAAAAGATGATTTCCTGTTCAAACCTGTTTTTATCTACTTTTTCCGAACCCAGGTTCTCGTCCAGAATGGACATTATCTTTTCCCTGATTTTTGTAATCCTTCCTGCTTCAAATGTCTGAACAGTTTCAAGTAATAATAAAATCTTTCCGATGCATTTTTTGAGATCTGCCATAATTGAATTCCCCTCCTCAATTCTGTACAGGTCAAGCATTGTTACCGACTCACTGATCTGATTCCTGACAACTTCCCATTCAGCCTCGGGCATCTCCGGCTTTTCAGTTTTCAGGGTGTCGGGGAGTTTCATGATAGCAGTAAAAATCTGATCATCCAGATCTATCTTGAGTTCGGCAGCTATCTCTTTAAACTGGTTATAATAATTTCTGACCGCCGATTTGTTAATAACTGTAACAACTTCATCATCGAGCATATCACAAAAAATTGAAAAATCAATTTTCCCTCTGTCGAGTCGCTGACTGATAAGATTTCTTATTTCAGGCTCCTTTTCCTTATAGAGCCATGGCAACTTTGTATTTAAATCAAGTTGTTTGGAATTAAGTGATTTTATTTCAATTGTTATTTTTTTTTGCGGAGTCTCAGCTACGGCTTTCCCATAGCCTGTCATGGATTTGATCATTTCCTGAATGTTATAAATATAAAAGTGAACCGAGTGTAAGTTACATATTTCCCTGCTAAATTACTAATATCAGTCCACCTTATAAACTGTTAAAGACACATTAAAACCTTTCCAGTCTGAGAGTAAAATGTCTCATTATGGGTGCTTCCCAGCCAATCTTAACGCCTCTTTTTATCTGCTCCCTTCTTTCAAAAACATTTCTGACAACTGCAGCAACATAATCCATATGGTTATCAGTATAGACTCTTCTGGGTATTGCAAGTCTTACTGTTTCAAGTTCGGGATAACGGTTTTGGCGGGTAATCGGATCCCTGTCAGCCATCAGCGCACCTACTTCGACTCCTCTCACACTGCCTTCAGTATAAAGCTCAAGTGCGAGCGTCTGGGCCGGGAATTCTTCTTTTGGAATCTGAGGCAGGAACTTTTTTGCATCAATAAATATAGCGTGTCCACCAAAAGGCTCAAGAACCGGAATTTCGTACTCCTTGATCTTTGTTCCCAGTCTGGAAACCTGATTTATACGCGATTCGAGATATGGAAATTCTGTCCCTTCATAAAGTCCCTGCGCAAGGGCATTCATATCCCTTCCCGACATACCACCATATGTTATAAAACCTTCATATATAATATTATATGTTGAAGCCTGACGAAAGAGTTCTTCTTCTCTGAATCCTATAAAACCGCCCATGTTCACAATTGCATCCTTTTTTGAACTCATTGTCATACCATCAGCATAGGAGAACATCTCCCTGGCTATATCCCTTATATCTTTGTCGGCATAACCATCTTCTCTCAACTTGATAAAATATGCATTCTCTGCAAATCGTGCAGAGTCAATAATAAATTTCACGCCATATTTCCTTGAAAGATTTCCTACCTCTCTCAGGTTGGACATACTTACCGGTTGTCCACCCGCTGTATTGTTGGTGACTGTTACGATTATGCAGGCGATCTTTTCAGACGGATTAGTTTTAAGAACATTCTCCAGTTTTTCAATATCGACATTCCCTTTAAAAGGATGCCAGGTTGTTGTAAGGGAAGCAGCATCAATCGTACAATCGACAGCTTTTGCCTTTCTGAATTCGATGTGACCTTTTGTCGTATCAAAATGCGAGTTCCCTGGAACGATGTCCCCCTCTTTCACAAGAACAGAGAAGAGGATGTTTTCTGCAGCTCTTCCCTGATGAGTAGGTAGAAAAAAATTGAACCCGGTTATGTCTTTTATAGCATCTTTAAGTTTATAGTATGAGGATGCCCCGGCATAGCTTTCATCTCCAAGCATCATTGCGGACCACTGTTTGTCGCTCATTGCTCCTGTACCCGAATCTGTAAGCAGATCGATGAAGACCTGTTCTGATTTCAGGTTAAAAAGATTGAATGAAGCATCTTTAATCCAGCTTTCTCTTTGTCCTTTTGTACTCCTGTATATGTTTTCAACCATCTTAATTTTAAATGGTTCCGTGAATGGCAAGTCCATAGTTTCAATAGATATTAAAAAATGTTTAGGAAATTTGAATGATATTATAATGCTGATAATAAGTCCATTAATTGGCCTTATACTAGATGTTTTAAGAAAAGAAATCTCTGTTTTTGATATTTTTGTATATATCAACAGGGCTATTTCCCGTTATCGTTATACAGTACATCAATTTTGAAAATTATTCTCACAAAATTAGCTGTATTTTATGATATATTCAACCATGAAATCCGATATGAAAAATAATATATTATGAGCATTAGAATTCTAAAGATCTTTTTGATATTTATTTTTATAACAATCTATTCATCAGCTTTTTCTCAGGAAAATTTTAAAAAAACAATTTTAAATGATACTGTAATTGATTCCTTAAAAAGGAGAGGAGTTATCTTAAATGATAGTCAAAATAAGAGAGAAATTATACTTTCAACAAGTCAGGCACTTAAGTTTTTGCAGCAAAGATATCATCCGCAATTCTGGAAAGATATAAATGATCCTTTGAGGCAGGCATTTGGCCAATTGGTTTATGAAGCAGCTCATCAGCCGTCCAATTCGCTGAGGAATACTCTCACAACATATCCTTTCGATTCCCTCAGTATTCCATGGGATAAATTTTATATCTGGGAACCTCTCCGGCTCAAAGTGCCCGTTATTTCCAAAACAGCTTATCATTTTGGTATTGATTCCACTGCAAAGGCAGATACTAATCTTATCGCTGGGAGAAGAGACTCCCTGAATTTTAAACCACCTGACATTTTGAGAACTGTTCCAGAATTAAAGGATACCACCATAATGGTTATCATTGATACTCTGAATGAAGTAACTTCATTGCGCCCTGGTTTTCCATTCAAATATTATAATTATCCTTTTCAGGGAGATTCCATCAAGGCTGCTGTCAGATCTTTACTAAGTTACCTCGATGAGCGTGATTCGAGTATTGTTTATTTAACCGGTATCGGTAAGTCAGTTACTCCTATTTGGATGAATTCAAAGTCGGGAGAGGTAATTAGATACTGGCTTAAAAACGAGTTTTCTGATTCGGTCAGTGTCTGGATCGCGAATCCTTCAAAAAACAAACTGGGTTTTTATCTCGAACAAGGAGTGAGCTTCAGAAGGCCGGTCAGACAGGGTAATTATACTAACGCAAAAGTCAATTCCCAGATACTTGATAATTCGAAATTACTTATTCTTCGAAATCTTGCTCTAAAGCCCAGATATTGGAAATACCATGCTGAAACTTCGTTTGTTCTTAATCAGGCTTCCCTGAGTAACTGGGTCAAAGGAGGAGAGAGCAGTATATCAACTGCTCTGGATGTTACGGGGTATGTTGATTATAATAATAAGGAATTAAAGATTTCATCCGAGAATTTTGCACGTCTGAAGTTCGGATATATTGCCACAGGTCAGGAAGGCATCAGGAAGAATATTGATCTCCTTGAGACCAACTCAAAACTTAATCATAAGGCATTCGGAAAGTTTGATTTCAGTGCAATCCTGTTGTTTAAGACTCAGATTGCCCTGGGAAGAAACTACTTTAAGACAGCAACCGGACATGATACTTCAAACGTGGTATCGAAATTCATGAATCCTGCCACACTGACAATTGGATTGGGACTTGATTTTAAACCAAACAAAACCACATCAATCAACTTTTCGCCACTTTCTTACAAGGGTACTTTTGTTACTGATACTGTTCATATCGATCAGACTCAATATGGAATTGCAAAACATAGGAAATCGCTGAATGAACCCGGAGTCAGCTTCATGATAACAAATGAATTTAAACCCATTGAAACAGTGTCAATTGTAAACAGGTTACAATTGTTCACGAATTATATACATAATCCTCAAAATGTGGATGTTGACTGGGAAATGATAGTTACAGCCAAGCTTAACTGGTTCAGCGACGTAAGGTTCAATACCCATTTAATATTTGATGATGATACCAAAACAGATGAACAGTATAAGAACGGACAACCGGTTTTAAAGCCTGATGGAACCCAGAAAAAAACTGCAAGGATTCAGTTCAAGGAGATGCTGGGACTCTCCTTATTTTTCCGTTTCTAAAACAGAAAAAAAACTTAATGGCGTAACGGCATAATGGCTTAATGGTTAACAGATTGCGTGCCCTTACGCCTTATAGCTCTTTCTGATATATCCTGAATTTCTTGACTACCTTGCATTCAACCCTCTCATATTCGCCTCTCATCTTTGTATTGTTTTCAAGTACAAGGTGACTCTCTAAAGTATCCATTTTATGTTTGATGCCAGATTGAAGTATTTTGACCCCCATCAACACGTCAAGACCTTTTCCCCTGTACTCTTTCTTAACACCACCAAGCATCATCAGCAGTTTTTTTGACCTTTTTGATTCTTTGAGAATTTTAAAAATCCCGAAAGGTAACAATTTACCGTTTGCGTCTCTTATTCCTTTACTGATATCCGGCATACCAACAGCGAAGCCTACTAACTTTCCATCAGCTTCTATAACTTTTATAAATTTCGGATCGAGAATTGGCAGGTAGCGGGCCGCGAAATCAGTCTTCTCTTTATCATTAAGTGGAACGAAACCGTAGATCTCTGCAAAAGTCTCATTCATAAGTTCAAGTACACCGATAATATATGGTTTCAGTTCTTTTTTAGATGTGAATTCGATTATTTTATATTCTTTGTTATTTTCAATCCGTGCGAGAACTTTTTCATAGATAAGAGGAAATTTATCAGGTATCTTTCCTAGATAGTCAACAAGATCAATCTTCTTTTCATATCCTTCAGTCTCAATAAGTTCGGGCATATATTTTGAGTTATTCGGTGCTGTCATAAACAGCGGATACTCAAATCCTTCTATCTGAAAACCCTGTGGGTCTTTGTCTGAAAATCCCAAGGGTCCAATTATTTTGGTCATTCCGTTCTCTCTTGCCCAGTCTTCAACCCTGGTTATGAGTGTATGAAAAACCTCCTTGTCGTTATAGCACTCCATAAAACAGAAACGACCATGCTGTTCATTATTAATTTCATTATACCTTTTGTTAATAATTCCCATTATCCTTCCAACAGGTTTATTGTCCCTGTATGCCAATAAAAGGATTGCATCAGCATACTGGTATGATTTATTCTTCTTTTTATCGTATAATTCCCATTCATCCATATAAATAGGAGGAAGCCAGTCAGGTTCATTTTTGTGAACTTTTTCAGGCAGATAAATAAAGTCGCGGCGGTCCTTTCTGGTAAGTACCTCTTTAATAACCAATTCCCCCATATATCATCTTTTTAAAGGTGCCAAGAAACAAAAAAACTTTAATAAGTACAATTCCTTATGAAATAAAATTTAAATTAATGGGATCTTATAATAAGGTCGAGTATGACGAAGATTGAAAAAATGATGCTAGCTATCCCATTGGTTGTACTAAATGCCATTGTTACTTTACTCAGGTCATCATGTCTGACTATGCTGTGTTGATAGATCAATAATAAGGTGAAGATAATTGAGCCAGTCCAGAATAGCATTCCGCTTTTCCCGTACAATCCGGCTGTAAGCACAAGAACAAAAGTGATAAGATGAACAAAGATTGAAATGGAAAGCGACTTCTTTCTTCCCGTAGCCGATGGCAGTGAGTAGAGTTGATTTGACTTGTCAAAACTATCATCCTGAAGAGCATATATGATATCAAATCCACTAACCCAGCTTAGAACAATAAATGAGTAGATTACAGGAAGAAGACTGAATTTTCCTGTTACTGATATATATGCTCCAATAGGGGCAAGACTTAGCCCCAAACCAAGTACAAAATGGCACAATGAAGTAATTCTTTTAGTCAGACTATATCCAATAATAACCAGTAATGCAACAGGTGAAAGATACAGAGTTAGCCGGTTAATGAACCCTGTTGTAAGTATAAACAGAATTGAATTGATGATGACAAATACCGCAGCGGCCCTGGGACTGATTATACCAGAGGGTATCTCTCTATCTCTTGTTCTTGGGTTAAGAGCATCAAAATCTTTGTCAGCCAGTCTGTTGAATCCCATTGCCGTATTCCTTGCAAAGATCATACAGAGAATAACAAGAAGAAGCAGCCTTATACTCAGATTAAATTCTGGTCTTGCTACAGCCAGTGAGAAACCGATAAGAGCAAAAGGCATGGCAAATACAGTATGGCTGAACTTTACAAGAGAGAAATAATCTCTTATTGATCTGAAAAGTGCAATCATTCTCCCAGAAGTTTCCTGTATGTTTCATAACTATCTTCACCGTAGGCAACAAAGATAACCCTTTGAGGGTAGCTGTTTCTATTCAGGAATCTTTTAGTTTCTTTTACAGCTATGAGAGCAGCAAGGTCTTTTGGAAATCCGTAGGCACCTGTCGAAATCCCGGGGAAAGCCAGTGTCTTTATTTTCTTTTCTTTCGCAAGTGCCAGGCTGGTCTTATAGCAGGATGCCAGTAATGAATGTTCATCATGATAGCCTCCGTACCAGACAGGACCCACGGTGTGAATAACATGTTTTGCTTTAAGCCGGTAACCCTCTGTGATTTTTGAGCGGCCGGTTTCACACCCGTTAAGTTTTTTACATTCATTAAGAAGGTCGGGTCCTGCTGCATCATGAATTGCCCCATCAACACCACCACCTCCAAGAAGAGAGTTGTTGGCTGCATTCACGATGGCGTCAACATCGAGAGAAGTTATATCTCCTTTGATCAGTTCAACCCTTCTATTATTCATAATCTATCTTATCTGCGCATTAAGTTCATTTTCAAAAGCCTTGATGAGATTATTCATAATCTTATCGATATTTTTATCAGTCATTGTTTTGAGATCATCGCGAAGTATGAAACTGACTGCATAAGATTTTTTGTTTTTACCAAGACTATCACTTTCATACACATCGAAAAGATTTATGTCATGAAGTATATTTTTTTCTGTCCGGAATGCAATATCTCTTATCTGTCCAAACTTAATACTCCTGTCGAGAAGCAATGCAAGGTCGCGCTTTACCGAGGGATATTTGGGAAGTTCGTGGAAAGAAATGGAATGAGTTTTAATCATTTTAAGGAGCAAATCCCATTCAATATGAGCCCAATAAACATCCTGTCCGATATCAAATTTTGAAAGATAATTTTTCGATATCCGTCCTGCCTCAGCTACCATCTTATTGTTAAAAAGATAAGTTGAAGACTCTGCGAAATATTTTTTATCAGTTTCACCTGAAGATAAACTTTCCGGATTAACTCCCAGCCTTGAAAGAATCATTTCAACTGATGATTTTATGTTATAAAAGTCGGAAGGATTGGTCTTGCAGTTCCAGCTCTGTCGCCCTCTATTCCCTGAAATAAAAAGATCGAGAGAGGCTTTTTCAAAATAATTGGCTGCTTTGGGATATAACTCACCTGACTTATGATAAAAGTAACAATGCCCAAACTCGTAGAGCTTAAGATCAAGATTCTGCCTGTTAATGTTCCATATTACAGAGCTTAGGCCTCCAAAAAGAAGAGATTGTCTCATTGCATTCAAATCTGAACTAAGCGGATTCGCCAGCATCACAAGCTGGTCCTTATCAAAATCGTCGTTCTGGTCATACCAGGCGGCAGGGCAAAGGGAGTTACACATTATTTCCGAGAAGCCATTTGCTGACAAAAGATCAGATATTATATTGACAATTTTTTCCTTATCAGGTTTTTCAGGATATGAAAGAGTTGAATTGACATGCATATTCACCTCGACATTGTTGTACCCATAGATCCTGAGAATCTCTTCAATAACATCGGCTTCCTGTTTAACATCAATACGATATGAAGGGATAACAAGCTTAAGATTGACTCCATCGTCATTTGTTATTTCAATGTCTAAAAGGGCAAGAATTTTCTTTACTGTATCAGGTTCAATCTTCTTACCGATAAGCCTGTTAATATTGTTATATTTAATATCAACCAAAACATTTTCGATCTGATTTGGGTAAACATCGACAATATCCGACGAAATATTTCCTCCTGCAACCTCTTTAATGAGCATTATTGCCCTTTTAAGAGCCCAAATGGTGATATTCGGATCCGCACCTCTTTCAAATCTGAAAGATGCATCAGTTTTTAATCCGTGTCTCCTTGAAGTTTTGCGAATAGCAACAGGATTAAAATAAGCACTTTCGAGGAAAATATTTTTCGTTGAGGCTGTTATACCAGATTTAATTCCCCCGAATACTCCTGCAATACACATTCCTTCCATTGGATTGCAAATCATAAGATCACGTGAGGAGAGGCTCCTTTCAACATTATCCAGAGTAATGAATTTACTTTTTTCAGGCAGGTTCCTGATTATAACTTTTTTCCCTTCAATTTTGTCAGCATCAAATGCATGCAAGGGCTGACCAACTTCATTCTGGACAAAATTAGTGATGTCTACTACATTATTTATCGGATTGAGACCAACTGCCCTGAGTTTATTCTTCAGCCAATCGGGAGATTCTCCTACTGTCACACCGCTGATAGTTATACCTGTGTACCTTGGACAGTCAGTCGAGTTTTCGATAATAACTTCACATGGGTTGTTGTTATTGTCAGGTTTAAAAGCTGATACTGAAGGAAGTACAGCTTTCTGATCCATGCCGGCGTTAAGATTCATGTATGCAGCAAGGTCCCTTGCAACTCCAAAATGTGATCCGCTGTCGATCCTGTTAGGAGTAAGGCCAATCTCAAAAACATTATCTTTTACGATTTTAAAATAACTGTCTGCAGGTGTGCCTGGTTTTGAATGTTTATCTAAAACCATTATACCCTCATGAGAATTGCCAAGTCCCAGCTCATCTTCAGCACATATCATCCCTTCAGATAATTCCCCACGGATTTTCGATTTTCTGATCTCTAACCTCTCATCTCCTTTATAAACAACTGTTCCGATAGTTGCCACCGGAACTTTCTGACCTGCTGCGACATTAGGGGCACCACAAACGATATGAAGCGGCTGGGGACCACCAATATCAACTGTGGTTATAGAAAGCTTATCGGCATCAGGATGTTTTTTACAGGTCAGTATTTCACCAATGACAACCCCTTCAAGGCCACCCTTTACCGATACCCATTCTTCCATTCCTTCAATTTCAAGGCCGATAGCTGTTAATATCTCTGCAACTTTTGGAGGTTCAAGATCAATCTTTAAATAATCTTTAATCCAGTTATATGATATCTTCATATCTGAGTTGAGCTTATAAAATTACCAGTAAGATAGCAAAAGTAAGGATTTTTAAAATACGATAAGGGATGTGGTATTCTAAAATAGGATCAAATTACTGAGATTTAATATTTTGATGAAACGTCGGAATCGTGTATTGATTGTCCTCGTTGAGATTTCTAATTCATCCGCCTGATGGCGGATTCGTTCGGAATGACTACCCATTTCGTTTATCGAGTTGAAGATTACTCATTTCGCTGTGCTTCATTCGGAATGACAATTCCTTTTTGTCAGGGTGGGGAAGAGGTGGCGATTCGCTCCTGCGAATCGCCACCTCTTCCCATTATACTCCGTATTTGCCCTGTCATTCAGAGCGATAGCGAGGAACCGAGTCCCGACCTGCGGGACGAGCTCACCGAAGGTAATCTCCCACTCCCAAAACCGGACAATCCAATTCAAATCATGTTGTCGACATCAGTTTCTATGATTTATGAAACGCCTCCGGCGTTTAATTTAGCGATCAGAGGTTTTGATTTAATGAACCGCGGAGCGGTTCCACCAATAATAGGAGAGGAAGAGTGTTTTCAATCTTAAACCACGGGGTGGTTTCATAATAAAGCTCCATCAAGGTGTCTCTAATTTGTCTATATTTGTAACTCAAACACATATATTTATAGTAAACCCTTATATAATGGGCTTTAAATTTACGATTTATAAATATAGTAGGTTATTTGGTAGGTAATAATATATTTGTGTGATATGCCAGGCGCAATAAAATTCCCCTTCCTTGTTCATTAAATATATCCAATTTCGACCATAATAAAGAGCTTTAAAAATACTATAATAATATTAGTTGAAAGGGGCTTCTGAAAAGCAACTTTCTACCGGCCATTTTTGAAACCGGCAAGATTCCCAATAATTATTATAAAACAATCATAATAAGGTTGTTATCTGACTTTCATTTAACTATAATGATTAATGGGACAGAAGTTTATTTTGACTCCTTCAATCGTTCATTGAAATATTAATTATTTACCATAAAATTCAATACCAATTTTTATAAACATGGAAAGAAAACAGGATCAGACACAACACGACTGGGTTTACCTGCTACCTGATTCACAGATTGCAGATAATATGAAAGTCGCGTGTGAAATCATTGCAGAGCAGAAGGGGCATAAATTCAGCTCCAACTCATTTAAGCATTTAGTCAAAATTGGTTTAGTCAAAAAAATTAACCGGAATCAATTAACCAGGTCAGCTAAATGCAATGGATATAACAACGCAACCCCAACAAAATAATTATCTCACAGCAGAAGGGAAAGCTGGAGTAGTAACCAAATTTAAACAGAGTTCTTTTTGGAGAGGAAATTTTCAAATCAAGAGGACAACAGTAACCGGAAGAAAAATTGATGAAATAGCAAATGCTTACATCAATACTCAGGAACTTATCCATAGACAACCGGATGGAACGAGAGAAAAGTTCAAACCTCTTCTACGGAGACTTAAAGGACGGGCAAAAGCTCAAATCATTAAAGATGGTGTATTAAATGATGATCATCTTGACCTATTTTGTTTCAGAGAGTCAGAACTTTCAAGGGACATGATTTTTAGAAACCTTATGATTGAATTTGTAATCGATGGTTCCACTTCAGGGACTTTTTTTAAGAATGCCATGAGAAAACATGCCAAGACCGGTCACCTGGTTGACTTCAGTTTTGCCAACGCATTAATAGTTAAGTCAAACGAATTAATTGAATCAGACAGACACGCTCCAATTGAAGAGTTATCTGAAGAAAAGTATGCGCGACATCAGAGTCTTATTGAACTTTCAGATCTTATAAATGATGAAATCAATCTCAGGAATAAAGAGAAGGCACAAAGAGCGAACCTATGTTACTTCTTATTACATGATGAGACGCTGGTCTTGAAGCCAGAATATATAGAAAGATGTAAAACAGCTACAGAATACACAGCCCCCAAGCAAGAAGATTATGTTATAGCCTTTACGGAAGATGATAACCGACTCAGAGAAAAAATCAAAAATCTCAGTAGAACTAATCTGATCGAATTAATCAGAATATATTGTAATGCGAACAATGACTTCTTCAAAAAAGAAATAAATAAACAACGAAAAACAAGAAAGATGAAAAACAATAAAAAGTATTATAAAGGGAAAAGGAGTTTTACTCCTGAAGAGACAAGAGGATTTGTTAAAATTTATAAGGATGCCGGATTGAATCATAAACAGATAGCTCATGAAATTGGATGCGGTTTAAGAACTGTTGAGCGCTACAGTAAGTAATTAGAAACCGCCAAATGTAATGCCAACTTTTCTGGTATAGGTTAATACTGGAAAACTTATCATGAAGTTTGGCGGCTTTTAACTTTAGGATGTTGGAATCAACAGATTCAATAGGTATATCAATTACTAGGAATCCAGGTATAAAATCAGAATTGTTTTGGAGGAGTAAATCTGACCATCAAAGCGTACACTCCACTTTCATAGACTTTCTTCATATATATATATACATATGTATCTATATACATACTCGTGTTCGGTATCTGAAAACGATTCTTATTGATCAACTCCATATTTTAAAAAAAAATATTATTTTGGGGTAGGACCCTCTTTTTATATGTCTTCATAGATGAGATAACCCATTGTCTTAGATCCCCCCGTCAACTTCCTGTTGGGAAACGTTTTAAAATTTCATAAAAGGGTACACACCACCCCCCACACCCCTTTTATTTTTTATTGAAAATCAATACCGATATTTTTTTGAGACTTGAGACCATGTTAGCTTGAACGGTTTCATCTTCAGTTTATGCTGCAGGATGTTCCGCAAAGCAGTAATTACATTTATTCACTTAAACTAATTATCATGGTACAGATCATTGCGTTTGAAAAGAAAGAAAATTCCAGGACGAAAGAATCTTATTCTGTTCTGGTTCTTCAGGGTGAACCTGAAGTGTTGATATCAAAATCATCAGGTCGACCTTACATTTCTGCAAGAAAAACAACTATCCCGTGTGCGCTAGAGGAGAATCAAGCACAAGCACTCATTGGAAAGGAATTGCCTGGATCAATATCTCGCGTAGCTTGCACGCCTTTTGAGTTGAAACTGGCGACAGGAAAGAAAGTTAAGATCTCAACTGCCTTTCAGTATCTGCCACCGGAAACAGCAAATGATAAGGAGGTAGCACAATAAGAAATTTCAATTTAAGAACCGCCTGGAGCATGGATTTTTTAGGATCCGCTCCAGGCTTTTTAATTTATAACTATGGAAACATACTTATTGAAAAGACAATTGAAGGAATTCAGAGGCACGGAGAAATACCATAAGCACCTGTTTCCTGGGAAAAGCCCTATTCTATTAACAGATGGATGCGATTTTATTCGAGAGAAATGTAAAGCATACTGGCTGTTTGATGCAATTCTGTCTTATCAGCTTGAGAAAAGAGTGAAGGATGCTCCCTGGCAGATTTGGAATTTGGAACTTCAAAAAGGCGACCTCTCCTGGCTACTGACTTGCAGAGAAGATTCAGGTGTAAAGCCTATTGTAACTCAAAGGATCGAATTCTCGAATTTCCCACTAGACCGTATAAAAATCTGGGTCATTGGTGGAATTGCATTGCTACCATCGGAGTAATAATAGTGTCCAGCAGAGCCATTTTGAGGCACATTTAAGCTGTCATCCCATTCAGTCTAACCATCTCATCCAAAACATCCGGATGGGGTGGATTCTTGATCTCTTGACTTGAGATCTATGATTTAAGATTTACTTGGTAAAAAGGTGTTCGGTCGCTTCCTTTGCCCGTCATGAAGAGTCAATTCAATCCAAGGTATTCCGGGCAACCGCAACCTCACTTGGGTAGAGCGAGCCTGCGCCATCCATCATCATTCGCCAAGCGCGGAATTTACGGAATGTAAAACCTCAAAACACGGCAAGGTCAGGCTTTGTTATTGCATAAACCTTGCCTTAATTTCTCGGTTCCTCCCGCTTGATTTGGCGGATGATGGATGGATCTCGCAAAACGGCTCCGCTTAGATCTCATGATTCAATCATGGGATTTTTTTGTTTTAAAACTATCAGCCTGGTCAGTCGACCGGGCTTTTTTATTTTATTAATCTAATCAAATTTTACTATGAAAAATCAACAACAGATTACCATATCTGAGGTAAAACTCATTTATCGGACCAGAATCAAAGCATCGGAGCGGCTGAAAGTAAAATGCTCCCGGGATGCTTATGATATTTTTATTGAGAATTGGGACCCTGATTCAATAGAACATACAGAAGAATTTAAAATTCTGCTCATGAATCGATCAAATTCAGTCCTGGGCATATTCCCTGTATCAAAGGGTGGCTTGTCCGGGACTGTTACTGATGTTCGTCTGATATATCAGGCAGCTATTAAAGCTAATGCATCTGGGATCATTGTATGTCACAATCATCCTTCCGGAAATCTAAATCCATCTGAATCTGATTCAAAGATCACGCAAAAGATTAAAGAAGCTGGTAATCTGATGGATATACAGCTTTTGGACCACATTATCCTAACAATGGATGGAGAATATTTCAGCTTTGCGGATCAGGTAATTCTCTAATTTAAAATGCAAAATAAATAACTCAAAAACTAAAATCATGAATATAAGATGCCGGCAATGTGGCGAGTACTTCTGTCCATGTGACGAAGCGCTCGATTTAATAATGGAGGGTTTT
>JADGPU010000103.1 GCA_017882305.1 Bacteroidales bacterium | reverse complement strand
ACGTCAACTAACACCGGAAGGAAAGCAAGAGAATCACTGGCAAATTTTGAAATATTGATCTCTTTATAAAGAGCTTCAAATGATGAGTTGAAAATTTTACCATCTCTGTAATCCCACATATATGGCACAAACGCTTTATGGTCAGCAGTGAAATTAAAGTTGGCCTCTTCATTTTTCACTATAAGTTCACCTTTTTTCTTAGCAAAAAACCGGTAAGCAACTCCATCATCATATACCCTGAAAACAACGCCATAATCACCTTTACAATTGATTGTAAGCTGATTACATTGATCAGTAATTGTTGATTTTTTATAATTAACTGCAGTAAAAACAATGTCTATTTTATCAACTCTTGATGACAAGATTTTCAAATTATCTCCAAGAACTTCACCTCCCTCCAACTGCAGTGAAATTGATGAAGGTGCAATAATCTGCTGCCCATTACATTGAACAGACCATTGAAGTTTTCCCCCAACTTCGACATTTAACCCAGTTTTACCATCTAACGACTTTATTTCAAAGCCTTTATTCTTCTGTGCATTAAGTATGGTGATACTCAATATTGACACTGTTATTAATCCAAATAGTTTATTTTTCATTTCAGGTTGAATTAGTTTTAAGTTGATTTGTATAGGGAATTATCAATTCATTTTATGTTGAAAAGAATCAAATAATTTATATTTTGAAAGGCTATTTATAAGATTTTGTTCACCTCATAATCAATGTAGTATTTAGTACGGTTGGTGCAGCACCGAAACGCGGGCCTCCCCAATCTGTCTCGTCACCATTACGGATCCGTAAAAGCTTAAATGTTCCATTCTCATACTTACCCTCTTCTACCTTCAGGTATTGCCATACTTTATCAGCACAGGCACCAAGAGGCCGGAATGTGACCCGGCAGAGTGTTCCTATCAGAATAAACTCGTTTTCACCAAGTTGCACCACCATCGCTTTGCCAATCGGCCGGGCATTGGCCTGAGAAGTACGACCGCCTGCAGCGCTGAATGAAACGACAGCTTGCCATTTATCAAGATCGATATGCTGAGCAGCATGATCTTCACCCTCAACAACGGTCTTAATCTTTCCTTCAAAAGCCCATTTTGCAAGTTCCCTCATCATAGGTTCGGCCATCGCGTACTCTTGTGCCAGCGGTTTAAGACGATCTGCAGTCTCTTCCTCCGTTCCACCCTGCCCATTATCATCAATACCAAACGGTGAGAAACCAATACCACCATGAGCAAGCACTGCATAGAAATAACGTGCATATTGATCGCCGGAACCGATCTCCGGCACGAACAGCGCGTTATCCTGCCGGTCGTACAATTCGATTACCTTAAGAGCTTTTTCGCTTTCGGACATATAGATGTCAGGAGCCAATAAGTCGATGGCAGGCGCAGCCGCCTTCCATATTGGGATCACATTGTCGGTCGGACCGCCACTCTCATATGTTGAAGCTTTTGGGTTGGTTATGGGATCTCGTAACGCAGCATTTACATACAAAGGTAAGGGATATACCGCTTTAGCAGCTGCGGCAACATATCCAATATACCGTGCTACAGACCAGGCATGGAAATACTCATCTGCATCTTCCCCGAACACCTCCTGCCATGTCCCCCTGACCATGACAGGCTTATTAAGCGCCTTGAGTACATTAGGTTTAAGCAATTCCTCCGGTACCTGGCTCTCAAATAGCTTCTGGGCCTCCGCCGAATAATCTCGAACGCTTCCCCAGGATCCGGGTTCGTTTTCTACCTGTACCATCAGCACAGTATGCTGAAGATCGACTTTTTTTAAATGTCCCATCACAGCCGCGAAAGCTTTTGCATCGGCTTCCATTGCAGCTTGTGTATGTGGCGATGGGGAATCAACGGTACGGCCGTTTCTGCCAGTTATGTTAGGATACTTCACAGCATCACTCTTCATCCATTCCGGTATATAGTGATTGCTTCCATTTTTCCATGTAGCGAACCACAATAGCACAAGATGTACCTTATGATCACGTCCCTGCTTAAGAAGTGTGTCAACCAGGGAAAAATCGAATTTTCCCGGTTGTGGTTCTATTTGCTCCCAGTAAATTGGCACTTCAAGTGTGTTGGCATGCATCGCTTTCACCGAAGACCATACATTTGGCAACATGCCCGGCCATCCGCTGGAATTGTGTGCCTGTCCACCCAGCATTAAGAAAGGTTGACCATCAACCAGCAGGGCATGGCGGCCATCTTTTTCGATAATCTGAGGCATCATGCCCACGCTAACTTGTCCAAGAGCTGTGCTAAATTCCAGCAATACAATTACAGAGACTGTGGAGATCATCCACAGGCTTTTCATACTTTTCATCATTCTGATCATAGTATTCCTCCTTATATTTAAATTGCCCTATTTATGCGAAACAACTTGAAGGACAGCATCTTTGAGATCAGATGAAACAGCCGTTAAACGAATATTCCCTCCTTTTTCAGTCGATTGAATTACAGCAAGGGCTAATCCGTTAAAGGCATTGCGTTGTTTACTTTTCATCTGCGTTTTGTCCTGAGGGTTTCCATTATCAGTGCCAATCAAAACTCCCTCACCTTCAACCTTAAATTCAATAAGATTATTCGCATCGGAAACAACTAATCCGTTTTCGTCGACAATTTCTGCTTTGATATTTGCAATATCCCAGGCATCAGCATTAATATCCTTTCTGTCTGCCGATAAGCGTATAGCCGAAGGTTTTGAAGTGGTGCGTATTTCTTCAGTAATAATTTCTCCGTTTTTTTTGCCCACAATCTTCAGTTTACCTGGCTCATAAGGCACATCCCATGAAAGGTGCAAATCAGATGTTGTTGGTGCGATATATGGACGGGCAAATCCATCCCAGGATCTCGAATGTCCCTGTTGCGGAAAAACATAAGATTTTGTCCCGAACGACTTACCATTCAGGAAGAGTTCAGCACTGTCACAATTTGTGTATGCAATTACAGATATAACCTGTCCCTCATGACCAGTCCAATTCCAATGAGGAAAAATATGAATCATAGGTTTATTGGTCCATTGACTCTGATAAAAATAATAACCGTCTTTTGGAAAACCGCAAAGGTCAAGAAGACCTGAACTCGAACTTTTGCCGGGCCAGCCTGCCTCTCCAAGATAATCAATTCCAGTCCACATAAAATCACCTATTACATAATCATTCACAGAAGTAAATTTCCACAATTGTTCGGCTTCAATCATACTTAATCTGTAATCTCTTGAACGGCCTGGTCTCTTAGCTGACAAATCGGGTCCAATAGAATATTGCCCGCGAATACCTCCCACAGAAACATTTTCTGTTCCTATCATTTTCCAACCAGGATGGTCATGCCTGTCAACGGTATAATACAATTCCCTGCGCTCATTCCAGCGGTCAACATAATTATAGCCCACTATATCCTGCAATTCGAGGAAAGTAAGCTTGGCCGGACCGTCGCCGGCGGCAATTCTGTCGTTAGCCTGTGTTACAGGTCTGGTAGGATCCTCCTTATGAAAGGTTTCAATTAATTTCCGGAGTACTTCACTGCCGTTCTCAACTACCTGATCCGGAACCTCATTACCGGCGCTCCATATCACAATCGACGGATGGTTTCTGTCCCTGTGGATCATAGAAAGCAGGTCAGACTGTGAACATTCTGAAAAATATTTATGGTATCCATATTGCACCTGACCTTTTGGCTCAACCCACTCGTCAAAAGCTTCATCCATTACCAGAAACCCCATTTTGTCGCACAAATCAAGAAATTCGGGAGCAGGTGGGTTATGTGATGTTCTGATAGCATTGCAACCCATTTCTTTCAGTATTTGCAACCTTCTTCTCCATGCCTGTTCGGGGACAGCAGAACCAAGACAACCTGCGTCATGATGTAAGCAAACTCCATTAATCTTTATATGCTTCCCATTCAGAAGGAAACCTTTATCCTTATCAAATTCAGTTTTCCGTATGCCAAAAGTTGAAATGTCACTGTCAATTGGTTTGTTACTCTCCAGCACAATTGAATTAAGTGAATATAATGATGGGGTATCAATCGACCAAAGTTCAGGAGAATTAATCTTTAAGGATTGTTCAATATCTGCTTTGCCCGACGGCTCCAGTGAAAAGGGTGTTTCAACGGTTGCTGTTTCTTTGC
Organism: Bacteroidales bacterium; assembly: GCA_017882305.1. Taxonomy (GTDB): domain Bacteria; phylum Bacteroidota; class Bacteroidia; order Bacteroidales; family VadinHA17; genus LD21. The sequence continues at coordinate 8,030 of JADGPU010000103.1, read as the reverse complement.
CTGTTTCATTTTTGATGACTGACCTTAAAACAACTTTTTTAACGATAGGGGATTTATTTTCAATTAAAGTACGAACCGAAATTGTTGCAGATGAGGAATCTGCTTTGGGTGTTGTAATATATGTACCCCATTGAGCTATATGCACAGATCCGGTTATATTCAACCATACATGGCGATATATGCCAGAACCTGAATACCATCGACTATTAGGTTGAATGGAATTGTCGACCCTGACAGCTATTATGTTTTCCCCTTTTTTAATAAAAGGAGTCAGATCGTAGTAAAAACTGGTATAACCATAGGGATGTTTGCCCAGATGCTGTCCGTTTATCCAGACATCACTGTTCATATAGACACCGTCAAATTCAATCCAGAATTGTTGATATTTATCAATTCTGGACAGGTTAAAATGTTTACGGTACCATCCGATACCTGTTGGAAGATATCCCCCGGAACCTTTTGTAATTGCATCTTCCTTAAATTCACCTTCAATACTCCAATCGTGGGGTATATTCAATGTCCTCCAATTCGTATCATCAAATTTTTGTTCTTCTGCACCTTTTACATCCGACTTAACAAACTTCCAGTTAAAATCTATCAGCAAATGTTGGCGAGCACGAAATTCAGCGGACCAGGTTTTTAAAGTAAGGATATTTATAAGAACAATACTAAGAATAATGGCATGTTTTTTCATATAATTCTGGTCATTTTTTAAATGAAATTTACATTTCTTTATTTACTAATGCAAGATATATTCCAAATACCTAGTAAAACAGCACGATGATAATAAACTCTCCTCCGAAATAAACTGAGAATAGCATAAGTGCTTTAAAGTTGAAACCTGACCATTCATCTCCAACGGCTTCAAGAATTGCCAATGCCGTACCTGATAGTATTACGTTCTTAGAATCATACTAGTCAGGATACTTATCCATTTTAAGTATTTTTGTTTCACCTGGTTTAAACCTTTTTCAACCTTCGTTGTTAATAATGTAACATCATATTAATTGTTAAAAAAACGTAAAACTTTCAATTTTTATAACAATTCAGGAATAAAAAAAACATTAAGAATGTCTTTTAGTGTAGATTAATAATATAAATGGCTTATGTAGCATATGCTTAAAAAATCTTCCCTGTTTCAGCAGTAACTTCTTCTGAAAAACAAATTGATCAAAAAAATAAGAAATGAAAATAAAACTATTAACCTTTCTCCTATCTGTTCTCGTAAGTATATCAGCAGAAACTTTTTTAAACGCACAAAATAAAGTCTGGACAGTTGATGATTGCATACAGTACGCCCTGGAGAAGAATATACAAGTGCAGAAAGCCCAGGTCAGCAATGATATTTATAAAGTAAATCTGATTTATGCAAAATCCACATGGTATCCTTCATTGAGCGGCTCTGCAAGACAGAACTTTGATTGGGGCAATCAGTCTGACAACACCACCGGATCAACAGTCTTCAAAGGAACCAATTCTACAGATCTTTCTGTGAATTCCGGCATGACGGTCTATAATGGTAATAAGATTCGTAATTCTGTAAAGAAATCTGAAACTGATTATGAAGCTGACAAATATAATACCGAAGTCATTAAAGAGACAGTAAGCTTAAATGTCCTAAATGCATACCTGCAGGTACTTTATGCAGAGGAACAGGTTAAGAACAGTAATGACCAGATTTCTTCATTGGTGGAACAAGTGAACCTGGCTGGTGAGAGACTAAAGTTAGGTGCAATAGCAAATTCAGACTATCTTCAGGTAAAATCACAACTCGCCACAGAAAAGCAGACACTTGCTATAGCTCAAAGCCAACTTGCCATTAACAGGATAACCCTGATGCAGTTGATGGAGCTCCCTATAACCAATGACTTTTTATTAGAACATCCAAATCTTGACAGTCTCATCAACCAGAAACGGACTCCTGATCCAAAAGAAGTATACCAAATTTCTCTGGGGATAAAACCCGAGGTTAAAAATGCAGAGCTCCTCAAAAAAAGTTCACAAATTGGTGTTGAACTTGCCAAAGCTAATTATTTTCCTAATCTTTCTTTAAACGCAGGTCTGGGTACCTCATATTTGAGTTATCAAACAGGATCCAGTTTCGGGAATCAGGTTAAAAACAATATTAGTCCGTCGATAGGACTTACAGCTTCAATTCCAATATATCTGAACAGGCAGGTCAGAACAAATGTGGAAATTGCAAAGTTGAACACAAATAATGCAGAGCTGAATGAATTCAACACAAAAGACTTGCTAAGAAGAGCTATTGAACAGGCATGTCAGGATGTTATCTCATCTCAGATTGAGTATGAAGCAAGCGTTGAGGCTTATCAGGCTGTAAAGGAATCATATGATGTGGCTTCTGAAAAGTATAATCAGGGTATTATGAATTCAGTCGATTTTCTGATACAGAAAACAACTTTTATTTCGACCGAAAGCACATTCCTTCAGTCAAAATACAAATTGATATTCAGTTATAAAGTGCTTGATTTTTATTCAGGGCTACCTCTGTCATTCGGAAACAACAATAAGTAATAATTATTAATAAAACAGAACAGTAATGAAAAGTAGAAAAAATACCAGAATAGCAGTTTATGTCATAATTACTTCATTAGTGTTTTTCGTGGCCGGTTCATGCCATAAAGGAGACAAATCATACACATTTGAAACTGCAATTATTAAAAAAGGTTCGATTATAAATACAATTACCGCTACCGGTACTATTCAGGCTGATACTACAGTCTTGATCGGTACCCAGGTTTCAGGGGTTATAAAGAAAATATATGTTGATTTCAACTCAAATGTCAAAAAGGGACAATTGCTGGCTGAACTGGACAAAACTCCTTTACAAACCCAGGTACAACAAGCACAAGCCTCACTCGATGATGCAAAAAGTGAAGTGGAATTTCAGACCGCTACATATGAAAGGTACAAGGCTTTACTGGGTAAGAAACTCGTAGCTCAGGCCGATTATGATCAGGTTAAATATAGTTACGATAAAGCAAAGGCAAACCTGAAAACCGCCCAGGCCGGATATGACAAATCTATTGTTAACCTTAACTATGCTTCTATCTATTCACCAATAGTAGGAGTTGTTCTGAACCGGGCAGTAGATCAGGGTCAGACAGTTGCAGCCAGTTTTAGTACACCGAACCTTTTTACTATTGGCAATGACCTCACACAGATGCAGGTTCAAGCCAATGTTGATGAGGCAGATATCGGCCAGATAAAGAAGGATCAGCCAGTTGATTTTAGTGTAGATGCCTATCCGAATGAGATATTCAAGGGATCTGTAAGACAGTTGAGATTACAGCCAATTGTAACATCAAATGTGGTCACATATACTGTTATTGTTAATGCACCTAATCCTGAAAAGAAACTAATGCCCGGGATGACAGCAAATATAACAGTGCTCGTTCAAAAAATAGACAGTGTCCTGATAGTTCCGGGAAAAGCCCTGAGATTTACTCCGGATGCTGCCTTTTTAGCTGAGTACATGAAGAACAATCCAATAGGACAGAGACAGGGAATGGGGGGAACAGGAAGACCCGGAGGAACAGCAGCAACAGGAGGAGGAACAGCAGCGACAGGAGGAACAGCAGCAACAGGGACAAATCAGCCTAACAGCAATCAAGGTCAGCGGGCAGCGGGTACAGCAGGTCAGCCTAACCCGGGAGAATTCCAGTCAGGCGGTCAACAAGGGAAAAAACCTGTTATTGTATGGGTAAAAAGTGAAGATAAGGTTCGCCGTGTCCGTATTGTTACAGGAGCCATCGACGGTACAAATGTCGAAATAAAAAGTGGTCTTAAAGAAGGGGACGAAGTAATTCTTACAATGAGTCTAGGCGGTAAATCAACTACTACTGCAACAGCAACAACAACAAGTCCATTTATGCCAACAAGACCTGGCGGAAGAGGAAGATAAAATTGATATCACATTTATGAAAAAGCTGATTGAAATAATAAAGCTGAAAAAAGATTATTATGTAGGAGAGGTGACAGTCCACGCCCTTAGAGGGGTTGATATGGTTGTAAATGAAGGTGAGTTTGTTGCAATTATGGGCGCCAGCGGATCGGGGAAATCAACAATGCTCAATATCATAGGATGTCTTGATAAACCTACTCTGGGAGATTATATTCTGGATGGAATTAATATTTCCGATCTGAATAAAAACGAACTTGCTGCTCTGAGAAACCGGAAACTTGGTTTTGTATTTCAGACTTATAACCTTCTTCCGAGAACAAATGCTCTGGATAATGTAGAATTACCATTATTGTACAATTCGACAATAAAAACAAAGGAGAGAGTAGAGAGAGCTAAACAAGCACTTGAATCAGTTGGGCTTGCGGACAGGATGCATCATAAACCTAATCAGCTTTCAGGAGGACAGCAACAGAGAGTTGCTATAGCCAGATCGCTTGTTAATGACCCGGTAGTAATTCTTGCCGATGAGGCTACGGGAAATCTCGATACCCGGACATCTTTTGAAATCATGGCTCTTTTTCAGGATCTTAATAACAAAGGGAAAACAATCGTATTTGTTACACATGAACAGGATATTGCCAGATGTGCAACCCGAAATATTATTTTTAAAGATGGCCTCATTTTGAGAGAAAGTATAGTAAAGGATAGAATTAATGCACTCGAAATGCTTGCCAGTATTCCAATTGAAGCTGATTAGTTAATACAGGAACAATGAGTATTAAAAACCTTTTAAAAATTGCAATGAATGCTCTGTTGAGAAACAAACTCAGAGCTTTTCTGACAATGCTTGGTATCATTATAGGAGTTGCATCAGTTATTGCTATGCTTGGAATAGGTCAGGGATCTAAACTTAGCATACAACAGCAGATAGCCGGTATGGGGTTAAATCTTGTCACTGTAGTACCCGGATCGCAACAAAGAGGAGGAGTCCAGTTCGGAGCTTCGACTATGCAAAGCCTTAAAGAAACCGATGTTACTGCGATTCTTTCAGATTGTCCTGCCGTCCTGGCAGCCACACCTGAAGTGAGGGGTAACGGACAGGCAGTATTTGGTGCCTTAAACTGGCCGACATCTCTATATGGTGAAAATGAGAGTTACCTTCAGATAAGAGAAAGGTCAGTTGAAAGTGGCCGCATGTTTACTTCCCAGGAACTAGGCAGTGCTTCGAAAGTTTGCCTGCTCGGGAAGACTGTGGGAAAGAACTTATTTGGAGAAGGTGCTGATCCGGTCGGACAGGTTATAAGATTCAAGAAAATACCATTTGTGGTAATCGGTGTACTTAATTCAAAAGGATTGAACACTTTTGGACAAGATCAGGATGATTTAATACTCGCGCCGTTTACAACAGTACAGAAAAGGGTACTGGCAATTACATGGGTACAGAGCATCTATACTTCAGCTATTGATTCCAAGTCGACAGGTCTGGCACAAACACAGATTGAAGAAACTGTTCGCAGAGTGCATAAAATCAGAGCATCGGACCAGGATGACTTTACAATCAGGAACCAGACGGAATTATTATCCACTTTCAGTTCTGTAAGTAATATCCTTACTATTTTACTGGGTGCGATAGCCGGAATTTCTCTTCTCGTGGGAGGTATTGGTATCATGAATATAATGTATGTATCTGTTACAGAGCGAACCAGGGAAATTGGTCTGCGTATGGCAATCGGAGGCAAAGGATTCGATATTCTATTGCAGTTCCTTACGGAATCAATTTTACTAAGTATTACAGGAGGTGTAATCGGAATCCTGCTGGGAATTGCAGCATCCAAGATAATCGGATCCACTATGTCATGGCCCGTGGTTGTTTTACCAAGTTCGGAAGTCTTATCATTTGCAGTATGTACGGTAATCGGAGTATTCTTTGGCTGGTACCCAGCAAGAAAAGCAGCCAGCCTCGATCCTATTGATGCTCTCAGGTACGAATAAGGCCGTTTTCTTGATATCTTCACCCACCATTCTCATAATTTCGTGTTTCTTATTAGACATTTGAAGGTTTTTAACCATTCTGCCATGGCAACACCTTAATATAGAATAAGCAGAGAATAAACTAAACTACCGTTTTAGAAAATTCATTATATCGTTTCTCTATAATTTCCCAACTTATCAGTTTCCAGAATGCCTTTAAATAATCTTGCCGGCTATTCTGATAATCGAGATAATAGGCATGTTCCCACACATCACAGGTCAATAATGGATTCAATCCGATACGCAAAGGATTTCCTGCATTGCTTTTCTGGATTATTTCCATAGACCCACTCGGATTCAGAACCAGCCAGACCCAGCCGGCTCCGAAAAGTGATTCTGCAGCTCTGGCAAAAGTGTTTTTAAAGAATGAAAAGGTACCAAAATTTCTTTTAATTACTTCAGCAAAAGGACCTTTTACTGGATTATTGTCACCTGGTTGTAAACATTCAAAATAGAAAGTATGGTTCCATACCTGAGAAGCATAGTTAAAAACAGGTCCATCTGAGACTTTAATAATTGTCTCAAGATCTAAGCTTTTATATTTTGTTTTCTGAATAAGGTTATTAAGATTTGACAGACAAGTCTGATGGTACTTCCCACTATGAAACTCAAGGGTTTTTTTAGAAATATATGGCTCAAGAGCATCCAATTCATAAGGTAAATCAGGTAATTCAAATCTCATAATATTGATTTTATTAATGAATTGATATTCTTAGAATTAATCCTAAGATCAAATCCCAGGTACCATAAATCAAAATTAAGGTTATGATACCAATCATTAATTAAGTCTGCATTAATTTTGGATTAAGAATCCATTAATAATTCTTAATGAAAATATTCCTCTATTCAGCCTGTCAAAATTTAAATTTCAAGAGCCTGAGCAGGTCTGAAATAGGTGAAATTATTGTGGGTCTTCGCTCAAAACATATCCAAATCCTTTTTTTGTATGGATAAGCTTTTTAGAAAAATTTTTATCCACTTTATTCCTGAGCGAGTTAATATGGACATCAATCACATTTGTTCCTGAATTAAATGAATAATCCCAGATTTTCTCCGCAATATACATTCTGTCGAATACTTTGCCCTTATTGCTCAATAATAATTCCAGGATTTTATATTCAGTGGGTGTCAGGTTTATAGCTTTATCATCCCGTTTGACTGTTTTTGATATTGAATCAAGTTCCAGATCGAAGACCTTTAAAACAGGAGTCATATTCGTTTCCTTGTTTCGGCGAATTAATGCTTTAATTCGTGCGAACAGCTCCTGGAAACTGAATGGTTTAACCAGATAATCATCTGCACCGCAATCAAATCCCAAAAGCTTATCTTCAACAGAATCAAGAGATGTCAACATTATTAAAGGAGTATGATTATTACTGTTCCTGATTTTTTTGCACAAATCAAATCCGGAAATTCCAGGAATTACAACGTCGAGAATAATAACATCGTACTTTCTTGTACAAGCCAGCTTCTCGCCAATTACTCCATCATAAGCTACATCAACAAGACATTTATTACTTTCGAGACCTATTTTAACGAAGGATGATATTTTGGGATCATCTTCTACAAGCAATATCTTCATATTCTCTTTGCTAATATAACGCAAGTTAAATAAAATCTGTTTTATTTTCCCGTGATTATTATTATTTTTGAAATATTCAGAACACGCTGTCCAAGTTATTCTTCCGAACATATGCAAAGACTAAAATTATTTTCATCGGGATTATTACATGCAAGACAAATAACCATATGGATTTCCATTTTTATTGTACTCATTTTGAGCCTCCTCGATATTGTCGGTTGGATATTCAATATTGCCCTCTTTAAAAGTCTGATACCTCAATGGGAACCAATGAAATTAATTACTGCAATATCCTTTATTTTTGAAGTTTCAGCGCTGGTGATTATCCTTGCAGATTTTCCTGCGGTTATCAGGAAAGTTTTGCCAGTGTTATTTGCAACTGTCATTTGTTGTGTAAGTCTGATTACTATTTATACCTGTATTTATTCTTTTATAACCGGACATGAATCATTATTATCCCGTGTTTCTTTTTTAAGCTATTTTCTTTCACCA
>JADGPU010000176.1 GCA_017882305.1 Bacteroidales bacterium | reverse complement strand
CTATTTACGTAATTTCAACGCTTTTATGATTTCGCGATACCGCCCGATATCTTTAATTTTAAGGTAGTCTAAAAGCCTTCTTCTTTTCCCTACAAGTTTGATTAGCGCTTGCTGGGTACTGAAATCTTTTTTGTTCTTCTTAAGATGCTCGGTAAGATGATTTATCCTGTATGAGAATAGCGCTATCTGTCCTTCTGCTGTACCGGTATCGATTTCAGATGCTCCAAAGGTTTTGAAAAACTCCTGCTTTTTTTCTGTTGTTAAATACATATCTCTAATTAAAATATTATTAATCCATAGATTGATTGAGTCTCCAATTTTGGAACGCAAAAATAAGGCTTTTTTATGTAAATAATCAAACAATTTACTTTTTTTTTAAAAGTTCTTGAAATATTTATTTTTGCAGGAACGAATTCATACAAATAATTATTGCTTCCCTATCATTATAATGACAGGGAAATGATACTGAAAGTTGCGTCAAAAAACGCTATTTTCAATTATTTGTCAAAAAAAACCAACCGTTCGTCAAAAAAAGTCCATAAAGTCCCTAATGTCTTTAAAGTCTATAAAGTCCATTTTAACCTTCAACTTTTGACTTTTGACTTTCCTTATGGTTCCAAAAGAAGTTCTTCGTGATTCTTTAATTTTTTACCCTGGCTAATTATCTTATTGCCAATGCGACAATCGAGACATTTTCTTCTTTTGCAGTACTCATTTCTGAGTTGTATCAGTGCCTGAGAATAAAATGCCGACTCTGCAATAATTCCCGCAGCTTTCCATTCCGATGTTATGATATTCTCCTCCGGTGCAATTTTTTCAAGGAAGGTAAGGGCCCTTTCGCTGATATCCTGACAATCCCTGCTCTGGCCATAAAAAAATATAAGAGGTATAACTGCATTTATCAGAAGAATGTCTGCAGCTTGCGCTCCGGCATTCTTTGTTATATTCCTGCTTTTCTTACCAAAAACAAAATGATCGTCCCAATAACTGGATGCAGACACCTCAAATAACTCCTTAATATGCTCAACATCAACTGCTTCCAGTACTTTAGAGAAGAGACCGCCAGCAACTGAAAGCATTGCGGCTAGCTGCGATAATCTGATGGTTGGAAAATTAGAAGGTCTCAATCTCGAGAATTTCCACAACCAGCCATGCAGAGGTTGAAGGGAGTATTTTGCTGATAAAATAGTGTACTCCTTTATAAGGTTGCGATAATATTCATCCGCGAGAGCCTCCTTAAAAAGTCCCGTCTCGAGTAAACCTGCTGTTCCAAATAAAAGAGCTTCAATCTGAAATATATTGTCTGTGTGTTTTCGGATTACTCTGAATGGAAGTGCTGTAGCAAGCATTTCAAAGGGTTCAGTATTGACCCTGAATCCAAAATAGCGTGTAAGTAGCCTGTAAAATGTCTCTTCCCAGTCGTTCCCGGTTTCAGAAAATATTTTCAGTATTGATTCTGTTTTAGTCTGAAATCTTTCAATAATGAGTGAATTGAGCCAGTGACGCACCAGTATACCATCGAGTTTAATAATATCATCCTGACATGCAATTATATACGGATTATTAACAAGAAAGATATATTTCTCGTAGTGGTATGAATCAAATGATACTTCAACTGTTAGAATCTCTTCACCTTTTGCGTTAAAAACACGCTTATCATTATCAGCAACTACGTGAAGGATAACATTGTTAAATGCCGGGTCATTCTGGTGTCCGTGATTATTGAAATGTGATGATTTAGTATGAATTTCAACGTTCCCGGCCCAAACAGTGCCTGCAACAGAGATTCGAGCATTGAAAAAATCGGGACCTGAATCACGGTTATATTCACCAGGATCCAGAACGATAATTTTGTTCTTTTCGTTATCAAACAGCCTCTCCTTATCATAGAGGCCGTATTTCCACAGGTAATGAAGAAATTCCTCTTTCATTTTAGCACGAATTAATAAACAGCGAGAATATAAAATTATGAAAAAATGAGGTACGAGACAAGGAAATACTTTAAAAAAGGAATGGGAAAATGGAAAAATGGAAGAATAGAAGAAAGTTAATTCTTCTTCTCTATTATGAATACAATTATTATTGTAAGGATGTTTTCAGATCAGGTTATGTTGATGGAGATATTTCCCCATCTCAAGCTGTATCTCTTTTGCTTTTTCGCTGGCGACTTTATCGAAGTCTACACCGTTACCGGCAAATATAATTCCCCGCGAAGAATTAACCAGGAGCCCGCATTTATTGTTAATACCATATTTTGCCACCTCTTCAAGACTTCCACCCTGAGCGCCTATACCGGGAATAAGAAGAAAATGATCAGGAACAAGTTTACGTATGTCCTTTAACATTTCTGCCCGTGTTGCACCAACAACATACATCAGATTATTAATAGTACCCCATTTCTGTGAAACAGATAATACTCTTTCAAAAAGTTTTATCCCATCCTCATTATGGTACTGAAAATTGTCTGCCCCCTGATTAGAGGTAAGTGCCAGAAGAACAACCCATTTATCTTTATAAGAAAGGAACGGTGTCACAGAATCTTCACCCATATAAGGAGCAACAGTTATTGCATCGAAGGGCATGTTTTCCAGAAACGCTTTTGCATACATCTTTGAAGTGTTACCGATATCTCCCCGCTTGGCATCTGCAATTACGAATATGTCAGGATAGTTTTCTTTTATATACCTGACTGTTAATTCAAGTGAAGTCCATCCTTTAGCCCCAAGACATTCATAGAATGCAACATTCGGTTTATAAGCTACTGCATATTCATGAGTGGCATCAATAATCCGTTTGTTGAATTCAATTATCGGGTTTTTTCCCTTAAGAAGGAAAGATGGGATCTTTTCAATTTCAGAATCGAGCCCGACACAGAGAAATGAGCGCTTTTTGACTATGTTTTCAAATAATTTCGTGTGGTCCATAATAAGTCAGGTTAGATATTGCTCTCTTTTAATCGTTCGGAATTTTCGGCCATCTGAAGTTTGTCGAGGACCTCCTGTATATTACCATCGAGGATTGAAGGGAGATTATATATTGTAAGATTGATCCTGTGATCGGTCATTCTGCCTTGCGGATAGTTATATGTCCTGATTTTAGCAGAGCGGTCGCCGGTAGATACCATAGTCTTTCTCCGATGAGATACTTCATCAAGATATTTCTGATATTCAAGGTTATAGAGCCTTGTTCTCAGCTCTTTCAATGCTTTATCATAATTCTTAAGCTGCGACTTTTCATCCTGGCAGGTAACTACGATACCTGACGGAATATGGGTAAGACGGATTGCAGAATATGTTGTATTTACCGACTGGCCCCCTGGTCCGGATGAACAATAGGTATCCTTCCTGATATCTTCGGTTCTAAGATCAATATCAAATTCATCAGCCTCCGGAAGCACAACAACTGATGCAGCTGATGTATGGATACGACCCTGTGTTTCGGTTTGCGGGACTCGCTGAACGCGATGAACACCTGATTCATATTTCATTATTCCATATACACCTTCTCCCGTTATACTCAAAACTATTTCCTTATAACCACCTGCAGTTCCTTCAGACATATTATTAACATCAACCTTCCATCCTTTTGTTTCAAAAAACTTACTGTACATTCTGAAAAGGTCTCCCGCGAAAATACTGGCCTCATCACCTCCAGTTCCTGCTCTGATCTCCATAACGGCATTCTTATTGTCCTCAGGGTCAGCAGGAATTATCAGCATTTTGATCTCTTCTTCCATCTCTGGAATATGGGATATGAGCTCATCCAGTTCGGCTTTAGCCATCTCGCGCATCTCTTCATCCTTTTC
>JADGPU010000175.1 GCA_017882305.1 Bacteroidales bacterium | reverse complement strand
TTGTCCCGTGTTCAAACTCAACATTTATTCCTATTGTAAATTCATCAAGCTTTACTTCATTCCAATCGATACCGAGATCATCACCGATCACTTTTGCGTCCTTTGAATTTAATTTTTTAATTCTATTTTATATTGTTTAGTTAATAATTTATGCATAACGGGAGCACAATGGGAGTGGGATTGTAAAAAATGATTCGCTTAATAAGCCACTTTGCGTGGTGCATTTCATCAATTGCCTGTTTTCTAATTCCTTACGAAGTTTACTGTAACCCCAGTTTTCACACATTTCAGAATGTACCATATACTGGTTTACAACAGTGAGTTCGTCCGCCAGAAGCGCATTCAGTACTAATAGTAACTTTTTACTCCCTTTCATAGTTTTTCTTTTTTTATTTATGTTCTTATGAAATTTAAGTTCTAAAGTTGAGCAACTTTAACCTGATGGATGTTATATTATTTTTGAAAAAAGTTATAGGATTCACACATTTTATGCAACGCCATTGTTTGATCGATTCTAATATAAAAACGTTCTCCTCAATCCACTTTTTCACCTTTTTATTTATTACTCTTTTCATTTTACGAGGGATAGTCAAACAGCTTTGCCGCAGTCGTTCAGTCGTTCATTTTATGTTTGTTGGTTAATTTGCATTGTCATAGGGTTGCAGGTAACAGCATTAAATGTATGGTTAGTTGACATCTGTGTCATCTGCTAGCAAGGTTTTCGCCAGTTCTCTTTCAATGATCACCTGTATTTGCCACCTCAATTATAAATTTAATAATAGGAGTGTGTGAATAATGTAACTCTTTTCTAAAATTGTGTAATAGAATGACCGTTAAACATTTTCATCTTTGCAGTAATACTTAATCAGCGCTAAAAATCAGATTAAAGAAGAAAATATAAACAAACATTCCGGTACCAGTAAATAGCCGGAATAATAAAAGATGTATTGAGGATATCAAATTATAGAAATGAGAAAAACATTTTAAAAAGTCAAAAGCATAAATTGAAAAAATCAGTCTATATTTTTATCAGTTCCATTATAATTTTTATAGTGGTTGTGATCATGTTAATTTCACCTATTGCAAAACACTTAATTACAAAGTATGATGAAAAGTATTCTGGCCGGCAAATTACATTAGACAGGACGTACGTTAATCCATTTACCGGCTATATTCATTTCAGCAATCTTAAAATTTATGAACTTAACAGCGACAGCATATTCTTTTCAGCCGATGGTGTCAGTGCAAATATTGCGGTACTTAAATTATTTTCCAGAACTTATGAAATCAGGAAATTGACCCTGAACCATCCGCGCGGAAACATAATTCAAAACAAAAATCACTTAAATTTCAGTGACCTGATTGACAGATTTTCTTCAAAAGGAAAATCGGCTATCAACAGAAAGACTGCACACTTCAATATTTCCCACATAAAAATAATTGACGGGGAATTCCATTACAATGAACAACTAATCCCTATAGACTACTTTATTAAAAAAGTAAATATTGAAAGTCAGGGGAAACGATGGGATTCAGATACTATTGCCGCACAATTTTCTCTGTTACCTGGTATTGGAAGTGGGGATATGGAAGGCGATTTCACTATAAATCTTAAAAACAACGATTATCGCTTAGCTATTGTTATTCATAAATTCGATTTAAATATTATACAACAATACCTCAAAGACTTAACAAACTTTGGAAGCTTCTCTGCTAACCTTGATGCTGATTTGAAAACAAGAGGGACATTTAATAACGTAGAAAATGTAACTACCTCAGGTATGATTGCAATAAATGATTTACACTTTGGAAAAAATCCGGAAGATGATTATGCCTCCTTTGACAAACTGGTGTTAGCAATAAATGAGATGAGCCCGAAGAAACTAAAATATTTTTATGATTCGATTTCTCTGAGGCATCCTTACATCAAATATGAACGTTACGATTATTTAGATAATCTGCAGACAATGTTTGGAAAAAATGGAGCTAACATAGCAAAGATCAAAGCAGATCCCACTAAGTTTAACTTAGTTATTGAAATTGTAAGATACATAAAATTGTTGTCTAAGAATTTTTTTCAAAGTCATTTCAAGATTAACCGACTGGCAATTTACTATGGCGACTTAAAATTCAATGATTATTCTTTAAGCGAAAAATTTTCCCTGGAATTAAACCCGCTTTCTATTATTGCAGATTCCATTGATAAAAGCCGCAACCGGGTAAGTCTGTCTTTAAAATCCGGTATTAAACCGTATGGTAATCTATCGGTTGCCCTTAGTGTAAACCCCAGCGACAGTTCAGATTTTGATTTGCATTATCATTTTCAGAAATTACCTGTAACCATGTTTAATCCTTACATTATTTCATATACATCTTTCCCTTTAGACAGGGGAACTCTTGAATTTAAAGGAACATGGAACGTAAGAAAGGGGATGATAAAAAGCAATAATCACCTGGTCATTCTTGACCCTCGTGTAAGTAAACGAGTAAGAAATAAAGATACAAAATGGATTCCTGTACCACTGATAATGGCTTTCATTCGTGAGCGTGGTAATGTTATTGATTACGAAATTCCGATAACAGGTAATCTGAAGGATCCAAAATTCCATCTGAGTGATGCAATTTTCGATTTGCTCGGAAATATTTTTGTAAAACCTGCAACAATTCCTTACGCCCTGCAGGTAAAGAATGCAGAAACTGAAATTGAGAAATCGCTTTCGTTGAAATGGGAAATGCGACTTGGTTCACTTCTGCCTGTTGAAGAAAAATTCGTTGTAAAAATGGCGGATTTCCTGTTAAAAAATAAGGATGCAACAATTATTGTTTATCCTCAGCAATATACAATAAAAGAAAAAGAATACATCTTGTTTTTTGAAGCCAAGAAAAAGTATTTCCTAATTACAAATAATAAAAATGGCCAACCTTTAAATAAAGAGGATTCACTGAAAGTTGATAAAATGTCGGTGAAAGATTCCTTGTTTGTTCATTATCTGGATAAACAAATAAAAGACTCTCTGATATTTTCCATACAGGAAAAATGCACAAAATTCATTGATTCAGGTATTGTGGATACCAAATTTGAAAAGTTGACTAAAGAAAGAGAAAACAGATTTGTTCATTATTTTAATGAAAAAGGTGTCGGCAGACAGATTAAAATTCAAAAAGGTGAAAACATCATTCCCTATAATGGTTTTTCATTCTACAGAATTGAATACAAAGGTGAATTTCCTGAATCTGTAATCAAGGCATACCAGGAGATGAATGAATTTAACAATGAAGCACCAAGAAAAATATTCAAACAGGAACGCAAGAAAAATGGAAATGCGATATTAGAAAAACAGGCAATTAAATAAAATGTGTTTCTTCAATAAACCCATTTAGTCTGGATTATCAGATTTATGAATAATTATTGCCAGAAAGGATGAATAGCAATTTTCAGCCATTCAGTAAATTTTTCAGGATAATTGATAATATAAAAAAGCTTGACAAAAACTATAATTATGAAATTATTGTTGCAGATGGCAATAGTACGGATAAAACAAGAGAAATAGCAGTAAAGAGGGGGCAATAGTAATTAGAGGCAATAAGGATACTCCAAAAACAATAGCAAATGGCAGAAACACTGGTGTAAGTTTAGCTTTAGGAGAGATATTTATTTTTTGTGATGCTGACACTTTAATGAAGGATCCAAACAAATTTTTAACCGAAGTATTTTTAGTTTTTGAAAATCCAAAAATTATTGGAGGAGCACCAAACTTAAGCATCTTCCCGGATGAAAATAATTGGAAAGATAAAATATTTCATTTTCTCT
>JADGPU010000102.1 GCA_017882305.1 Bacteroidales bacterium | reverse complement strand
GATTCTGTATACGAGGTCTTAAGGATGGTTAAAGGCAATCCGGTCTTTTTCCCTGATCATATGGAACGGCTGGCAACAAGTGTAAAACTACAGAAAAAAGAATTTCTTGCTGATGAATCCACACTTAGAAAAGCTATTATTAATCTTACAAGATCAGACAAAAAACGAGAAACAAACCTTAAGATAGTTTTTAATTATAATATTGGAGCGACAAATTATCTTATTTATTTTATTGAGCCTATTTATCCTTCTGAAACACAGTATCAAAAAGGGGTAAAGGGTATACTGTTTTTTGCTGAACGAAAAAATCCTGAATCGAAAGTAATAAATCATAGATTGAGATCATCTATCTATCATAAGTTGATTCTTGAGAGCGGTTATGAGGCTATTCTGGTAAATGATAATAATTTTATAACTGAAGGAAGCCGATCTAATATTTTTTTTCTGAAGGGAGAGACTCTGATAACTGCACCTGACAATGTTATTCTTAATGGTATCACGAGGAAACATATTCTTGAAATCTGCACCGAAAACAGGATAAAGGTGGAATTTGCCTGTGTAAAGGTCGACGAACTCAAAGAGTATGATGCAGTATTTATGACCGGAACATCACCGATTGTTCTTCCCTTTTACTGTATCGACGATCATTTCTTCAATGTAAAGCTTCCCTTGATTGAAAGGTTAAGGAAACTATATCTGAAAAAAGCTGATGAGAGCATCAGCCTGTTCAGGTTTTAATAATCGAGCCGCATTAACAGACTGATAGATAAATTGCTATATTTGTACCCTCATTAATTCAAACCTGTTTAGTATGGCAAGTGTAAGAGAACTTAAAAAGGACATCGATTATCTTATTTTTGAAGTGATTTCTGATTGTTTTGTCTATTCGAATGTTCATCCCGAAAACAAATCTGATGAATTAACAGAATTGATTTCGGATGCAGTAGAATTCAGAAACGACCTCATCGCACGAGTTAACAATCCTGATGGTAAGGATAATCCTAAAATTGTGAAAGCTTACTATAAGAGTGTGGAAAAAGACCTCATTACAGGTGTTGATAAACTTTTTGAAAGGCTGAGTACCATATCAGTTAAGAAAAAGTAAAGTTTCTATAAACCAGCTTACCACAACAGGTACATTTCCCATCTTCATCCAGGTTTATCAGTCTTGTATTATATCCTGATCTTATAGTTACTTCGGTACCGCACCCTGGGCATAAAGTATTCTGGCCGTTATTTGAATGGATGTTCCCCATGTAAACATAATCCAGATTTCCTGAGGCAATATCAAAAAGTTTTTTCAGCGCTCCTTCTGTGGTGGGAGGAGCATCTCTTTTGTATGTAGGGAAATACCTGCTAAGATGAAATGGAATATCCTTCCCAAGCTCACCCGCCATCCATTCCGACTGTAATGCCATTTCCTTTTCATCATCATTCTGGCCTGGTATGACAAGTGTGGTTATTTCCAGATGTTTTCCCGATCTGGCAATCTGTTTCAAACTGCTTTTAACAGGTTCTAATTCTGCTCCCGTGAGGTTCCTGTAAAACTTGTTGTTAAATGCTTTAAGATCAATGTTAAACGCATCTATTAATTCAATTATTGCATCAAGAGGTTCAGTGTTGACATATCCATTGCTGACCATGACTGTATATAATCCCTCTTTTTTGGCTGCTTCAGCAACATCACTTATATATTCAAACCATATAATTGGCTCATTGTATGTAAATGCAATCCCAATATTCTTTTCGACAGAAAGAGCATCTTTAATTATTTTGTTAATGGTCATTTCTGGAACAAGACTTTCCGGTACTTTCTGAGATATATGGAAATTCTGGCAAAAATCACATTTCATATTACAACCAAATGACCCGATTGATAAAATATTATATCCGGGGAAAAAATGATACAGAGGTTTCTTTTCAACCGGGTCGAGAGAATAACCCGACAGAACACCATATGTCATCAGCTCAATTTTTTCACCGGTATTTTTTCTCACGCCGCAAATTCCTGTTTTACCGTTACCTAATTTACAGTAATGGGGACAAAGCAGGCATTCGAGCTTATCGTTGCTTCTTTTAAAAAGTGGCATCATACCCATTTCTTACTTATTCTCAGATATCAGATTTTTATTATCGTAATATACATATAAACTAATTTTATTCTAATATGTTTAATGTAGTAAGTCAATTTTAACTAAAATATTCCAGAACCATGGACTTGAGCAAGAAAAAGTGTATTCCGTGTGAAGGAGGTATACCGCCTTTAACAGGAAAAGAGATTACTGAATACAAAAAACAAATTTCAGCTGATTGGATTGTCATTGACAATAATAAAATTACAAAAGAGTTTTATTTTGTAAGCTATCGCCAAACAATGGATTTCATAAACAAAGTGGCAGATATAGCGGAAGAGGAGGGGCATCATCCTGTATTACATATTTACTTTGGTAGGGCTGTGGCTGAATTATGGACACACTCAATTAACGGGTTATCGGAGAATGATTTTATCCTTGCTGCCAAGATTGATAAAATATAACATTGCATGTTTGTTGCAGGAATCTGCAGGCAGAACTCATTATGTATGCGGACAACCAAAATGGGAAGAAGTGACAGAGTATATAGATGAGTGGATCGAAAGTTTAAGATAACATTAAGGTTCACAAAGAGAAAGCGAAAAGCTACTCATCAAAATCAATATTCTTAAAATCAGCCAGTTTCAATGCAAGTTTGCGGTACAATATCTTGTTATCCATATCACCATTAATCTCACTGATACGGCTTAGACCAAAATAGGCATAAGCTGCATATTCATTTCCATAGCTTCTGAAAATGGAAATATCTTTGATTCCCTTCGTATAGAATTGTTGCGCCTGCCTATTGTCATGATACTTTTTCTCTTGTAAAATTCCATTAAATATGGTAACCTGCGCCTGAAAAAATGAATTCTTCAGATATGAAACAGATGATGCTATCTCCTTCTCAGCTTCGTCATATTGTTTTATCAGCAACAGGTTTTTAATATATGATCCCAGATATTCCGGATTGTCCGGGTACACCGCGTGAAGGCTTTTACTGTAAAAAGTAGCCTGCTGATAATTGTTTTCAAAGCTTAAGAATATTTGAGTCAGGAAAGAATAGGATTCAGCCTTGAATAATATGGAATTCTTAGCAACTATCCGTAAATCCTCCAACCCCTTAACCTTGCTTCCCTTTGGAAAAAGAAATGCCAGCGTCTTGTACACAGGATGAGCTTCCGGGTAAGCTTCACGATAGTAATTGTAAACTCCTGTGAAAAAATAAAAATCCGAATAAAGGGAGGTAAAATCAAAAGAGCGCCTGATACATCTATAAGTACTCGATGCGATCGGAAATACCTCAAAACTCAGATCATTATCAGTATAAAATAATAAAAGCAGTCCCCGGGCGCACAGGTTGACCAACAGAATTTCCGCTTCAGCAGTCTTATCTTTATTATTATCGCATAATTCGATACATTTGTGCAAATTTTCTTCAAACAAAACACGGGTTGCCGAAGTCGTAGTGAGTGGATAATTTTCCCAATATATTATCATTCCTCTGAATAGGTAAACTATAGGATGTCCTGGATATAATTTTCTGAGCTCTGCGCCAACCTTATACGCGTTATTAAACTGGAAGTTATATACATAGTCGATACCCTTTTTTATCAGGTTGATGGAGGTTGTATCTTTAAGTAATTGTGCTTGTAATAAAGAAGTAGTTAAGAAAAGTGAAAGTCCAAAGCATATTATGAAATTTTTGTATTTTTCAGTAACATTCGAAAAAATAAATATCTGATTTTTAATAATACCAATAATCCTATTTGAAACTAAATCAGTCTGTCTCGCTATTATAAGTTTCATCTCACAACTTGCTTCATTAGTGATTCTTTTTAATAAGAAAAATTCATTAGATTGATAGTCTTATCAATATTACAATAGAATTATGAATTTAACAATTTAAAAGTTTGAATGTTCATCAGAAAATCGACGAAGTTTTGTCAGTCTTAGTCTAACTCCGGAACTCATGAAAAGCATCCTTTCTGACTTATTTCGCACACTCTATGGACCTGGATATAATAACCGATAGTTAAATCTCTATTGAACAAAATCTGTAATTATTTGTTGAACCACAGACCATAAATGGTTGAGAAACATGAATACGCTGATAATAATTTTGATCATTCTTACAGGCATTTTTGCCCTTCTGTTGATAATTGCATTATTTGCAAAAAAGGAATATGGTTTTGAGCGTGAAATAGCTATAGATAAACCAAATAAGGTAGTTTTTGACTATGTAAAACTCTTAAAGAATCAGGCCAATTACAGCAAATGGGCAACAATGGATCCTGAAATGAAAAGGTATTTTAGAGGAACAGACGGTGCTGTTGGATTTGTCTATGGATGGGATAGTGAGATTAAAAAGGTTGGAAAAGGCGAACAAACAATTAAAAAAATCTCTGAAGGGGAAAGCATTGAATTTGACCTTCATTTTATGAGACCTTTTGATTCAAATGCAACAGTCCGCATGTTTACAGAAGTGATATCTGAAAATTGTACCAAAGTCAGATGGGGTTTTGACAGCTATATGAAATATCCTATTAATCTCATGCTCCTTATAATGAACATGGAAAAAAGGTTAGGTGATGATTTTACTGCCGGTCTCAGAAACCTTAAGAGTATACTTGAGAAATAGAACTGGGGCTCGGACTATTTTAAATCCAAATTTAATCCTCCCGGACCGTCTTTCACGACCGATATGTGTGATGAAGAAAGAAGAATTATGAAAAATCATGTTGCTTACAGGGATCATTATGTGCGTGACGGAACAGTTATTGTTTTACGACCTGTTCTGACCCCAGAGAAGGTTATAGTATTGCTTTAGTGACTGTTATAATGAAGAAATTCTTAATAAATTAATTGCAGATGATGCTGCATATGGTTTAAATTGCTATGAGGTCTATCCTATAAGGACTGTCATCAGACAAATATAATAGGAAGACTGGTCTCAGAATTGTACGGAAAAACAAATGAATTAAGTAATTTAAAACATTAATTTGCAATTTCATATATATTTAAACCGACAAAAGGAAAAGACTATTAGACAGCACTTGACTGATTTGAAAATTAATATTTATGATGATCAATTATACTGGTACATATACAGATAAGTATCAATTGGCTATGTCTCAGGTCTATTTCCTGAAAGGACAAAAAGAGACCAGAGCGGTATTCGACTATTTCTTCCGTAAATTACCCTTTAACGGAGGATACGCGATTTTTGCCGGACTAGAGGATCTGCTTCATACACTTGATATCTTACGCTTTGATAAGGAAGATATTGACTTTTTAAAAAGGCAGGGATATCATCCAGATTTTATAAGATATCTTGAAAAATTCAGGTTTACGGGAAATGTTTATAGTTCAAAAGAAGGAGATTTAGTATTTCCTGTCCGCCCGGTGCTTCAGATCGAAGCAAATATTATTGAAGCTCAGATTATTGAAACGCTCCTTCTTAACATACTTAATTTTCAGACACTGATCGCTACAAAAGCGAGCCGGATGCGACAGGCTGCAGAAAGCCGAAATCTAATTGACTTTGGTTTACGCAGGGCACAGGGACCGGGGGGTTATTACGCCAGCAGGGCTGCCTTTATAGGAGGCTTTGACAGTACCAGCAATGTCAGGGCAGGTCGCGATTATGATATCCCTCTTTCCGGTACCATGGCGCATTCGTTTATAGAAAGCTATGACGATGAATTATCCGCCTTTACACACTTTACTGAAGTGTATCCTAATGATTGTGTGCTGGTTGTGGATACTTACGATACCCTTAAAAGTGGTATTCCCAATGCAATCGCTGTAGCAAAAAAAATGGAAGGAAAGGGTTTAAGACTAAATGGAATCAGGCTTGATAGTGGCGACCTGGCTTATCTTGCAAAAGAGAGCCGTAGAAGATTAGACAGCGCAGGCCTGAATTATGTGAAGATTGCTGTTTCGAACCAATTGGATGAGTACATCATAAAAAGTCTTTTAGAACAGCAGGCTCCGATTGACGTATTCGGTGTAGGTACAAGTCTGGTCACAGGTTACCCTGATGCCGCATTGGATGGAGTGTATAAACTAGCCTTTGCAAATGGGAAACCGCGGATTAAATTGTCGGAGAATGTCAGTAAAATAACACTGCCTTATCGTAAACAAGTATTCAGGATCCATGACAACAATGGTAAGTTCGTCGGAGCAGATGTAGTTACTATCGCAGATGAACCGGAAGTGGATATCATGTATCACCCTATGTATCCTCTTAAATCGCTCTCTTTGATAAAACATATTAAAGAACCACTAATGCAGAAAGTAATGGGAGACGGGCTGAGATTGAACAATCCTCTGTCGCTTTCAGAAATAGCACAATACAGCAGGAACAGATTGGAAAAACTGCCTGAAGAATATAAAAGGTTTGACAACCCTCACATTTATAAAGTTGGGATCAGTAAAAAAATGCAATCTGAACGTGACAGACTCATTGATGAATTTAAAAAATAATTTTAGATGAAAACACTTATTATCATTGATGTTCAGAATGATTTCATGCCCGGTGGTCCGCTTGAAGTGCCCCGTGGAAATATGATAGTGCCCGTTATAAACAAGGTTCAGAGTTATTTTGATCTTGTAGTGGCTACGCAGGACTGGCATCCAAAAAACCATAAAAGTTTTGCTTCAAGCCATTTTGGTAAAAAACCATTTGACAGAATAGTCCTTAATGGAGTAAATCAAACTCTGTGGCCTGATCATTGTATACAGGGATCACCAGGAGCTGAGTTATATCAGGATATTGAATCAAACAGAATTGCTGCCATTTTTCGAAAGGGAATGGATCCTGAAGTTGACAGTTACAGTGGATTCTATGACAATAACCGTCAGTTAAGTACTGGTCTGTCGGGGTATCTGAAGGATAAGGGAATCTCCGAGGTTCATTTTTGCGGATTGGCCGCAGATATCTGTGTTTATTATTCAATACTGGATTCAATTTTAGAAGGCTTCTATGCAACACTTATTGAAGACGCATCCAGCCCTTTATTCCCGGATAAATTTGATGATATAAAATGCGAGTTAGCAAAATTGGGAGTACATATCATCACCAGCAGTGACCTCCATCCAAAATGATCCTATAAGAAATCCCTGTTACACAAATATTAATAAATTTGTATACAGTTTTATATTTTAGAAAACATTGATTATGAAAATCATATCAAACTCCGGAATAGCTGTTGCATTATTCTTAATTGGTACTAAGATAAACAGTGCCTCTGCCCAGGGAGATAATGGATGGCATGCTAATACCATTACGGTTGAAAAACTTTCAAAAGAGAGGCCCGGTATTAATTACTCTGAAGAAAAAGTCCCTGCATATAATTTACCTGAAATCTTTACATCACATAACGGTGTAAAGGTCAATTCCGTAGATCTTTGGAACAAGACCAGGAGACCAGAAATTATTGAGTTATTCCGAAAAAATGTGTATGGAAGGATCCCTGAAACACCATATCAGAAAAAGTTTAAAATTGTCAGTATCGATAAACATGCGATGGGAGGTACTGCAACTCAAAAAGAGGTAGATATAATAATTGAGGCAATGGGGAAATCATTGACTTTCCACCTTACTCTTTTTACACCAAATGATGTTAAAAATGGTGTTCCTGTATTTCTACTGATCGATCCGTGGCGGTCTGATACAGATTCTCCCCATTGGAAGCAAAAAGATGAGTATTGGCCTGTTAAAGAGGCTATTAAGCGAGGCTATGGAATGGCAGTGTTCAATTCTTCTGATTTGGATCCCGACAATTTTGATAATTTTAAAAATGGGATACATGGTTTGCTTGACCAGAAGATACGTCCCGATGACGCCTGGGGCACACTTGCAGCATGGGCATGGGGAGCCAGCCGATGCATGGATTACCTTGTGACTGATAAAGATGTCGCTTCTGATAAGGTTGCAGTGGTTGGTCATTCACGTGCTGGTAAGACATCTCTGTGGGCAGGTGCGGAAGATACACGCTTCGCAATGGTAGTCTCAAATGAATCGGGAGCCGGCGGGGCAGCATTAGCCAGACGCAGGTTAGGCGAGACTGTTGAAAGGCTGAACACGATATTCCCTCACTGGTTCTGTTCAAATTATAAGAAATATAACAATAAAGAAGATTCACTTCCTGTCGATATGCATATGCTTTTAGGTCTTATTGCACCACGGGCACTATATATCGATTGTGCAGATGAAGATCTTTGGGGTGACCCGCACGGATCTTATATTTCACTATATAATGCAGTCCCTGTATTTAATTTATTAGGAGTTAATTCAGATATTCCTGAATCTATGCCTCCTCTTAATAAACAGGTGATCAGCGGGAGGGTAGCTTTTCATATCAGAGATGGAGCTCACAATCTTCTCCTGAGAGACTGGAACTGGTTTATGGATTTTGCAGATAAGGTTTGGAAATAATTCAATTATGTTTTAGTAGTGACGCGCAATTTGCGCGTCTCTACATTAATATTTAATAATTTGATATTTACCTTATGGTAACCAGTGAACAAACTATCCGGATACCTTTTGATAAAATGAAATCTGAGTTTTTAAGAATTCTCTTAAGCATTGGTTTCACAGAAAAGAGTGCGGAACAATGTGCTGATATTTTCGCAATGAATAGTGTAGATGGAGTGAATTCCCATGGAATAAACAGATTTCCACGTTTTGTAAAGAACACCCTGGAAGGTTTTGTAAAGCCGGAGGCAGTTCCCTCTCTGCTGCACAGTTTTGGCTCATTGGAACAATGGAACGGCAATCTTGGTCCTGGCCCAATTAACGCAACCTTTGCAACAGAAAGGGCCATGGAGCTTGCTCTGACAAATGGCATCGGTATGGTTTCGTTGGCAAACACTAATCACTGGATGCGTGGGGGAACATATGGCTGGAAGGCTGCTAAGAAGGGATTCATCCTGATCTGCTGGACAAATACATGTCAGAATATGCCTGCCTGGGGGGCAAGCGATCCGCGGATTGGTAACAATCCCTTCGTTATCGCAGTACCTTATAAGAATGAAGCAATTGTTCTTGATTTTGCTATGTCTCAATATTCTTACGGAAAGTTGGAATCTTTAAAAAGTGAAGGAAGTATGCTTCCCTTTCCCGGTGGTTATAATAAAGAGGGCGAGATGACCAACGATCCTGGGCAGATACTTGAATCATGGAGAGTGTTGCCTATGGGATATTGGAAAGGTGCTGGATTGTCGGTGCTGCTGGATGTCATGGCTACAGTACTATCCGGCGGACTCTCCACCCATCAGATCCGAAGTTGTAGCT
Source organism: Bacteroidales bacterium (assembly GCA_017882305.1). GTDB lineage: Bacteria > Bacteroidota > Bacteroidia > Bacteroidales > VadinHA17 > LD21. The sequence goes on along the minus strand of JADGPU010000102.1, from coordinate 2,898 downwards.
CGGAATATGGTGTTTCTCAGATCTTCATAGCAATAAATATTAAAGCCTTACATAATTTTCCTTCTATTGAAAATTCAATAAATCAGATAATTGACGATCTGCATAAATCTAATCCTGAAAGCCCTGATTCTATAATCCGATATCCCGGAGAGAATATACTTCGTACAAGAAAAGAAAACCTTGAAAACGGGATACCAATAAACAGACAGGTTTGGGGGAAAATATTGAGTTTCAGAGAGAGAATAAAATGAAATCCATTTACCACGGAGTTCCCCGGAGTTGCCACAGAGTTTCACGGTGTAAAATTCTTTAGTAAAACAGAATCCCCGACTCTGGATTATTAAGCCGTGTTACTCTGTGAGTACTCTGTGTAACTCTGTGGTTAAAGGGAAATTATAACTTTTCCTCTACTATTTCAATATTAATCGAATTAAATTCAGCAAATTTAAGAATTTCATCCTTGATTTTTTCACTAGTTTCCTGGTAAGTAGCACCTAATCTGAGAAGTATTCTTTTCTTTGTTTTTAAAAAGAAAATAAGGTTAAAAGGGTATAATTCAATCTTCTGAATCTCGCCCACAGGTATTTCAACCGCAGTAAGTATAACAGTTTTTTTAAGCCGTATCTTATCATTGCTTATCTCAATGAATCTGGTTGCCTTGCCCAATCCGGCCCATACCTGGTAAAGACCAAATCCTGAAAGGAATATGATTGTAATCCAGATTGTACCACCGGCTTTTAATGACCTGATATTAAAAATCGACCAGAAGATTGCAAGAGCTAAGCAAACTATACCAAATACTATCTGAATTATTTTTATAAGTCTGTTATTCTCAACTGAACTGAGAGAAAAATATTTAGTTTCCATCTGACCTGATTTATTCCTCTACTTAGTGATGTTTGTGATCCCGATAGTTATCGGGACCTTAGTGCGACTTTAAGTTTAAATTTTTTCTACCACAAGGGAACTCAAAGTAATCGCAAAGTAACTCAAAGGTATTCAAAATAGAGATTGTTGAATACATAATTAATATTTCAATCGTCACTTGGCAAAATATTTCTATTTTTATACTCTGTTGTTCAGGTCAGGAAAATAATTGAAAAACAGGTTATAAGTTACACATGAAGCGAAATTACTATCTCGTTATCCTTATTTTCCTTATCTTCTTTGCTATATCTTTTCTGACTAATATTCTGGGTTCGATTAATCCCAATGTGAGTGATAGCTTCTCCTTAAATGGAACAATGACAGGTTTACTTCCGTTTTCGTTTTTTATTGCATATGCCTTAATGTCAATTCCTTCAGGAATGATTGTTCAGAAATATGATGAAAAGAAAAGTTTGGTTTTTGCATGGATTCTTGCATTTTGCGGGGCTCTTTTGTTTTCTCTTTTTCCAGTTTTCCCTGTTTTCTTATGTTCATTGTTTCTGATTGGTTGCGGCATGGCTCTCTTACAGGTTGCTTTGTTCCCTTTGCTCAGAGTGACAGGAGGAGAAGAGAACTTTGCATTTAACAATCTCATTGTTCAGTTGGTTTTCGGAGTTGCCTCTTTCCTCAGCCCTTTTGTATATTCTTACCTGGTATCAAATCTTAACAATCAACATATTGATCAGGGATTCTTTATAAATTTCATGTCCTGGCTAACACCACATCAATTGCCATGGGTTTCAATTTACTGGATTTTTGCTTTTATAAGTTTTATGATGATAGCAATCATTTTCATAGTGCGTTTTCCAAAGGTTATTAGAAAAGAGGATGAAATTGTTGGAGCCTGGGAAACACATGTTGAACTGTTCAGACAGAAGCCTGTAATACTCTTTTTTCTTGGAATATTTGCCTATGTTGGTACAGAACAGGGAATCGCAAATTGGATTTCAGAATTTCTGCGTACATACCATGGATTTAAGCCGGAAACAGAAGGGGCCGCAACAGTAGGTTTATTCTGGGGTTTGATGACAGTCGGCTGTGTTCTTGGATTGGTACTGCTAAAAATTATTGACAGTAAGATTGTTTTACGGATTTTTGCGGCTTCATCATTTGTTGTACTGACATTTACACTTTTTGGAAGTGCAAAAATTGCTTTATTGGGTTTTCCGGCTCTGGGTTTTTGCCTTTCGGTAATGTACGGCATTATTTTTTCGCTCGCTCTTAACAGCGTTACAAGGTTTCACGGTTCGTTTGCGGGCATATTATGCACCGCTATTGCGGGAGGTGCCATATTTTCATTGCTCATCGGGAAACTGAAAGATCTTATAGGATTGCAGGCAGGAATGATGATTTTGTATATACCTTTGGGATATATTCTGAGTTTAAGCTTCTGGGCTAAACCACTTGTTCAGAATGCCACAATAAGAAAAAAAATCACCAATTAATTTAAAAATTAAAAACATGGAAAAAAATTCAATTGAAAGGCAAGGGACTCCTTCCGGGATCATCTTAGGCAGAATTTTAACGGTTAGCCTGATAGTATGTTTGTTTGTTCTTATGACAAAAACCTTATCAGCCGGGGTTGCTGATTCAACTCAATGGCGTCATTTATTCAACGGGAAGGATCTTACAGGATGGAAACAGGCCGGACCAGGTTCTCACTATGTAGAAGATGGTTTTATTAAGTCAAAGGGAGGTATGGGGCTACTATACTGGACAGGCGAGAAATTTGGAAATTGTGTTATTCGCGTTGTCTTCAGAATGCGTGATGAAAACAGCAACTCCGGCGTTTTTATCAGGATCCCTTCAGTTCCAACCGAAGACAATATGATGCCTGTGAATACAGGTTACGAGGTTCAGATTGACAATAAGCCGGAACTCTCTAAAGAAGATGATTATCATTACACAGGAATGTTATATTCATTGACTAAGCCCTTGGCTAAAACAGGAAAGCCTGGTCCTGAATGGAAT
>JADGPU010000101.1 GCA_017882305.1 Bacteroidales bacterium | reverse complement strand
TCATCCTCTTTAACAATAGGTCTGATCCTGAAAGAGTACTCATATTTTTTATCAAGCAGCCGGTATTTTGGATGAATTAATGCACCCCATGAATTATCACCGCCTACACCCATCTGGCCAAGATCAACATTCAGGTTGATCAGGTCACGTGGCTTAACATCAATGGTATGAGTATTAGCTGTTTTCGCATCTTTTCTGTATTGCGATAACTTCCCGGGCGATTCAAAATCGTCATGAATATTATTCAGGGCAGCAAAACAGATTAAAGGATCTCCGCTTACAAGGATACCGCTGCCATTGTCATTAGTCAGGGTAAGCCACCTTGTATCAGTCTTGTAGCCATTTTCCTGGGGCCTGATATAAGGAGTATACTGATCGGCAACAGTACTCTCGTACAAACCAACATCAGCTGAAGTTTTCCGGTCAACATAATTCTCATGAGGTCCGCGTCCGAGCCATTTCAGATTGGTAAACTCCTCCGGAAGCTGCATCTGCATTCCCATTCTCGGTATCTCCGGGATTTTGTCCGATAATTTTGAGAACTGGTTTTTAATCACCATATCAGCCGATCCGTATATCGTGAATGTTGTAGCATACCCTCCTATTTTTTTACCACTCGCGTCGGGAATGTCATAATTAAAAGTTACAATTACCTTTCCTAATTCCGGCTGACTTATATTTGCTTTAGTTACAATTATTCTTTCACCGGCTTTTTTCCATACACCAAGCAGCTTATCCATATTGTAACCATAATCATTATCAGTAGGCGGTCTCCAGAAATCAGGTTCCGGACCTTTTTTGATTATTTCTTTCCCTTTGTAATTGAGAGATGTCAGTCTGCCGGTAACCAGATCAAAAATTATTTTCATATCAACTCCTCGTACTTCCAGTTTCTTATCAATAGTCTTCGTCTGGAGAACAGCAAGAGCATCATCCTTCTGCATAACACCTTTATCTTCCAGAGGCAGTTTAAATTGAGCTGATGCATATACGTGATCTTCAGGTACATAATTCCATTCATCACTCCTTGAAACTCTCATATTAAGAAAATACTCAGCTCCCGCAACAGAATCTATCTTTTTAAGAGGTAATAGGAAAGCTATTTCTGCATGAGGCCTGAAGTCAGGAAGCGGAATTTTTCCTGATTGTACCACTTTTCCATCTGACACAACCTCCCAATCAAAATTAAACTCTGACAGGTTAGTAAAATCATATTTATTCTTAATTTTTATCATCCCTGTTTTGAGGTCAACCGGTTCAAAACCAACGTACTGATAAACCTTATTTACTTCAAACAGGCCAGGATGTGGCGTTCTGTCGGGCCACACCAGTCCGTTTATGTTGAAGTTCCCATCGCTGGGGATACCCAACTCACCATAATCACCACCATATGTCCAGTATTTTTCGCCATTTTCATTTGTCTTAAGAAATCCCTGGTCAACCCAATCCCATATGAATCCACCCTGCAACTTTGGATACTTTTCAATAACATCCCAATAATCCTGGAAGTTACCAGTGGAATTACCCATTGCATGGGCATATTCGCACATTATCATTGGTCTGTCGTTTTTCACATCCTTTGCATAGGCTTCTATTTCTTCAATAGTCGCATACATGTTGCACCAGATGTCAGTATGACGCTCAGGAGTATTGGTGCTCTTTTCTGCCCGTTCGTACTGAACCGGACGTGTTACATCCCGTCCTTTTATCCATTTGTAGCCATTCAGGAAATTATGACCATCACCGGCCTCATTACCCATTGACCAGATAATAACAGAAGGATGATTCTTATCTCTCTCTACCATCCGTCTCATTCTGTCAAGATGTGCTGCAGCCCATTCAGGTTTATCTGCTAACGTGACATCTTTATCATAACCCATACCATGCGACTCAATATCAGCCTCATCAATAAGATAAAGTCCATATTTATCACACATCTCATACCAGAACTCCTGTTGCGGGTAATGGCATGTCCTCATTGCATTAATATTATTGCTTTTCATTGTCCTGATATCCTTCAGTACTGTTGCCTCATCAATAACATGCCCTGTTATTTCATTATGTTCATGCATATTAACCCCCTTCAAACGGATTGCAACACCATTAACAAGAAGCTGTGAATTAATGATTTCAACCTTCCTGAATCCGATTTTTGTACTTACACTTTCTGCAATATTTCCGCTTTTGTCTTTAAGGCTTATAACCAGAGAATATAGATTTGGCTTTTCGGCAGACCATTTTTTTACTGACGGAATGTTCTTCTTAAATATAACTGATACCTTATCCCCCGACAGTCTGACATCTTTAGATTCGGTGAAAAGTTTCTTCGTGCCTTCATAAAGAGATACATCAACTACAAAATTGTCATCACTTGTAACAGTACTCTTTAAAGAAACATCAACATTTATCAGGCCCTCATTGTAATTCTTGTCAAGGTTGCCAACTGCAAAAAAATCTTTTATATAAGTTTTTGGACGCGCATGAAGAAAAACCGTTCTCTGAATACCGCTCAACCTCCAGAAGTCCTGATCTTCAAGATAACTACCATCACTCCACCTGTAAACTTCCACTGCCAGGGAGTTCTTTCCTCCTTTAAGATAATTTGTAATATTGAATTCAGCTGGCATTTTGCTATCCTCGCTATAGCCAACAAGTTTTTCATTTACCCAAACATAAAATGCGGAACTGACAGCTCCGAAATGGAGGAATATCTCCTTATTTTTCCAGTCAGACGGAACTGTGAAATTCCTTTTATATGACCCGACAGGATTCCAGTCATGAGGAATAGCAGGAGGAACTTTTTTATATGTGATTGACTTCGAATTGAATACATCCTCATAAGTCCAGAAGGGATAAGTAATGTTCGCATAGACCGGAACATCATAACCCTTCATCTGCCAGTTTGATGGCACATCAATCTCTTTCCAGTCGCGGGTGTCATAATCATCTTTAAAGAACCAGAATGGACGCATATCGGGTGTTTTAGCCCAATTGAACTTCCATAGCCCTTCAAGAGATTTATAGTTTGGGGAGTTTGCTTTGATTGCCTCAAGAGCACTTGTTTCATCAGGAAAACTGATAAGAGATGCATGCGGCTCCTCCCTGTTTATATTAAATACCTCTGGATTTTCCCAGTCGCGCGGCTCCTTTTCTGTGAAGGGAACTCCTTCGTACTTGCTTAGTTTTTTACAGGAAGAGAGCGAAACGGCAATCATAAGGATATAAAAAGATATTCTCTTCATAGCGTCTGAATTTTAAAGTATATAAAGTTAATAAAAAATGCAATTGCACAATTGGTCAAATCATTCTATTGTAGAGTGTCTGTAAAACCAAATTTAATCACTCAATCCTCAGCAGCTTTTTAATATTAGAGATATCGGAAGGTGCATTAACGTTTGTGGTGGATGCCGCCAAGAGGCCCTTTATTCAAAAACTGATCACCTATAATTTTGCAGCTATTGTACTCTTTAAATTCATCCGGCGTGTTTGTCACAATTATTATCTCATCGAAAATATCATCTATTGTTTCAACAATCCTTGAAATGATCGTTTTACCGTCAATGACGATCCTGGCCTTTATTATGTCATTAAATCTCTTACTGACACCTCGGGACAGTATAACACCTGAAATATTATGGACCATCAAAATAATCCTGTTATTACACCATTCTTATCAATATCGATATTTTCTTTTCAAAGGTCCACGAAAGCTCATAAAGTGGCCTGACGCACTCAGGAGAATTTTCTACTCTTTCCATAACTTTTTTCATCAACAATGTTGTTAAATTCAATGGAGAAAATCAATTTTATTTGCCAATTATCTTTCTTCTTTGTATATTGAAAAGTTGACATTTTTTTGACATTAACAAATGTAAAAAATTAATTAAGGTCGTATACATATCTGCCAATTAACAAATAATAACAAGACGATTATGGATAAAAAAATCACTGCGCTTTATGTTGACTACAAGCAAGGACGAACAAATCGACGCGATTTTGTCAGAAAACTTGCCATGGTTGCCGGCGGCTCGGTTGCCGCAATGGCTCTGATTCCCGTTCTGGAAGAAGAGAGTTTGGGAGCTTCATCATCTTATCAGCAGGATACGGAGCTGATGACTGAATTCATTAAATTTTCCGGTGAGACAGGTGAAATGAAAGGATTTCTTGCACGGCCAAAAGACGGCAAAAAATTCCCTTCAGTACTGATAATCCATGAGAACAGAGGTTTGCAGCCTCATATACAGGATGTTACGCGTCGAATGGCAAAAGAAGGTTTTCTTGCTCTGGCGCCCGATGCACTTTCACCGCTTGGAGGAACTCCGGTGGATGACCAGGCAAAAGCTGTATCTATGATTGGCCAGCTTGATTATGATAAGACAATAAAAAATTTTGTGGCTGCTGTGAAATATCTGAAAACACATCCTCTCTCAACCGGGAAGGTAGGTTGTACCGGCTTCTGCTGGGGTGGGGGAATGACCAACCAGGTTGCAGTTAATTCCCCGGACCTTGATGCAGCAGTTCCATATTATGGCAAACAGCCGACTGCTGAACAAGTTGCGAAGATAAAAGCACCGATTATGGCTCATTATGCCGGCGACGATGCATTTATAAACCCCGGAATTCCAGCTTTTGAAGAGGCATTGAAGAAAGAAAAAAAGGAATACCAGATATTTATGTACGAAGGAGCCCAGCACGCATTTAATAATGATTCCAATCCTGAACGGTACAATGAAAAGGCTGCTAAACTTGCCTGGTCAAGGACGATAGCTTTCTTTAAGGAGAAGCTGAAATAAAACTACGAATCTTAACCTATTTCCTGATTTTTCCATTCTGCACTTATTGCCTCAACAAAAGGACGGATATGGTTGAAAAAATATTTATACCCATTGCATAGGTAGTTTAAACCGGTCTCGCCATCAGGCGTTAAAATGAACCTGTTCTTCGGACATTCCCCGTTACACATTGATCTGACTTCGCATTCAATGCAATATTTTGGCAGTGTAACTGATTTAGCTCTTCCAAATATTTTCTGTCTTTCGCATTCAAGAAAGAACGTCAGAGGATGATCCACTAGATTTCCTAGCAGGTAGTCTTTATTTACATAATGGTCGCAGGGATAAAAATCTCCATTGCGCTCAACAACCGGGACACCACCACAGTTTATTTTGAAAATGCATAATGTATGCTCTTGTTCAAATGCACTCCTAGCAGCCTCTTCAAAGATCTGGATTTTTATTTTGCCTATATCATTTTCAACCCATATGTCAAAGACTTCGCTCAGGAAATAGCCGAATTCATCTGATGGAACTGAATCTCTGCTCACTCCTGTGGATGAATTTACTTCAGGTTGGATCAGGGGGAGAAAAGTAATATATTTCGCTCCCAATTGTTTGAAAAAGTCGTAGATAATAATCGGATATTTTACATTTTCTGCATTTACGACACAAAGTATCTCAGGGATAATACCATGTTTCTTTAAAAGCTGAATCCTACTATATACCTTCACCCAGGTCGCACTATCATCTTTTGCACGACGGTTCATATCATGAAACTCAGCAGGGCCATCAATACTTATACCAATTAAAAAACCCTCCTGAGCAATAAATCTGCACCACTCTTCGTCGATAAGTATTCCATTGGTCTGGATTCCATTCAGAATCGTCTTACCGGCTGGTTTGTAAGCAGATTGAAGTCTGAGAACTTTTCTGTAGAAGTTGATACCTGCCAATGTAGGTTCCCCACCATGCCATGAGAAATTTATAGTATTTTCTGACGATGCCAGAATATGTTGTTTGATATATTTTTCAAGAATATCATCAGCCATTATAAAGTGATTTGCACCCGGATACAAATCTTTCTTCTCCAGATAATAACAATATCTGCAATTGAGATTACAGGCTGACCCTACCGGTTTGGTAAATATCTGAAACTCACTTAAAATCTGTTCCATATAATAATATTCTCTTTCCCTGGTTCAGGGAGATTCATTCTTATGCGCCATTCCACAGGAAAATAGTTATTTACCCTGTTGCCAATATTTTTGACGAATCCGAGGCTAATACCGTTGCAAGTTAATATATTCCATCCTTTAATACTATTTTGAAGGATGAAATTATCGCGTCTCATGAACGAAAGTGCTTCGGAAAGATTGATTTCGTTTCGCGGGAAAGCATCTGTTTTTAATTGCAGCGACAAAGCCAGTTCATGTGAAGGAAGATAACTTTTGTTCTTGACCACAAATACTTTTGTCCCGGCTTTTACAATCTTAAAATTCCGGTAAAGATGGAGGTAATCATCCATACTACATGGTACTGCGAAAAGTTCATCACCCCATTTAAAAATTCTGTCTTTTGAAAAATGAGCCCATCGGGTTGCAACTTCAAGATCATTTTTATCTGGCTGAAGTTCAGTTTTCCTCTTGATTTTTGGCTGAGTCATTTCCTGTTGACAGGTTTTCCTGATGGCTGAGATAAAGAATCCTTCACCCCTAATCTTATCGGGATAAAAGCCATATCCAAAAATACCTTCGAAGTCGATCTCCATAATTCCCTTAAAGTTTGAAAGATCCATCTGAATACATTCTGCTTCTTTCTTCCCGATGAACCATCTGATGTTTTCTTCATTTTCTCCGGGATTAAAAGTGCAGGTACTGTAAACAAGGATCCCGTTTTCTTTCAAAGCAGGCCAGACATCCATCAGTATCCGCTTTTGCCTTTCAGAGCAATGAACTGTATTTCCTACGGACCATTCGTTGATAGCAGTTTCACCCCTGAACATCCCTTCCCCCGAACAGGGAGCATCAACTACGATAATATCAAAATATCCCGATAATTTTCCGAATGCAGCAGGATCGTTCTGTGTCACCAGAGTATTTTCCGAACCCCATTTTGTAATAGTTTCAGCAAGAATTACGGCTCTTGACCTGACTGCCTCATTAGCAACCAATAGATTATCCGGACCAATAATATCCGAGAGATGAGTACTTTTCCCACCCGGAGCCGCACACAGATCAAGTACACGGAGATTTCCGGATAAGACAGAAGTTTGTCTGATTACCTGTTCTAGAAACATACCCGAAGCTTCCTGAGGGTAGTAACAACCTGAATGAAATAGGGGATCAAGAGTGTAAGAGGGTCTGTTTTCCAGATAATATCCGTTATTGCACCATGGGACAGGTTCAGAGTGTGACGGTTTTTTTTGCCACTTTGACGGATTAATCCTTATACTTACAGGAGATGGCTCTTCTAATGACTTCAGGAGTGCTCCTGCATCAATATATTTTTGAGTATGAATCCTTCTTATAAATTCATCCGGGAACATATTATTAATTTGGTTTGCGGCATGCTACTTCCAGTTAGATTGTTTCTTCGTTTTTTCCCGTTTTCGTATTAAATTTTCTCCAAAGGTAAAAAACAGGAATCCCAAGAATCACAATTCCCAGACCAGGGAAGGTATAATCCGGTTTATAGATTAAAAGTATCACCATTATTGTTACTGTGGTTAAGATATAGATTGAGGGTATCACCGGATAACCAAATGCTTTATATGGTCGTGGAATATCAGGTCGTTTTATCCTTAGTATAAATATTGCCAGGATAGTTAAAGTAAAGAAGATCAAAACAGCAAATATCACATAATCGAGAAGGTTTCCATATGTTCCTGACAAACAAAGCAGTATCGACCATATTCCCTGAATGACAATTGCAAAACCAGGGACACCTTTTTTGTTTAATTCTCCGGTTTTTCTGAAAAAGAGACCATCTTTTGCCATAGCGTAATAAACACGCGGAGCAGCCATTATAAGTCCATGGTTGCATCCAAAAGTACTTATCATTATAAATATAGCCATAATAACAGCAGCGTAATCGCCGAATACAACACTCATCGCAGAAGTAGCAACCCGGTCGTCTGTTGCATACTGGATACCGCGGCTAAGCACATCGGCACCATCGGGAGAGCCTGACAATGGCAGAATTTTAATATAGATATAATTTGTAAGAATGTACATTACGGAAACTATCAAAGCCCCGAAAAAGAGGCTTAAAGGAACATTCCGTTTGGGATTTACTACCTCTCCCGAAAGGTAGGTAACACTATACCACGCATCCGATGAAAATAATGAGCCTACCAACGCTGTTCCTATGGCAGTAATAAGTGAAAAGCCGACAAGCGGGATCATCTGATTTCCAGGGCCCACCTGACTTGCCTTCCAGAAGACTTCTTTATTTATTTCCCACGAATTTATATGTTTTGTAGCAAGAAAACCTATAGCGACAAATCCTAAAAGGGCAATAACCTTTGTTGAGGAGAAGAAGTTCTGAACTGTTTTTCCGGTTACTATTCCCCGGGTATTGAGCCATGTCAGAAATGATATCATACCTATGGCAACTATCATTGTACTTTTTATCTTGAGAGGACCTGCCTGGAAAAGGATATTTTTTTCGGAAACCCAGGGGAACAGAACACCGGAAAATTTTGCAAATGCCACAGCCACGGCAGCAATGGTTCCGCACTCAATAACAAGGAATGTGGTCCATCCAAACAAAAATCCGATCAGAGGATGATAAGCTTCCTTCAGGTAAACATACTGGCCGCCTACTTGTGGCATCATTGAGGCCAGTTCGCCATAACTGACTGCCCCGATCAGAGTTATGATTCCGGTAATGAGCCAAACCACCAGCAACCAACCCGGAGATCCTACATTCCTTGCAATATCTGCACTGACAATGAAGATTCCTGAGCCAATCATTGCACCGGCAACAATTGATATTCCGTCGAAGAGATTTACACGTTTCTGAAGAAGATAATTTTCTTCCTGCATCATATCAGTTTATAATAACAAAAATAACTAATCAATCGAAATTGACGAAACCATATCAATCTGTTTCAAATAACTGTTTCTAAAATCTTCTATTCTGTTCAGCTTTTCTCCCGGATAACTTTCAATGAATGTCCCTCCGATATAAGAACAGCAAAATCCACCTGATGCCACAGCCCATGAAAGAGCAGATATTATATCAAAAGGAGTCCTCTGATCTTTTATCTGTAAGGCGAGCGAAGCTATAATACCTCCGGCAAAATTATCACCGCAACCTGTGGTATCTCCGCTTAATCTGAGCTCAGGAGTAACTATCCCGGAAACAGGGAAAAATTTCAAATCCAGTTTATTAAACAGTCTGCCATCGGAAAAAACAATAATATCATTGGCTCCGTTTGTAATGAAAAAAGATGAGATTTTTTTCCGAATGAAGAAGCGGGCAGCATCGGTTTCATTCTTTTGTCCGCTTATTCTAATGGCCTCCTCCCTGTCAGTGATGAGAACATCAATAAGTTCAAAACTCTCTTCACTGGTTATCAGAGGCCAGGGTATTTTTGGATTTTTCTTTTCATTTCTGAAATCAAAAACGGTATTGACCACCGTTATACTATTATTCTGTTTCGATCTCTTCAGCAGATCAGATAAATTGTCGTGAATATGAGGTACAAGGGCAGTTCCTCCAAAACAGGTAATTGCTGATTTAAAAAAATCATCATTAAGCATTTCGGGAGAAAAGTCCCACGCCGCACCGATATTGTTTACAAATGTCCTCTCACCATTACCACCGGCAAACGTCGGGTCAGAAAGAACATCGGTACTGGGTGTCGCCAGGTTGCTCCTTTTTTTGTAGTTGGCGATATCAAGAGGGGTTTTCCTTACAAGTTCCAGTATTTTGTCAGCAATCTCGTCATTGCCGAGGTTTCCGTAAAATTTTATTTCATATTCTCGCGTGTCCAATATCTGTGAAGCATGAATAAATGAGACCAGGCCAGGTCCGCCAAGATTAAAGGTATCCGGGATATTATTTCCTGAAATCTCATTCAGAATCATGGGATAATCAACCCCTGAAAATTTTTCAAGTTCCTCTGTAAAAACCAATTTCCCGGGACATAACCCGCCATCGCCGGCTTGTTTAGAGAGATATTTCCTGAAAGATGGACTGTCAAATCTCATTTTACTATAGAGAAAGTCGGCCAGAGCACATCCGGTTCCTGAGATGACTATTTTTCCGTGACTCATACTACAAATACTTAATATAATCTGAAGCAAGAAGATGAACAGGCTTTTCATCTTCAATGATTTCGGGGAACCTGCCTACAGGTTGATAAAAACGATTATCTGACGTATCATCATTCACTGCACTCACTTCACCAACAAGCACTTTCCCTTTGTCTTTTTCACCAAAAAACCTGTGATAGACACCTTGTTCGAGACAAATACTTTCGCCGGGAGTCAAAATAATTGTGCCACCTGCTTCGACTTTCCGTTTGATACCATCAATAATTACGATAACGGCTGTGTCGTTAAATTCACCCTCCTCATTTGAATTATAAAGTTCAATTATCAGATTGCCTCCTCCGCGGTTTATTATATCTTCCATTTTGCTCCAATGAAAATGCATCGGTGTTTCCTGGAGCTCCTCAACTATCATAATTTTTTCAGCATAAGGTTTCTTATCCTTCCGGGGATTACCATTACGTATTGTGAAAAGAATTAGACCGCATTTCTTAAAGTCCCCAAATCCGAAATCAGTCAGATCCCAACCTAACATATTGTCAATTATTTCGCTGCAACAACTGTACTGTCCTTTCCATTCTTCCGGACTTCGGAATGCCCATGGAGGAAGTCTGAAATTCATTTGATCAAAGAAATCTACTGAACTGTGGATTAAATTGTTTATTTCACTTCTTTTCATATTAACCCATTGTTTTATTAGTTAAAAATTATTCGCAACTGACTGATCCCTCAAAATAATAATCCTTCAATTTACAAAATCTTAAAATCAAAGGTGCTTATCTTTTCACTTTTCCGTTATAATTGAATTATTTATTTTGAATAGATGAAAGAAGTGGATACATTTGATTTCATAAGAAGTCATAATTATAATCTGTTTTAAAAAAATATACCTATGAGAAGATTTATTTTATTGGTTGTTATAATCTTTTTCTTTTTAGGAGTTTCAGCACAAAAATTTGACCAGCTCGCTAAGACACCTCCTATGGGATGGAACAGCTGGAACAAATATGGATGCAATGTAAGTGAAACCCTTATTATGGGGATGGCTGACGCCATTGTCAACAGCGGCATGAAGGATGCCGGTTACGAATATGTTGTAATTGATGACTGCTGGCAGGTATCTCGCGATGAGAATGGAGAGATAGTAGCGGATAAGGATCGTTTCCCTCACGGAATAAAATACCTGGCTGACTATATTCATTCAAAAGGGCTGAAGTTTGGTATCTATTCATGTGCCGGAACACTTACCTGCGCAGGACGCCCTGCAGGTAGAGGACATGAATATCAGGATGCTCTTTCCTATGCACGCTGGGGTGTTGATTATTTAAAGTACGACTGGTGCAACACCGGTACCCAGGAACCCAAGTCTTCATATACTATTATGCGTGACGGTCTTTATGCAGCGAAGAGACCAATAGTATTCAGTATATGTGAATGGGGTTCAAATAAACCATGGGAATGGGCCGGCACTGTTGGTCATTTATGGCGTACTACCGGTGATATTTCGGATACCTGGAATAGCATGATAGAGAATTTTTTACAACAGAAAGACTTTGCCAAGTATGCCGGACCAGGTCACTGGAATGATCCGGATATGCTGGAAGTCGGAAATGGAGGAATGACAACAGAAGAGTACAAAACTCATTTTTCATTATGGTGTATGGCAGCTGCCCCATTGTTGGCCGGAAATGATATTCAGAACATGTCTCCGGAAACCAAATCAATTCTTCTCAATAAGGAAATTATTGCATTGGACCAGGATTCACTTGGCAAACAAGGTGTGTGCTGGAGAGACAATGGTGATTATCAGATCTGGATGAAAATGCTCGCAAAAAATGAAAAAGCAGTATGCCTGCTTAATAGTAGTGATGAAAAGAAGAGTGTCCTTGTCGACTTTGCACTACTAGCCCAGGCTGCAACGGTCAGATGGGGGATTAGCTCGCCGCTAAAACTTGAAAATTTCACTGTACGTGATCTGTGGGATCATAAAGATCTGGTACTGAAGGAATCTTCGATGTATATTGATATACTTCCACATTCAGTGAAGGTATACCGGTTTATTAAGAAATAAATTTTTTTAATACGTAGAGACGCCCAAATTGGGCGTCTCTACTGGTTATCCTAATAAATATTTTCCGGACCGATCAGTTTGCCAACGGAACTTCTTTCCCTGTTAATCTGATCCTACCCGTCAGTATCTGGGTGAACTGCGGGTCAAGATAGCCTTTGAAACCGGGTTGTTTGCCTCCTACAGAAATAGTAAAATAACCAGGCTCAATTACACGTTTTGCTTTATTATTGATCATCGAGAACTGACGTGGTTCGAGTTTGATCTCAAC
>JADGPU010000036.1 GCA_017882305.1 Bacteroidales bacterium | reverse complement strand
TATTTACCAACTGCTGAATTTGGACCTACTCCTGAAAAAACAGCTGATAATCCCAGACCACGTCCAACATTGAAACCCGGAACTTTTACCGTGCTTGTGATTGAGCCGGTCAAATAATTCCATATTTTGCTTCCATCATTAGGTGTTCAGGTTGTTCATTCAAATTATAATTCCATCCATCTGAGTTAAATCTTGGGTGGATGGTTTTACTTTAAACAATCGTTTAATACTGGAGATAGATTGTCAATTTTTTGGTCAGGGGTGATCAGGTCCAATGACTTTTCCATAAATTAATTTATATTTGATATTAATTGAAGATAATTTGTGATGTCACCTACAAAAAAGATTTCATTTATATCAAACAACCTTACCATATCAATAATAGTTTTCTTTACTTGCGGTCGTGTTGCTTATCCGCAAAACTTACCGTCTTTAGATTCTATTAATGCAAAATATGCATCTTCTTCAAAAACCAATCAAAATAATGCAAACTATCAAAAACCTTCAACCAATTTTTATAAAGCTGATAGTATCTTTTCCTTTCGGTCTCAAAAAGGATATTTCCCCTCATTGCTTAACGACTTTGAAGGGCAGATAACTGCTCCGTTTAAAATTAAGACTAAACAATTGTTAATGACGGGTGCTGCAATTGGCATCACAGCTGCACTAATTCATATTGATAGTGAGATTGACGATTGGGCACGCGTTCAGAAACAGAAACATAACTGGATAAACAAATCTTCTCCTGTCATAACTAAGTTTGGCAGTAATTGGGGAATTTATTCAGTTGTTACAACTGGAGTACTAAGTGCTTTATGCAAAAATGAAAAGGGAGTTCAGACAAGTTTACTGGCAACACAGGCTATGATTACCTCAGGTGTCTGGGTTAATATTATAAAAATACTTACAGGCAGAGAGAGACCTATCGCTGATTATACTTTCAGTAAATCTGAGGGTGGTACATGGTACGGACCATTTGCAGCGTGGGACCAGGACTTAGCTGTAAGAAAACCAATTTCCGCTTTTGATGCTTTTCCTTCAGGTCATACGGCAACAGCATTTTCAATCGCTACCGTATTTGCATCACAATACAAGGATATAAAAGCAATCCCGGTTATATGCTATTCAGCAGCTACATTAGTTGGAATATCAAGATTAACCGAACATCAGCATTGGGCATCTGATGTTTTCGTCGGAGGGATTATGGGATATTTATGTGGCAAGCAAGTAGTAAATCATTATAATAAAACACATCAGAATCATGTAAATTCTTTGTCATCAAAATCAAAAAACAAAACAGAACTTATTATTCTTCAAAATGGAAAACAAATTGGATTTTCATTAGAATGGTAAAAGAAAATTAAAAATTCAACTTCAGGATGCCACTGTATAAACACATTAGGCCTTGTTCCAATATGCCAGCAGATTTGGTAAAATTGATAGAAGAACCTTTGGAATTAAATAACAAATCTTGCACAACATAAAATATTATCGTGAATATATTTAAAATCATAAAACATTTCTTTCTGAGTATTTTTGTTTTAATTTTAATCATTTTGCTTCTACAGTTTGTTGTTAATACAAAATATACATTCCCCACACCACATACCTTCCAAGGTGAATATATCTATAATCCATATCGGAATATTGACAATACAAAATGGAGATTAGCTAATTTTCATGCCCATAATCGAAAGTTTTTTGGAAATAAAAAAATAGCTGCCAATTCTGTTCAGAAACTCGATAGCTTATATAAATATTTTGGTTTCAGCATTATAAGTATATCTGACTATCAATGTATAAACCTTTATGAAGGCAAGAATAAATGGTATGTTCCTGTTTATGAGCATGGTTTTTTGTACTATAAAAATCATCAGCTCATACTGAATGCCAAAAAAGTAAACTGGCAGGACTTTCCTTTCCGCCAGACCTTAAGTAACGAGCAATTCATTATTGACCAACTTAAAAAGGACACTACAGTGATTATAACTATAGTGCATCCTATTTATAGAAAGGCATACTCCTTTAATGATTTTAAATATCTGAGTAACTATGACTGTCTGGAAATTGCCAATCATGATCGTCTCTTTACTTTTTGTTATGACACCATTCTTTCGAATGGACACACTGCTTTTTTAATGGCTGATGATGATGCACACGATCCGACCAATCTTGAAGATATATGCAGCAGCTTTAATCTGATTAATTCTGACATGATCAAAGATTCAATCTTACATTCTCTCAGGACTGGACGTTCAATAGGAGTAAAATTTAACATAGTTTCTTATAAGACCAACGAAGAGAAAAGAGCCGCATTGTTAAAATTGCCGGAAGTCAAGTCTATCACTTTTAAAAATGATACTCTTGCCGTCAGCTTAAATCAGTCGGTAAAAACAATTAAATTTATTGGCCAAAAAGGGATAGAAAAAAAGAGCATGACAAATTGTTCAACCGGATACTATTTCTTCGCCTTAGAGGATACATACATCAGGACCGTTATAGAATGTAATGATGGTACCATTTATTTTTTGAACCCTTTATTAAGGTATAACGGGATCACACTAACAAATTACGCTCCTTCATATAATATTCTGAAGACCTGGACCTGGCGTTCAATAGTACTTGGCATTTTAGTATTAACTTTCATAATCTGGTACCGTAAAAAATAAATGTATAAAGACAAAAAAATCGTTGTTGTACTACCTGCGTACAACGCAGCTTTAACTCTTGAAAAGACCTATCACGAGATTCCTTTTGATATTGTGGATGAAGTAATCCTTGTGGATGATTTTAGTAAAGACAACACATATGAGTTAGGGCAAAAACTTGGAATAAAGCATATTATTCATCATGATAAAAACAAAGGGTATGGCGGGAATCAAAAGACATGTTATAAAAAAGCATTGGAATTAGGTGCTGATGTTATTGTAATGTTACATCCCGATTATCAGTATACTCCACTTTTGATTCCGGCAATGGTCAGTATTATAGGTAGCGATTTATACCCGGTTGTATTTGGATCCAGGATATTAGGCAAAAGCGCATTGACCGGCGGTATGCCAAAATATAAATATTTCGCTAACAGATTCCTGACATTTATCCAGAATCTATTAATGAATCAGAAGTTGACTGAATATCATACCGGTTATCGGGCATATTCTGCAGAAGTCCTGAGAAAAATAAATTTTGATTTGAACTCAGATGATTTCATCTTTGATAATGAGATGATTGCACTCTTGTTTTATAAAGGCTTCCGGATTGCTGAGATAACATGCCCAACTAAATACTTTGAGGAAGCATCCAGCATTAATTTCAGTAGGAGCATTAGGTACGGTCTTGGAGTATTGCGTGTATCAATTCTCTACTTTCTCACTAAGACTGGCATTTATAAATGGAAGCTACTCGATAAATAGTCAGTTATGAATAAAAAATTCTATCCGTATATAATAATAATTTCGGCTATTCTTTTTCTTATTCCATTTCTTGGCTCTGTCCATCTTTTCGATTGGGATGAAATAAATTTTGCAGAATCGGCTCGTGAAATGATAGTTACAGGTAATTTCAGTCGTGTCCAGATTGATTTTCATCCCTTCTGGGAAAAACCTCCACTATTTTTCTGGATGCAGGTTTTGAGTATGAAGTTATTCGGGATTAATGAGTTTGCCGCTCGTTTCCCTAATGCTGTCATAGGAATCTTTACACTTATCATTTTCTATTTCCTAGGCAAAAGATTTTACGATGAAAAGTTCGGTTTTATATGGGCGCTTGCCTATTTAGGCTCGTTTCTGCCTCACATTTATTTAAAATCGGGAATTATTGATCCTTTCTTCAATTTTTTTATTTTCCTTTCTATTCTTTTTCTTGCAAAGAGCATCAGGGAATCTGGTGAAAGCAGAGGATTTAAATATGCTTTTCTTGCAGGCATTTCAATTGGGCTGGCGACACTTACAAAAGGTCCGGTCGGATTATTGATTGCCGGTATTTCGGTTCTGGTGTACTGGTCAACCATGAGATTCAAAAAAATTTCAAATTGGAAAAACATTCTGATTTTCATTACATCCTGTTTAATTATTACATCACTATGGTTTGTACCTGAAATGATAAATAACGGATTCTGGTTCATCAGGGAATTCATAAAATATCAGGTTGACCTTTTTCTTAAACCAGTTGCAGGACATTCCGGACCAATTTATTATCACTTTTTAGTAGTTTTCCTCGGATGCTTTCCTATTTCCATTCTGGCACTACCGGTTATTTTCAGGAAAAATTCTGGTTCCAATGAGGAAGGCAAATACTTTCTTAGATGGATGCTTATACTGTTCTGGGTTGTAATGATATTATTTTCAATTGTTAAAACAAAAATTGTACACTACTCATCACTTGCATATTTCCCGCTTTCTTATTTTGCAGCGTACTTTGTTTATGAACTTGTGAATAGCAAGAACACACTTAAGAGGTCCCTGTTATGGATCCTTATCGTAACTGGGACTATACTTTCAGTTTTACTTATTGGACTTCCTCTTGTAGTCAGATATAAAGATCTTATAACACCTTATATTAAAGATGATTTTGTCATTGCCTGTTTGAATTCCCCTGTTAAATGGAACGGATATGAATTCCTGATTGGTGCTGTTTATCTCTTATTCCTTTTTGTTTCATTGATAATGCTTAAACAAAGGCAATTCTTCAGGGGAACTATTATGTTGTTCTATGCAACAGCCTTCTGCATTTTTTTCTATCTGAAAGCAGTTGTCCCCAAAATTGAAGGATATTCACAGGCTTCCGCGATCAATTTCTATAAAAGTATTTCTGGTCAGGACGTTTATGTCACATCAGTCGGATTTTACAGCTATGCACCTTATTTCTATTTCCAGAAGATGCCCGGTGGAAACACTGAAAGCAGTAAAAAAGAGTGGTTGTTAAATGGTGAAATAGACAAACCTGTTTATATAGTTACTAAATCAACTGCAAAAAACCTGTTCGATAAACATCCGGATTGCAGGCTTATAAAACAGGAAGGTGGTTTTCTGTTCTACTGCAGGTTGCCTAATTCCCAAAAGTGATTCCGGACTCAGAATTTTTAATGCATCTGTATTGATGTCTATATTACCACTCTTTGAGGAATCTTCCATTTCAAGGGATCGTACTTATCTATTAGAGGATCACTGATCATTCTAAAGTTGAAAGGTATATTCAAAACTGATGAAATGTTTTCTCCCTTTTCGAGAATATCTTCATCACCTTCTTCATAATACCAGTTGATAATGTACTTTTTATCCTTCAATTTGACAGATTCTATCTTCTTAAGTAGAGAAATATAGATTCCTAAGTTGATTTCGTCAAAATATTCCAGATAAATATCTACGCGGGTAAGTTCAGCAGGATTACAAATATACTCATCAATCCAATCCTTTAATTGTGCAGAGAATTCTGTTACATTTCCATCCATTGAACGGCCTGTTATTTTAATAACCCCATCCGGATTAAGGCTAATCTCAGGTGTAATTTTTGTTGATAATATCTTTTTCTCCAGAAGTTGCATTTATTCTATAATTTCTAAATAGACGAAGTATTAAATAATTATGTTGTATATAATTTTACTTCCATAGGTCTTACGATTTCATGTAAAGTTAGAGTGTTTTACGGATCATTTCAGAATAAGATACGTCTATTTGATCAACGTAATTTTACATGTGATAAAAAGAACAGTAAGAGAGATTAAAAGAATTGATAAACTAATCCGAGTGCATACTTTTTAATCAAACCGGTTGATTTTTCAAACTCCTTAATGAATTAAATATTATAGATTAGCCAGGTCCATACATGTTCAGGTTGCCATTTGTAAGACAAATGATATAAGGTCTTTTAGGAAAGACATTAACTCTTTAGAACCTTATCATTTCATCTGTTCTTCATATTTATTCCCTACCTTTGTTTTTAACTGGAGAAAAGTTTTATTTCAATTTTAAATAGTTAATGAATTATTGCTTTCAAAAATGATGTTTTTTTATATATAGATATCATAATATCATGAATAAATTTGGCAAATTATTTTTTGCAGTTGTACTAATTATTTTTGCAGGTCACATAAGTTTTGCCCAGGCCGGATCGCAACAGAATGACACACTTAAGTTGAAGATAAAAAAAACAGAATCTACTGGTAAAGTAGAAGATCAGAATACAACAGATGTTAATAATAATCAGACAGATAAGAAATTTAATAACGCAGAATTCCAGTCAGTAAAACACATCAAGGCAGCACGACCGGATATGAGTAAGGCAAGAGGTGCACGTCCGCCTAATATAGTCAGACCAACAGGATCACGTATCCCAAATGGTAGAGGGAGACCTGCAGGAGCAGTTAGACCCGGACATGGATAAACATGTTTAATGAAGGATGACCTGTTCCGGTAAATATATTCGAATATTAATGTTTGCATTGCTGACATTTGAGTTTCATTTTATAGCTTTTAGTCAGTCAGATTCAGTGGCTCAAAACGGTAAGAACCTTACCGGCAAAAATGATTCAATTTATCATAATCATTCCCTATATTCAAGTATCGGTTCAGGAAGCAACATAATCTTTCTCGGATCAACAATCTCACGAGATAAACCATTTTATTCCGCAGCAGTGACATATGGTTATAAGAATTGCTTTTATGCTTCTGCCTCAGCTTCGCATTTAATTGGAGTAAATCCTTATATAGCATTTTGCAGTCTTTCTTTAAATTATAGCCATGTTTTTAATTCCTGGTTTGATATCTCGACCAGTATTGCCGGGTACAAGACTCCAGAATCGTTGCAGGAAAAGCTTTTCAGTGATTTCGCTTTCATAAACCTCACGACAGGTTTTGACTGGAAATTGATTTACACAAAATTATCATTCGGAGAATTAATTTCAGATGATCGCCGGGGATATCTTCAAGTAAGGAATTCGAGGTATTTCGCCACCCCTGAGTTTTTCAAAGGAAAAGGACAGGTCTCTTTTGATCCAAACATCAATCTCCTGTTTGGTGATCTTGTCAAAATTGAAACTACTACAGGTCTCACGAGACTTGGATCATGGTCTCCTTTTCACCGCTTTATAAAGAATCCTAGTAGTACAATTAAATCTTACTCTTATAAATTTGGGCTAATGGATTTCGAATTTTCACTGCCTGTTACATTTAGTTACGGCAACTTCAGCATTGAAGCTGAACCAAGTTATATTCTTCCCTCATTTTCAAATCCTTATTACCCTGCCCCGGAAGGATTTACTTTCTTCGTAAACGCTTATTTCAGAATCCTTTAAACTAAATCTGATGAATGTACTGATAGTCGAAGACGAAAAAAGTCTGGCAAATGAAATTGCTTCTTTCCTGAAAGCCGAAGGTTTTTTGTGTGAATTGGCTTTTACTGGTTTTGAGGCTTCTGAAAAAATTGCAGTAAACCTATACGATTTTGTCTTACTTGATCTTGGGTTACCTGATTATAATGGTCTGGACCTGATCGTTGAGGCACGTAATCATGGCAATGATACTGCATTTATTATCATTACTGCCCGAGGGGCTGTGGAAGATAAGGTACGCGGATTGAATCTTGGAGCAGATGACTATCTCGCTAAACCTTTTGCCTTGATGGAACTCTTTTCGCGCATCCAGGCCGTAGCAAGAAGAAAATTCAATATTTTAAACAATAATCTTACAGTAGGAGATTTTATTATAGAATTACAGTCCAGGAAAATTACTTGTAAGGGCAACGAGGTGATAATCACCAAAAAAGAATATGACTTGCTCCAGTACCTTATTATTAACAGAAATAAAGTGCTTACCCGTAACCAGCTCTATGAACATATATGGGGAAATATTCTCGATGACCAGTACGACAGCAATTTTATCGACGTTCATATTAAAAATGTCAGAAAGAAACTGAATGGACATGCTCCAACTCCCTGGCTGGAGACAGTAAGAGGCATAGGCTACAGAGTAAGCCTGGGATAATAAATGGCTGATATGATAAGACTTAGAATGAAACTAGCTTTATTCAACCTGCTTTCAAAGCTGGTTTTCACTATATTGTTCCTTATGTTCTTGCCTTATCTGATTGAAAGGATAAGTTTACTTCAGGTTGATAACGAACTGATCCAAAAGAGGGAACAGGTTATAACTCTTATTTCCAAGGTAGGAATAGAGCCTTTTATTACTTCTGATTCCGGTAATGTCTTCGGAAGTTACAATATTCTAAAAGAGGAATTTATAAGTCTTGAAAGGATTGACCTTAAAGAAGACGCGAATTATATTGAGGTTTCACAAAGACTTATCGAAGGAGAAAATATAACATATCGTGTTCTTAATTATTCATTTAAGGTTGATGGGAATACTTATTTGCTGGCAGTTGGAAAAAGTCTCAATAGTATACTTCATACTCAGAAGAACATTAAAATAGTCATGCTTTTATTTTTAGTCTTCATAATTCTAATAACCTTTCTCACCGACCTTCAATATACCCGTCTGTTGTTACGACCACTTGATATAATCACAAACAAGCTCAAGGGAATATCAAATCCGTCTATTTTCGATAAAACTCCTGTCAGGACAACAACTTCAGATTTCCATCACCTCGACGATGCCCTGACAGAACTAATGAGACATATTGATCAGCTTTTTCAGAATGAAAAAGAAATAACCGTGAATATCTCCCACGAACTTCTGACACCGATTTCTGTTTTAAGAAGCAAATTGGAAAACCTTCTCATACGAAGGGATATTGGTTCGGATATTTCCACCAAAATAGAAGAATCACTTAAAACGCTCCATCGTCTTCAGAGCCTGGTAAATTCATTATTACTTATTGCACGCATCGAGAGCCGACAATATTTACGCGAGGAATCTTTTTCAGTTACTGAAGTTTTACATGAGATTATCACCGAAATTATCCCAATAGCTGAAGATGCCGGCATAATAATTAAGGAAGAGGTTGAGAAGGATTTTCTCATTACCAGAGCCAACAGATCACTTATATTTTCAATGTTTTATAATATAGTGAATAATGCGGTCAAAAACACTCCTTCACATGGCGAGGTACTTGTCAAAACGACTCTCCATGAGAATAATTACATAGTTACGGTAACAGATACAGGAAAAGGAATGACGGAAGCTCAAATGAGCAATCTCTTTTCGCGATTCAAAACCAAGGTAGGAAACAACATTGACAGTATCGGGATTGGACTGGCAATAGCAAAATCCATTGCCGATTTTCATGGTATTGAAATATTAGTTAATTCAGTAATCAT
Source organism: Bacteroidales bacterium (assembly GCA_017882305.1). Lineage (GTDB taxonomy): Bacteria > Bacteroidota > Bacteroidia > Bacteroidales > VadinHA17 > LD21. The sequence continues at coordinate 21,233 of JADGPU010000036.1, read as the reverse complement.
GAAAAGCACTTCTTTTTCTTTCAGGTTTCCTGAAAATTCATGAAATATTCATCTTCAGATCCTAATTTTGATCTGAATTAATAATAGTAAAATTAATATTTAAAACTATGAAAAGGAATATTGTTGTCATTGGGATTGTTTTTGGTATTATTGGCTGGAGCTGCTCCAAGATTGAAACGCCACAATCTCAACAACTTGGACTAAAACAGTCAATTGAAAAGAGTACTGCTGATATTAATACAGCTATCAGCAAAATTTCACAAACAGAAGGTTATCAACTTCTGTCGTCAAGCATTAATCCTGCTGCAAGAGATGCAAGCGCAGTAGTTTTTAAAGATAGTATCACTCTTGGTCTGATCGCAGGCATTTATGATTATCAGCCCGATACAATTAATCTGCACCGTAACCTTTACTATCCGTTCAGGTTATTTAAAAAGACAGGTACTAGTGATAAGATGATTGTCAATCTGCCTCAAAGACTGATCTTTCATCCAAGATATCTTCATAATTATAGCCTTTCAGATTCTGTTCAGAAAAATGATTTCACAATTTCAGCTTCTGACTATCATCTCTATTATAACTCGAGGAACAATCTTGATTACAAACTTACTGCCGATCTTACACTTAAAACGGTGGATATCGGAAGTTTTGATATAACAGAATCCTCAAGTTCTTTTAATGATCAATCGAATTCTTCCAATTATACCTTCACAGGTGGATACACTATAGGTACAACATGGCAGACAGGTGATACAACTAAATCGACATTTGCCCTTCTTAAGGATAATAGTGCTCTGTTAAAAGAGACAACAGTTTTTATAGGAACTGATTTTCACAAAAGAGAAAGACAATATGATCTGACAATAGGAAATGTTGACATTAAGAGAGGAAGTGGTATTGATTCAATACAGGTCTATCTTGATGGAGTGCTGCAGAAAACTGCCGGAGCAAAAATCACTGACAACTCTGACACAACGGGTACAATATGCAAAAAGAGAGATATTCTGCTTACTTTTGATGATGGAACAACAGCTAAACTCAGTACACTGATTGGTCCGGCACTTACACAGTTAAAAACTCTTATCAGTTCTCTTCACGACATGTATTTTGCAGAAAATGTTGTGGATTACATAGCAATAAACATCTTCTTTAATTCCAGGTGACATTATTTACATATAGACATTAAAAATTAGCTCTAATCAGCGGGAAAGAAAATAATCTTTTTCCCGCTGATTTTGCATAATGACATTTAGAGTGAATTATGGTTCGCCAGATTAACAATGTAAAAGTTAAAAATATCTTTCCGGGTTCTCATTTAATCTAACAAACCAGCACCTTGCTTATCTTATGTGCAACAATAAATTATAAGAATCTATTCAAACATTTTTTCAAGATTATATTCTAATAAACTCTTCGGTTTGTTCTATGGAGTTCAGATCTCAATACTCCGTTCGAGATTAATGGCTAAATTTGATCCTTAATACTCATACAAATAATAAATTTAAAGTAATTTTACATGAACAAACTAATAATTTGATAATCATAGGTAGGCTTTTGACAAATGTTGATTCATATAATAAAAATAAGGTTTAGATTTGATAAATGTTTTAATGAATTACAGGGTTATTAATTAAAAGTCCTCGAAAAAACCCATGACGGAACTTCAGCGTCTGATAGTAGAACAAACTGTAAAAACACCACAAATTGATTTGAATCAATTAACAGGTGATCTTATTTTCTCTGGCAAATCAATTCCTGAAAATGCTGCCAAAGTATATGAACCTGTATTAAATTGGGTGACAGAATATATTCTAAAAGCAAGGCCAACTACCAATTTAATGCTCAATATGGAGTATTTCAATACTGCATCAGTATTATGGCTGGCAAAAATATTTAAAGTCCTGATCCGGATTAATGAACCTGATTATATTTTAATTGTACACCTGTATTTGCCTGTTGATGAATATGATGATTTGAATGACTTTGATGATATTAAAGATGTTTTTGTCCCTATAGAAGATATTGTTTCCGGTGCCGTATCCAGTATTGGCATAAAACTTCATGGGGTAGATTACAAAGGTAAAATTATTAAAGAAACATCAGTATTTCTCTAACCCTTGAAATTTAAAAACATTAATTCTTATCCAATTTGAATCAATTGGTTGAAGTTATATGTTTTTAATCTCAAGTACACTGTGAGGATATGATGTTTGTCCTAAGTGTCGCAAGACAAATTTACGGGTTTGATATATAAGAAGAATGACTTTATTTGGCCATCATTTTTATGTCGTTCAGAAGAAGATTCCTGATTGAGTTTTCAACTGGAATGTTTATAAGAGTATGTCCAACAATTAGATCCACGGTATATTCTTTGATTGCCTGAATCATACTTTTATTGACAATAAAAGACTGATTAATCCTGATAAAAATTTCTGCAGGAAGTTGATTCTCAATTGCCTTCAAAGTAAAATGAATAGGAAACCTCTCATCATTGGTGTTAAGAGTAACATTATTTTCACGTGCTTCAATATATATTATATCTTTAATTTTCAGCTTAACCAATAATGATCCTTTCTTAACAAATATTTCATCATCACCGCTATTGCTGACATCTTTACGTGAATGGTACCTTTTTGCTTTATCAACTGCTTTGCAGAAACTTAAATAAGTGACAGGTTTAAGCAAATAATCAATAATGTTTAAGTCAAATTCTTTCAAGGCATTTTGATTACCGGATAACAGGATTATAATATTAGGTTTTCTATCAAGACTATTGATAAAATCAGAATAATCAATTTCAAGCATCTCAAAATCTAGAAAGACAAGGTCAATATCCTGTTGTTTTGATAATTGGTTTCTTACTGACACTGAATCATTGAAAGTTCCTGTAAGATTTACAGAATCAGATTTTTCTATAAATTCTTCAAGAAGTTTGCAGCTTATTTTATCGGCGCCTATAATGCAATTCATAAATACAAATTAAGGTTATAAAATTAAATCAAAAACTGCAAAATATGATTTAAACCGACCAAAAAGGAAGAAGTTCAACAAAGATTATACTTAAATGTCTAATTTTAAATAATTTGGACTGAAATTTCAAATGCATCTTTACAGCAAAGATTTTTGTGGTAGGATGCTTAGATCACCATGCGTACAAAAAACAAATTGAAGGTGACAAGTTACAATGTTACTTCTAATATTTTCATTGGTGACTTTGTCGTGATGATACGATTTAATTTTAGTCCAGCCTTATGAAATAATATCCTGAATTCATCTTCTGTTCTTTCTTTACCAGCAAGTATTACTTGCATATGAAGGTCATAGCAAAGCCCCATCAGGTCTGAACTGCCGGAAATGACCATTTCAATAATCAGCAACTTTGTATTTTGAGACATAGCTTTTTTACAAGTATCGAGAATCTGTAATGATTTTGTATCATCCCAATCATGTAACACACTTTTCATCATTAATATGTCTGCTGTAGGAACACTCTCAAAGAAATTACCTGATTTAATTTCCGTCCTATTAATCATTTCTCCAAGCAAATGGTCCTTTACAACGCTTTCCTGGTCATATAATATTCCATTCAACTTTGGATTTTGTGTAAGAATACCTTTTAGTAATAATCCTTGTCCGCCTCCAATGTCGCAGACGGTTTTATAATTTGAAAAGTCGTAGGCCTCAGGTATTACTTTTGATGTCATTATCGTGACTGTAGTCATCCATTTGTTATATGGTTCACCGTATTCAGGATGCTTATTTAAAAAGTCAAAGAATGGATTACCCATTGCTATATCAAATGAAGCTTCACCTGTCGTCAATGCATGTAATAAATTGTTCCAGCTTTTTTGCCATGGCTCAGTGCCTATCAACATCATGCCGCCATACAAAGTGCCCGGGATATCTTTTAAAAGAAATCTTCCAGTTTCTGTTAAAGAATACTGATTATTGCTTAATGCAATCAAATCGATAGCAATAGCAAACCGTAAAATTCTGAAAAGAACATTAGAGTTGAGTTTACATTCAGAAGATAGCTGCTCTAATGTTTTTGCTGATTCGCGTAACTGTTCAATCACATTTGATTTTACGAGTGCGTATATAACATTGGTGTTAGCAAATCCCCATCCCAGTTGCCAGATTTTAACGTTAGGCGGTATTTGTTGCTTATCCATATATTTACGTATCAAGAATAAATAAACAAAAAATAATATTATTATGTTCAATTATACCTTATACCAAAACCTTATCTAAAGAGCCTTTTATAATCTTATAATTTTGTTTAAAACAGGTATAAAAAAAGTTGTTTCTGAAAGCAGAAACAACTCTTTAAATAAATTTTCAATGATCGGAGATCTATTTTTTACATTTTGCCTTTATGTAATTTATCAATCTGATCAGGGGTAAATTTGTCAACTTTTTGAATCTTTGCGGTTGCCTGTGCATCATTTGGCAACATCTGCCGGACATCTGCTTCAGATTTTCCTGTCAGGAATGCATAGCCAGTATGGTCGCCAGACATACATCCAAATTCAAACTTCGATAAATATGCATCACCTTTGCCCTTCAAATCATCTAATGATTTAAGGCATTGTTCAGGGGTGTGTGTAGTCTGTACAAAATAAACATTCGTTTTAGTGCTGACAGGAGTTGTTTGACCGAAAGACACCAGACAAAGTGACAAAAGAACAAGTGTTGAAAAAACCTTTAATGTTTTCATAATCTTATTGTTTAAAGTTTAACATTTAGAAAAACAAATTGCATTAAGAAAACACTAACAGTAGAATCGACATAATTGTTCAATAAGGTATTTTTTTTTATTTAATGATTTTCCAGATAACATCCTGATGAGGATCTGTCAATTAGTATATTGGAGTATTAAATTGACATTCAAGAATATACAAATATTATTCTCACTCAAATTGAATGAAATATCTATGATATAATTACCATTATTTTATCAGTGATTAATAAGATGTATAAAAACGACTGACACAGATGCTGCAAACTGCCTTCCCAATTTTAGCACATTTCTTTCTTGCGGAATTTTCCTCTTCACAGGCAAAAATATTTCCCGCACTTTCCGATTTATCCATTTTTTCACATATTGATGCTTGTTTTGAAGTGCAGCCCTCTTCTGTCATCATCCCTTCAAATAAATGGTATTCTCCGGTAACTTTCTTCTTTTTTAATGTATAAGCATCCATGGTACAATTCTTAAATATCAGCGACTTAAACGAAAGAGTATTTAGAATGCTTTCCAATAAGCTAATATAATGATTATTTGTGAAACTGCGATTTCTAAAGCAACATGGTCACCTGTAATTGTGATTAATTGGATCCTGAAGATGTATTATTCAGATAATTATTATCATCCTCTTCTTTTGTCTTGCTGAATTCCAGCTTACCAAATTTATACATAAAACTGATCCCGAAAGATCGCAATGGCATCTGTCGGATACTGGTCGAAGAATAGCTTTCTGCAGAAATGGTAGATAATTGTCTTACATATTTGTTAAATGGATTCGTTGCAGTAAATCCAAAGCTTGCTTTTTTATCCAAGAACAATTTTCTTAAAGCAAAAGTATACATAAAGAACTGTGGAGTTTTACCCTGAATATTCTGTGTTGCTGAACTATAGAAACCAAATAGCTCAAAGACCAGATCTTTATTCAACTGGTAAGTTGCGTTCATGTTAAACCTGACCCTTAATCCTGATGATTGGTCGCCAATGCCTGTATTATTTACTGTATAGCGATGCGTAACCATAAGATTTCCACGCATATTTAATTTGGTAGTTATTGGATATGAACCTGATGCACTGATACCTGTATTATATTCTTCTCCTATGTTTTGTCGGTTGGTAACCGATACATTAGTATAAATTGAATCACCTATCAGGTAGGTAGGGTAGAATATGGTCACTGGTTTAAGATCGCTAGTGTTGATACGTTCTATCAACGCTATATAAACATTCCCTCCCTTTTTAAATGTATTGCTGTAGCCTAATTCAAAATTATTTCCAATCTCGGGTTTCAATAATGGATTTCCAGTGGTAATGTTATAAGGATCACTTAAATTAATAAAGGGATTCAAATCTCTATACTCCGGACGTTCAATGCGTTTCCCATATGCCAGTTTTAATGATTGGGTCTTATTGAAATCGTGAGATAAAACAACAGTAGGTACCAAAGTACCATATGATGGAATAGAAGTATTGGGGGAATCAATACTGACATCGGTGTATTCATATCTTGCTCCCGCTTTAAGATTCAGCCAATTGAACAATTTGAAGGTGCCGGAAAGATAACCTGCATAAACCTTCATTTTATAATTCAATCGATAGGATTGCAGTGTATCGCTTACATATTGATCAATAGAAGGGTCGAAAACACTGACATTTGCTGTACTTATAATATTTTCGTTAACCATCTTTGCACCTGTCTCTATTAAAATGTTTTTATTCACCGGATGTGAATAATCAATCGATAAGTTTATTTCATTATCTGTTCCAGGGTTAGTGCTTGATGATCCAGAGAAGGGAATCGCTTGTCCTTCATATGATTGCGACTGAATATAATTACTATAAGGTTTCCCAATGCTTGCATTATATGCTATATCCAACTCCTGTCCTTCATTTTTAAACTTCTTTTTGTAGTCGAGGCTATAGTCTATAGATCTAATCTTAGAGCGACTTTCTGAATTACGCAAAGTAAATATATCCGAAACAGGATTAGATGAATAGTCACTTGTTAATTCTTCCTGATTTGTGAGCCCCTGGTTACTGTTACCAAATTGATTGTATCCCAATGAACCGGTAATGATATCATTTTTAGTAATATTCCAGTCAAAACCAACACCTGACCGGAAGCCGTTTCTCTCAAAATCGGTACGACTTGTCTGCAATAAGTTAGTAATTGTTTTAGCGGAAGTATCTCTTGCAAAACGGTTCTGAGAATATGGCAACTGTGATTTTAATGCAGCATTCCCGCTAAAAAAAGCATTGACGCCAAAATTATTGTGTCTTATGTTCAGATTCATAGAGCCATTCTCTAATCTTGAACCTGCCGATAAAGTGATATTACCGTTTACCCCCTGCATTTTATTGTCATAGAGAATAATATTGATAATTCCTCCTGTACCCTGCGAATCATACTTGGCACCGGGATTGGTAATAGCCTCCACACTTTTAATCTGGCTGGCCGGAATAGAAGCAAGAGCATCAGCAATACTGTTCCCAAACACACTGGAAGGCTTCCCGTTGATTAAAAAGCGGATATTGGAATTACCCTGTAATTCTACATTACCATCAATATCAACTGTTACCTGCGGTACCTTTTTAAGTACATCAATAGCTGCACCACCCTGCGAAGTAATGTCGTTAGAGACATTGTATACAATTTTATCAATTTTGTTTTCAACAACAGGTTTATCTCCAACTATTGTTACGCTTTGTAGACTCTGCATTGAAGGGGAAAGAAAAACCGTCCCAAGTGAAACAGACCGCTTATCGCTTTTTAGGATAATGTCGTCTAATGATACCTTTTCATAACCAATGAACTCAATGTTGATCTTGTAGGAGTCAAATGGAATATTGGATAACCCAAATACCCCTTTGACATTGGAGATAGTACCGGTTATTATCTTTCCTGACTGTTTGCTTATTAGTGTAATTGTTGCATATTCCAGCGGTTCCTTAGTAGATTTATCAAATATTTTACCTGAAATTGTGGTATTTGGTTTTAATTGAGCGCTTACAACAGCACAAAAGAAGAGTTGAATTATAATAATAAAATTAAAAAGTCTCATATAGTGTGAATTCATTTTGTACAAAGCTTATTTGAATAATTAATCAATCATTATGTATTTAATAAATAGACGATGCAAAAGAATAAAAAGAATTTGAAGAAAAACTGAGCAGAATGTTAAATAAACCTAAATTTCAGCCGATAGGATAACTAATATAATAGGGTTTTGTTCAATTCGGGAAGAACGCCGATGTATGGATCAGCACTTTTATTATTAAGTGGTTCAAGATACACTAAAGTTATCCATATATCTTAAACGTTAAGTCTCCTTGAGTTTAGCTTTTGGTCTCGGGTGGGCTATTTTTTCACAATTCTCCCTGAAGTTGAAATGATGCATTCTGTGAATTGAATCGTTATGACATTTTAAGCAGTCTGCTTCTTTTGGGATAAAGGCTTTGGTAATGAACGCTCCTTTGTGACAGGCTTCGCATGTCACTCCATCCTCTTTCTTGTATGTAGTTGCAAAGAATGACGAATCGAGGCCTCCTCCCGTAATATGGCATTTTAAACAGACCGGACTTTCCTGGGGATTTTCCTTTACGTTGGCCTTTTTTGCATAACGGACTGCCTTGTCAGAAACAAGAATTTTAAAAGCATTAGAATGGGGGCTGTCTTTCATGATATTATACTGGAAACCCATATCTTCATTATTATGACAGACCGAAGCACATTTTTCCATTCCAATATAACGGTATTTTACTTTTTCCTGTACAGAGAAGCTCATGTCGCCAGGTAGCAAACCTGAAGTCTTTTCAGGGATTACAATAGCTTGATTAGATTGTATTAAACCAGTTAATAGAATCAAACTAATAAATGCCATGAACACAGATACTGCTATTTCCTTTATTGTTTTCAAATCTTCAGGAACTCTTTAAACCACAAGCCGGAATCTTTAATATATCTTTCCAGTGTCTTAAAATCTACATAAACAAGTCCAAAGCGTGTTCTGTAGCCCTTATCCCACTCAAAGTTATCCGTGGGAGACCAAACAAAATAGCCTTTTACATTTACACCATCCCTTTTTGCTTTTAACACCGCTGCCAGGTGATTTTTAAAATAGTCTATTCTTTCTTTATCATGAACTCTTCCGTTTTCCAGCTTATCCGGAACGCAGGTTCCATTTTCGGTTACAATTAAATTTCTGATCCCTTTGTACGAGTTATATTTTTTGAGTATATGATACAATCCTTCGGGATAAATTTCACCTTCCATTTCATTGGCAGGAACCCCCCGTTTTGAAGCCATTACCTCTTTTGCCCTCATCCCCGGGACTATTGATTTTTTAGCAATGGTTCTGTAATAATATTGAACACCAATAAAATCAAAATCAAATACCATTCTTGTTTCATCTCCTTCATTGTAAAGAGACTTCATCTTCTTCAAGATAGGTACGGTATCCTCAGGGTAACCGAGCCCCAGACATGGTTCAATAAAAAGCCGGTTCATTATTGCGTCCATACGTGCCGCGGCTTCAATATTCTTTTTCTTTTGATCAACTGGTTCTACCCAGGTGTTAGCAAAAGTTGTTCCGATGTTTGCTCCTGAAACATTTTTCCGGATGATACGGCCTCCTTCAGCATTACAGAGCACAGAATTGTGAACTGATTTCATGAATGCCTTAAGACTTTTTTTACCGGGTGCAAAGATACCTTCCATATAGCCGTTCCCTGTGAAAGAGAGTTGTTCGTTGATCACCATCCAGTTTTTTACTTTAAAGCCAAATTCCTTTGTTACTACTTCAGCATATTCCGAGAACCATTCAATGATCTTACGGTTTGCCCAGCCACCCCTGGCTTCAAGAACCTGCGGCATATCCCAATGATAGAGTGTGATCCAAGGTTCGATGCCTTCAGACAGACACTTATCGATCACTTTATGATAAAAATCAATTCCTTTCTGGTTCACAGTTCCAGTCCCTTCCGGAAGAATACGCGGCCATGAGAGGGAAAACCGGAATACCTTGAAATTCATTGCTTTAATAAGATCTATATCTTCATTGTACCTATGGTAAAAATCAGCAGCGACATCTGCATTTTCTCCCCTCTCTATTTTACCGGGGATACGGGAGAAATAATCCCAGTTGGACTCGCTTTTACCATCAAGATTCCAGGCGCCTTCGGTTTGATAAGAAGATGCAGCAACTCCCCATTTAAAACCGGTTTCGAAATCAGCTTTAAGGAAATCTCCTGCAGGGGTATACCTGATAAGTTCAGATGTGTTCAGATATTTGCTGAACAATAAACCGGTACCGGCGATAGTTGTATTTCTTACCCACTCTCTTCTTTTCATATCAGTTTATCATAGATGAAGTCTATATTAAGTCTAATATTTTTGGAATAAATATCAGGCCCCCAACAACTATTGCAATAATTGCTGAAATCAATACTGCAGCTGCACTGTAGTCTTTTGCTTTCATGATCAATTCATTCCATTCAGGATCAATAAGATCAGCTAATGATTCAAGAGAGGAGTTTAATAGTTCTGTAAGAAATACAATACCAATCACAATTATCAGCAGGGACCATTCGTAATGATTCAGTTTCACGATCGTTCCGGTGATGATTGCTAAAATTGCAGCAAGAAGATGAATTCGGGAATTATGCTCATTCTTTAGAAGCGATAATAAACCATTCATTGCAAATCTGAAACTTCCAAACCTGGATTTCAATGAAAATTTATTCGGGCTCATTTATGTACGGGTAGAAAATTATTTAATCTTTAAGACACCTGACGCTAAATCCATCTTTTTTATTTCTGTGGTCAGTAATGAAAGCAGCATCATTGAAATAGAGGCCGGTATACCATTCGTCATCATTGGCGATTCCTGTAGCTGACCAGAGGCATGTAAAAGATAAAATGGAAGCGAAGGTACCCTCAAAATACCTTAAGCCGGCTCCCATAGCTGTAAAACCACTGCTGTTGTCTGCTCCCTTGTTAGGTGAAAGCCAATGGGCTGTACCTGCTTCTTTCAGATTACCTCCTCCCTTAAGTGAATCGCCAAGAAACTCGCTCAATACCTGCCACTCCTCCTTTTCAGGAACATGCCACCCGGCAGGACAAAGTTTTCCGGTAATTACGGTATAACCATTGTATAATGCTCCATAGGTGTCTTTGAATGATACCGCATCATTATTATACCAGCAATAACCCGGTGTTGTCAGATTGCCCCACAAAGCAGCATCAGTTATCAGCGGTATATTTGTTCCGTCGTTAAAGCTGGCGGTTTTCAAGTTCTCAGCCATCCAAACCTGGTTACCTATTTTTACAGTTTTATAAATATTCCCTTCTATGTCAGATAACGGATCGGGAGATTTATCTTCCTTCTTGCAACCAATGAAAAATGATGCAAAAACTACAAAAATTAACACAAAAGCTGGAATCATTTTTTTCATTTGAGCAACTATTCTTAATCCCGCCTACAACTTCACAATATCCAACAGAAACTTATCTGTTTCTCTTTCAACGTTCTGCCAGTCTTTTGACCTGATGTATGATGCGATCACATGTGCGCCTGCCTCAGGAAAAGCCTTCTTTTGTTTTAGTTCTGTCGGAGTGCCCAGCTCACTGAACATTTTTAACATGGCCGGTACTGAAACGGTGTTATCCTGCTCAGTTTCATTTTTGTAGTAATAACCAAGGAATACGGGACATTTTATTTTAGAGAAGACTTCTGGCTTCATTGTATTTGAGACAAGATTCTGAAGAGCAACAAGAGCTTCAATACGGTAATTAAGTTGCCAGTAATTTGCATGAACCTGGCTCTCTGATTCAAGCTTTTTTATAGGTCCGCCTGAAACCAGCCGTGCAATCTGCAATCCCCAGGGTTTATCGAGGATCATAGCTGTTGCATCAAAAAGCTTTACGCATGGTGAATAAAGTACAATAGCTTTTATTTCAGGATGCCGGGAGGCCAGATAAAGTGTCAAAGCACCACCTGCAGATGTTCCCATTACTATAACTTCATCGCCTAATTTTTTTGCTATTACAAGTGCCCTCTCAGCAGAAGCTTCATATTCTCCGGCAGTCAGACTTATCATGGTACTGTCGCCTCTGTCGATGCCATGTTCAGCGAGTCTCGAAAGGTAAAGATTGGCATTGTATTTTTTTGCCAGATCTTTATGTACTGGATCACCTTCTGCCTGGCTTGCGGAGAAGCCATGGAGATAAAGAAAGGCAATTTTTGTCTTCTCTTTTTTAGAAGAATCGGCCCAGATTATCCTTGCCTGATTATCGGGTTTGATCCCTTTCACCGACTTTTCACTCTGATTTATATTACTCTCCAGGTCAGTAAGGGTGGCCGGCAGATTAATCTCATGGTTAGTAAAATCCGGCTTTATTGGCCTGGGTCCGGCAGTGTAAATTATAAAGAGAGCCAGAATAATTCCTAAAAACCATTTTATACCAGTTTTCATATTATGCATTTAACTGATTAATAAAATTAAGCAAGAGTGAAATATAAAACAAATAAAAGTGAGCCTGTCTGGTCTAAGTTCGATAAAGCAATTTAAGTTTGTACGATATATATTAATTTATTTTTTGGGAAGTTTCTTTTCCGGTAGTTTATCAGGGTTTTTCAAAAACTCAACCCGTTCCTTTATAGATTCAATATAATCTGATTTGAAGCTCATTTGAGATTTCTTTATTTTATTTAGGAAGAGTTCATAATAGTAAATGGCTTTGGGAGTATCTTTTAGTTTTTCATCATACAGATTTGCAATTATCATATTTAGATTATTATCAGATGAATACTTCAGAGCACTCAGGTAGGATGTAATTGCCTCTTTATAAAAACCACCGATTTTCTGAGCCTCGGCCAGCATAATCGTGGCTTTCCCCATTTGCACAGTTATAGGTGTAAGTAATTTAACGACACGTCTGTAATAATGAATACTGTTTTTCGGATCATTCATATGGTAGTAAATCTGTCCAAGATAACTGGCTGTCTCATAGTCAGATGAATCTTTGGAATATGCTATTAACAGATATTTAAGAGATTCTTTTGGTTGCAGGTTATTAAGATATCCTATCCCTGCCCTTTTCAGATAAAGAAATGAGGAGTCGCCTGAGCTTAAGATTTTGAGATAGTCGTCCAAAGCCCTTTTAGTATAGTTGACTAAATAATTGAGACCACCTCTCCTTACGTAAAGATCCATGTCTAGTGGATCAATCTTAATTCCCATGGTAAGCAGTTGCAAAGCGGTATCAACCTTGTTACAAGAGGAGTAGAGATACGACAGGTTTTTTATTGCGTTAGTGTTTTTATTATTCAATGTCAATGATCTGTTATAAAAATCTATAGCATCGTTAAAATCTCCCTTTCTAAGACAGGCAAAACCAATTTTATCAAGAATGGCATAGTTTAGAGAATCCTGCTTAAGGAACCTGTTATAGATTTTTATTGATTCGTCGTATCTGCCCCTTTGCATATATATGGACGTCAGGTAATAAGCATAGGACCAGTTCATAGAATCGTTTGAGCAAAGGTTCAGCAAAAGAGGTTCGGCCTGCTTTATTTTTCCATTATTGTAGTAGGTTTTTGCCACCATAAAACTGTACTGTTTATTTGCCGGGGAAAGAGTTGCTGCCTTTAAAAAACAGTCGAACGATTTATCATCTGGTAACTGGTTCTGGTAGGCGAGTCCAAGTTTATAATAGATTTCAGAATTAAGAGTATCTCCGGCAAGAATTTGCTTACACGTGTCAATTGCCCTGTCGAATTCACCTCTGATGAGCATCATATCAATCTTTGAATTGTCAGGATTGTTCTGAGCCAACCCGCGAAGTGAAATAAAGAAGACTAAGAGAATAAATGTTAAAGCAATCCTTTTCATAATTTTAATTTAATCGTTATCAAACTTTTGGTTAAAAGATAATCTCTTAAATCATTAATATTGAGTAAGAAATTTAATATAAATGTATAACGAATAAATTAGTTATACAACTGATTATATAAGAATTTCTTTCAACCATCTCAGACAAAGATCAGACCGTGTTGATTGTAACTTTCATAAACTTAAAATGGCATAAGAGGATTAAAAATACAACATGCGAAGGGGCATTTCAAAAATAAACAATGGCTATTCATTCGCATATAAGAATCCATGTTTTCTCATTTTATAAACGGGGCAATTAAATTAATTGCTCACCCTCACTATTTTTAGTTCATGAGGTTTGAAAGAGACATATTCATCTACACTAAGATTTACAGCCTCAGCAGTAGATGGATTTAATAATTGACGGTTTCCCTTCACCGCAATTTTAAGCTTTATTGACATATCACCTGTTCCTTCATTAAAAACTATATAGTAATGATCACTACCTTTCACTACATGTCTGTATCTGATATCCTCCGAAGGTGTGTCCAGATAAATGTCGGGCAATATTTTATTGTTAATTTCATTTATCATATTATCAGCTGTCTGATAGATCGCGGCTCCTTTAAACAGGGAAGAATAAGCCGAATATTTATTAATAATTAACCTGCCGTTCCTGGCAAGTTTTTTCAATAATGGAATTGCTTTTAGTGGCATATCTGACAGGCTATCGATAACAATGACACCATAATTCATCCCGGCAATATGGACTCCTTTTGAATTAATTTTCGCATCTTCCAAAAGATGCCTTATCTCGAGGTAGTTGAAATCACGTTGGTGCTGGTAACAGATCTTTGCAGATTTATCCGGAAGAAAGGTAGCTTCGCACAGGATTGCCAGGTCACATACCTGCTTTGAATCTGTGTTAAGCCAGCTTAACCGGCGGCAGGCATCAGCATAATCTTTATATATGCCCCACCATGGTGCATTTGGCCCGACATCGGGAGGTCGTTCATCAAATCTGGGTCCGCGGATGGAATAAAAAAAAGCATGAGGGATTAAAAAATTTTGTCCGCGTACAAAACACCAGTCAGCTAACCATGCCATTTCATCGTATGTAAGGTTGTGTCCATAGGCGCCATAAAGCTCATTTGAGTTACGGTGTAACCCAAGGTGAAGCATTGCGCTAGAGGCACATTTTGCAACCGTCGAATTTTGTCCCTCAAGAGCCTTTGTTCCGGGTTCAACATAACGCCATACAAGGTCCTGTCCCGGGATCTGAAAATATCGCTCAGCGCCGATATCCATTGATCCTGCGGGATGACCCATCAGAGAAATCCCATGGTCGTTGCACCATTTTCCCAACCGTTTATAATAGTTTTCTTCCAGACAAATATTGACTGCGGTGTTATAATCGATCCGGTGTTTTTTTGAATCAGGATTATCATTATACCACAGGTCCGCAAGAAAAGGAGTTATGTCATAGCCCAGAATTTGTTTTATCTGTGGGAGAAGGAAAACATTCCCTGGCATAACTCCGTGGGCACTACCACGTCCTAGAGGTGATGGTTCATCTGTAAATATTCCCAGAACAGTAGTCCCAAAGTATTTGCCAAACTCCCTGGCATACCGGTCATAAACAAGCTCCATAAAACTGGTAACAGCATCAGGATTAAGGATATCTGCGGCAGGAGGTGACTCTTCCTTAAGTTGACTACTCCCTTCGCCGATATAGTGAAGCCCTCTGATACTGCCCCCTGATGGCTGGTCAATGATAGCAACACGAGCACTGCCAGGGCGATCGATTAAAGTAATTAACTTTTTCCCTTCCGTAAGATTCAGTGTTTCGCCAGGTCTCAGATCAATCTTAGCCAGTCCGCGTGCTGCATATTCAGGATTCCGTGCAACTACCTGACCACTTGAAGAACCAGAAGGATACATTCCTTCGTCGTACAAAATTACATACATCTTTCTCCGGGAAGCTTCCTGAATAGCTAAATCCATGGAATGAATCATTTCTGCTGACAACCACTTCACATTTTCAGGCAATCCTATTCGGGGGTGAATGACAAATCCATAAACTCCGTGTGCCTCGAAGTCGGCTATCTGCATGACAATTTCCTCATCTTTTAATGTATCATTCCAGAACCAGAAAGGCATTATTGAATATTCATAAGGAGGATCTTTGAAATCCTTGGGGACATCCTGAGCTCTTGTGAAGCACGAAAAGGAAAGACTGATTATTACGATAAGTAATATTGTCTTTATAATAAATTTCATTGGCAGGATGGTTATTGGGGCCTCGTCAGTCAAAAAGAAGAGCCACGGCTGCAGCTCCTGTTCCTGCATGGGTTCCAAGTACAGGCGAAATATTCATAATAGAAGACGGTTTTTTATTGGTGAGGGTTTCCATCTTAGTTGAATACCAGTTGGCGGCATCAATATTATTTGCATGAAGAACTATATAGTTCCATATTTTTTGCCCTTGATTAATTTTTGTGATGTACCCCATCACTTTTTCCATATTCGACTTCTGGTTGAACGTCTTGTCAAAAACAATTGCTTTCCCTGTATCATCGATAGAAACGATCGGATTAATATTAAGTAACCGTGCAATAAATCCTCTTACTGCAGAAACCCTTCCGCTTCTCACCAGATATTTTATTGTTCTGACACTTACGAATAACCGGGTGTGATTTGACCATTTTTCTGCCATATTAACAACCTGATCATGAGAATAACCTGCTTCTATAGCTTGTGCTGTCCTTAAGAGAACAAGTCCCATAGCACCGGAGATACTTTTTGAATTGATCACGGAAATTGGTTTGTTGAATTCTTTACTGATTTCCCTGGCAGCTTTTTTGCTACTGTTAAATGTTCCGCTTAACTTTTCACTTAAATGGATAGCTATTATTGAATCATAATGAGAAGCAAGATGTGAATAGAGATTTATAAAGCTCTTTTCATTAACCTGGGAAGATTTAGGATAGTCTTTATTCTCTTTTAAAAGTGTATAAAACTGTTCAGGCTGAATTGTGATTTTATCGAGATAATTGTTCTCACCAAAATTTACATTCAGGGGTAACATGTTTATCTGATAGTTATCGAGTATATCCTGGGAAAGGTCACAAGTTGAGTCTGTTACCAGGGCTATTTTCCATTTTCTGTCATAGACAATCTGACTTTGTCTGATCATATCGTCGGCTTTCTGGAATGCAAGAGTCCCTGAATTTCTGAGTTCACTAAAAAGTCCGGCCGGATTATTTGTATGCAGATGTAATCGTCTCATTTTGTTAGAACCTGCAACAACTATTGAGTTTCCATGTTTTTCCAGAATAGATAACAATGATTTATTATCGATTGAACTATTTTTTATAAGCGCTTCTGTGCAGTATCTGAAATCGACTTTCTCGGGGATCGACTCTTCTATCTTTTCAAACAACGCAGTTTCTGCTTTGACCTGGATAAGGTCTTTCAGATTCCGGTTTGTAATAAAATCGATAATCCCTTCGACAAAAAACACAAAACCCCGTGCCCCTGCGTCAACAACATTTGCTTTTGTCAGGACAGCAAGTTTTGATTTGGTTGCAATCAGCGATTTATTCAGAACGTGGACAGAACCAATAAAAAGCTGGTTAAAGTCTGTTATCCTGTTCCTGTTGTCGTAGATATAATTTGCCCAGTCTTTGATTACGGTAAGCATCGTTCCTTCAACCGGATTAGCTACTGCCTCATAGATATAACGCACAGAATTCTTTATGCTTTCGGCAAATTGACTTATTGTAATTGTTTTAAAATTACCGGTCTCAGTGCTCATCCCGTAAAGGAATTGAGCAAAAATAATTCCGGAATTTCCACGGGCATTTACAAGTGTTGTTTCTGCAATTCTGTCAGCAGTAATTTTATAAGACCGGTGAGGGTGGAGCGAATCAACTACCGCCCGGATAGTAGATGCCAGATTGGTTCCGGTATCACCATCATTCACAGGGAATACATTAATTTTGTTGAGTTCAACCTGATTTTCTATAACTTTTCTGGCGCCTGCAATAAATGTATAATAGAGCCGTCGGCCATCCATTTCATTTACCGGTACCAGGGTCTCTAATGTCATATATTGGTTGGTTACAAATGAATTGCAAAGATAATAATTATAATGTTTGTTATAACCTGAGCTTCTTTTTGTAATGTAAACACAAAGGATCACAAAGTATAACACAAAGTAACACAAAGGAAAAGCAGGACAATTAATGCTTTTTAGACAGTCAGACTATTTTTTCTGATAGACTCTTACATAGTCAATTTCATACCTTATAGGAAACCTGCTTTTTGAAGGAGCTCCTCCATTTCCGCCAATCGCCAGGTTCAAAAGAAGATAATGTGGCTGAAGAAATGGATTGAAACCGTCAGGATTAATAGTCTGATTAAGAAAAGTGCTATTCATCAACTGATCGTCAAGAAACAGATTAATGGAATCCTTATTCCAATCCATGCGCCATATATGGAATTTTTTTGTCCAATCCGGATCAATTGCAGTAAAATCAGAAAGTGGCTTTTTCAGATCATCCCATTTTGCTACCCACCGCTGACCAGTTCCCCAGGCAAAATTCGCCAATACAGTTGGAACTCCTTTAAAACGATAAAATTCCATAATATCAATTTCACCGTTTGCAGGCCATTCCTTCGAAATTCCGAGTGTCCATATTGCCGGCCATGCACCGCAAGCGGTATCAATTCTTGCACGTATTTCGAAGCGGCCAAACTGCCATTGTTTCTTACTATGGGTCTGTATACTTGCTGCAGAATATTCAGCATATTCTCTGTTTGTTTTCCAATTTATGCTTCCGGCGATGAAATTGGGATTTTTAACCTTTTCTTTCCTTCCTTCAATTGTTAGTAATCCATTTGAACAATTAGCATTATCAGGCCTATACCATTGCAGTTCCTGATTTCTTACAAATCCATTTTCATAGATCCAATTGGCAGAGTCGGGTTTCCCATGATTGTTAAATTCATCATTCCATACAAGTTTCATACCTTGTATCTCTTTAGGATTATTAAAGTCCGGGGAGGATGGATCTGTTTTCTGAGCGCAGATATTTATTGAAAAAAAGAAAATTATCAGAAGGACCGCTTTAATTTTAATTGGATTCATGATAATTACAATAATATAAATCTATAATGTTTAAAAACTTGAAACACTGATTATCAGACCCAGATATGGTTTTTGATTGTAAATCCATAATGATCTGCTCTTATCTATAAGGTTGTCGAATCCGACTGCCAACCCAATTGACATTTTATTTATTGAAATGAAACCTGCAAACCCTTTTTGAAAAATCATTGCATCATACTCCTGGCTGATTTTATTATTAGTAACAGTAGGATTAACAGGAGAAGATCCTATACCGGCGAAGACACCCAGATCAAAACCAACCTGTCTGATAAATGAACTCTCTTCATGAAAGGGATGAACAGGAGATACTATATTATAAAAATCTTTTCGGAAACCTGCATATATTGCAACGTCTAAATCAGCGCTAAACTGGTTTGGAACGTCATCCCTGGAATGCCTCGATTTAAATAAAATTGATGTCAGGTCAACATCAAACGAATTATTTATAAAGCAGCTCCTGTAGAAATAATTGTCTTTTTTGATCCTGCTGATCCTTGCACTCACAGAAGTGGAAGTATTTGGAAATTTATTCTTCCCATCAGAAGTGACCGGATATACAATAATTGAATCTTCAGCGACTTCTGTATAAACAGATGAGGGGGCAGCTCCCCGGACTTTTAACTTATAAAAGCCGGATTCAAAATTATGCCGTGAAAGTTTTCCAAGCGATGCACAACTAGCAGATAATAAAACAACTAACCCAAAAACTAAAATTATACTTCTGCTCATTCCTGGTCAAAGATGAAAATTTATCTTATTAAAGATACGAATTGTATGAATTTGATATCAAAAGGCGTTTAAAATTTAGAAATTTTGTCATGACTTATATGATGAATTTACACTTATCCTCGCAAAATAATGGTCAATCATTGGTTTTGGATATCGTGATTCATGAAGCTCTAGTATGAAAACTGCCAAAACAGGAATTCTTTTGTCTGGAAGGGATTCAATGTCGTGATGTCATCCAATCATAAATTTCTGAACCAGAATATACCAATTTTCATATTCTGCAATCACAAAAGTATGTTAATGGCCCAAACCGAAATTCATAATTGTGTTGTAAACCCTTTCTCTCGTTTCAGCAGGTGTTGGATTGAGCTCTTCCGTTGTGAATTTACCATTCTTCACGTCGATCCTTTCAAAAACCAGCTGATACAGATCAAATATGATCTCAAGACTTAACTGATACCTTGGTTCCAGCAGGGGTCTGATTTCCTTAATAATATCAAGTGTCTTAAGTCGATATTCGTCTGCAAGAAAATAATGGTGTTTTATAAGATTCCGGAAGTTATTATTAACCGGTTTCCCATTTGCGATTTCGCGAAGGGTCTTACGGCTGAGGTGATTCTTTATGATCAGATCTTCTGCAAAATAGCTGAGGTTGTTTAATTGATCTTTCTGAAAATCCCGTATAATATGAACCAGGTAACTGAAGATGGCACATGGTGTGGCAGCCCATTTTACATCAAATTTGGGGGGCTCATACTGGCCGTTTATATTTTGAAGACAGTTTAAATGAACAAAGATTGAAGCCGGAGCAACTGATGCCCCTCCGGAGTATTCAAGAAAAGCATTCAATGTCGGAAATCCGTCATTGTTAATATCGTAGATCATTGATTTCGCAAAAACTTCCATAGGCCACAAAGGGATCCTGAATTTTTGAAAAGTCTCATTAAGCTCTCCCTGAAGTGCATTGCATTCTTTTGAGATTATAATCATCTTGAGCCACTCCTCAACATTGGCCACAAATTCCTTTCTTTCTTCAGGTTCAATCAGTCTGTTTTTTGCCTTATAGTTATCAATAAGATCATCGATTGCGCGCATGAATTTATAACAGATTTTTGCAGCACAGAACCTTTCAGCATCCCAGAAATTGGCAGCTATAAGGATATTCGGATGATCTCTGATCTGATCGAAATCAATAGAATTGAATATTTCTAAAAACTTATCTTTTTGTGAATTCATTGATTTTATTCTGTTGTTGTCAAAGATATTAGTTATTGAGAATTCTTTCAGCTGTTAGTTTGGCTGACAGCAAAACATTGGGTATCCCATTGCCAGGATGTGTACTGCCACCAACAAAAAACAGATTTTTATAGCGGCTGTGCTGATTATGAGGACGAAAATAACCCATCTGTAGGAGATTATGAGCCAGACTTCCAAAGACCGAACCCCTTGAGATATTGCAGGCACTTTCCCAGTTTTCGGGAGTATAACAAATCTCAAATTTAATATGCTCTTCAATATCTTCCAGACCCAGCTTTTTAAGCCGCTGAATGACAGCTGCCCGTGTTTTCTTCTTCTCATTATCCCAGTCCTGTTTTTTCTTTTTATCGACATGGCCAGCACCTACGACAAATGAAAGTGTATCATGGTTAGCGGGAGCAGCGCCAGGGTCAGTTCTTACCGGAGCATGGATATAAAAGCTTGGGTGATCGCTTA
>JADGPU010000100.1 GCA_017882305.1 Bacteroidales bacterium | reverse complement strand
GAATGATCGTAAAGTGAACTCCAGGTTCCAAGATCGGACCAACCTATATCTGTGCACATAACATATACATTATCGGCTTTTTCCATAATCCCATAATCAATTGAAATGCTTCTGCATTCAGCATAAGTCTTTCCAATAAAGCTCTTTTCCTGTTTTGTTCCAAATAGATCTCTGCCTTCATCGAACACGGTATACATATCCGGCATATGCTTCTCAAATGCCGAAAGAATTGATTTAATATTCCAGATGAAGATCCCCGAATTCCAGTAAAAATCACCGCTTTCAATAAAGACTTTTGCCAGGTCAATGTCCGGTTTTTCAGTAAATGTCTTAACTTTCAACAGGTTTCTGTGCCCGTGAACAGGTTTTTTCTGATCGGCCTGTATGTACCCATATCCTGTTTCGGGTCTGTCTGGTTTTATTCCGAGTGTAATTAGTGCGTCGTTCCCTTCTGCAAAGTCAAAGCAGCGTTGAATTACATCATTGAATTTTTCTTCTTTCACAATCAGATGATCAGCCGGTGAAACTGCAATTACTGCATCCGGATTTTCCTTTAAAATCCTGAATGTTCCATAGGCAAGACATGGTGCAGTATTTCGGCGAAAAGGCTCTCCAAGTACACGGGTCGGATCAATCCCCAGTTGTTCGATCACAATATCTTTATGTTCAGCATTTGTAACTACAAAAATATTTTTCTCGGGGCAGCTTTTTTTAAACCTCCTGTATGTCTGCTGAATCAGGGTCTCTCCTTTTCCAGCAATGTCAAGAAATTGTTTTGGTCTTTCACGACGGCTAAGAGGCCAGAAACGACTTCCTACACCTCCTGCCATTATAATTACATACCTGTTATCCATAAGAAATCTTTATTACGACAAATTTATGCAAATATATAATTTATTATGCAGACAGGTTTCAAAAACCTTATTAACGGAAATACCATAAATATTAGTAATTTTGAGATGCTTAAATATAAAAGAATGATGAAGTTCCTTACACAATTCGGGCGTTACTTTCTACTCCTGAAGAAGGTATTTTCTAAACCTGAGAAACCAGTTATTTATTATAAACAAACTTTAAGGGAGTTTGTATATCTAGGTCTGAATTCAATTGGCATCATTGCTATTATCTCCTTCTTTATGGGAGCAGTTATAACGTTGCAGACAGCTTATAATACTGAAAATCCTATTTATCCCAAATATCTTATTGGTCTCGGTTGCCGCGATTCCATGATCCTTGAATTTTCTTCCACTATCGCTGCCCTTATCCTTGCCGGAAAAGTCGGTTCTAGTATTGCTTCTGAAATCGGAACGATGAGGGTTACAGAACAAATAGACGCCCTTGAAATTATGGGAGTCAATTCTGCTTCTTACCTTATTCTCCCAAAAATGATTGCAACTCTTCTCTTTAATCCGATACTTACACTGATCGCAATAATTATCGGGATTTTCGGGGGGTGGATAGCGGGCACACTCGCTGGAGTTATTACTTCAGAGAATTTTATTTATGGAATTCAATATGCATTTATACCTTATTATATTACATATTCATTGATAAAAACGGTATTCTTTGCCTTCATAATAACCAGTGTTTCAGCTTATCAGGGATACTTCGTTGAAGGCGGATCACTTGAAGTAGGACGGGCAAGCACTAAAGCTGTCGTTTACAGCAGTGTCTTAATATTGCTTTTCAATGTAATACTTACTCAAATCCTGTTGTCATGATAAGAGTCAAAAACCTGAATAAATCTTTCAATGGCAAGGCTGTGCTGGAGAATATCTCCGTAACATTCGAAACAGGAAAAACTAACCTCATAATAGGCAGAAGCGGGTCAGGTAAAACAGTGCTGCTTAAATCAATTGTAGGACTCCATGAGATAGAAAGCGGAGAGGTCTGGTATGAGGACACATTATTTAATAAGCTCAATTTTGCCGGGAAAAAAGTGATCCGGAGCGAAATGGGTATGCTATTCCAGGGGAGCGCACTCTTCGATTCATTGACAGTTGAACAAAATGTACTGTTTCCACTCGATATGTTCACTGATAGATCTCAGGAAGAAAAAATTGAAAGGGTTAATTTTTGTCTAAAGAGGGTCGATATTATAAATGCTAATAATCTATTTCCTTCTGAATTGTCAGGGGGTATGAAGAAAAGAGTGGCAATCGCAAGAGCAATAGCGTTAAATCCAAAGTATCTCTTTTGTGATGAACCTAATTCCGGACTCGATCCGATTACTGCCATCCTGATTGATGCACTGATTAAAGAACTTACAGAAGAGTATTCAATGACAACAATTGTAAATACTCACGACATGAATTCCGTAATGGAGATCGGAGAAAAAATCATTTTTATAAGTGACGGGATTAAATGCTGGGAAGGGAATAAAAACGACATTCTCAATTCAGACTGTGGAACACTTAATGATTTTGTTTTTGCAAATTCTCTTGCAAAGAAGCTTAGAACCGTAAGCAAATAACCACAGGCTTCTATTTCTTAATCTCCTCATAGTCGATATATTCACCTATTTCCTTTGAAACTTTTTTGGAAGTTGCTTTATTTTTTTTCTCCGTTTTTTGTATGTAAGATGAAGAAGACCCTTCTTTCCCAAAATTTATGAAAGATCTGATTATCAGATAACCAATTATGCTGATTAATAAATAGCGAATCAGGATCATAATTCTTAAAATAATTATTCAAGCAGAATCATTGGCTTATCAATTTTTTTGTTTCCCATCTTTCCAAATGAAATATTTACACCAAACTGTAAATTCAATGCATACCATCTGTCAGGCAGTGATAAAGTTAAAAATTTCTGATCTGGTTTTTCGATATATATTTTACTCCATTTTGAAGGGATTTTATCAGCAGTCAGGTATATTTGTACCGGACCTGTTTTGCATGCAAGACCAATGCCAAAGTTATTATAAGTATAATTAGCTGCAGTATAACTAAGACTTCCTGAGAGTACCTTTCCAATATATGCATTAGCCGATAATGTGAGAGATTCTTTAATCTGTCCAAAATAAATTTTTGAACTGGAAAGCACCCCAAAAGAAAGAATCTGAAACAAATTCAAATTTGCTCCAAGCAAAACATCAGCCGGCAGATACGTTCTGTAAGAAGAAGGTTTTGAGTTCTCAATAAAACTGTTACTTATAGTATCCGTTAATTCATTGACCAGATCGTTCTTTGAGATATTCTGATCAACAACATCTTTAAGACTCAATCCACTCAATACAAATGAATTCTTTGCTTTATAACTTTTAAGGTCATCTTTCCAATTTATGAAACCAAGATCAGTAACACTTGCAGAAAGCGAAATCATTTTATTCAGATTATACACAGCCCCAAAGTCAATACCCAGACCAGGATTTGAAAATGAATTCAATGCATAATCTTTTATTAAAGAGGATGGATTGTTTTTATTCAAATCATTATTCATTTCGGTTATCCACGTATTCCCGCTTATATCAAACGAAGCATCAGCCTTGACTGTCCGGGAAAAAGCATCATTCACTTCAAGGCTCATTGTCCTGTTGTCAAGGGTTCCAGACACTATCCCTGCCAGAAGTTTTGCTTTGGCTCCTATCCTCAATTTTTCAGTAATGTTTTTTGAGAATCCAAACCCAAATTCCCTGAAATACTGCGCTTTCAAATTCAGCCCGGACAGGTCGATAGTCTGATTTAAAAATTGATCATTCCCATTAATAAATAATTTTAAAAAACTTTTTGGAAATTCAGATTCTGTTTCAATCCTGTCAATTATATCAACAAAAAAATACAGATCTTTTCCAACAGTAAATCCTAACCCTAATAGTTGTAAATTTATGTTGGCTGAAATATTATTGTGATCTTTGAGATTATCTACAATTTTGTTCAGATCAAAGTTACTTTGTTGAAAAGTTAAATTGGAGCCCGATTTAAGACCTGGAATAAAAATATCTTTTAATTCCAGAAAATCATTATTTATGCCGGCATAAACCCCGCTAAGAACCGGCAAACCTAAATAAAATGAATTGACGGGCCGGATAGCCGGATTAAGGATATGATTCTGAGGCAGATTCATAAAGTACATTACCTGGCTATTCTGAGCTGATGCATTGACAATGATAATTGTAAAAAATAGAATCAATATAAATTTTGTTTTCCAGATCATTTTGCTTCTAAATAAGTATTCATATAAGGTTAATGTCAGTTTTTAAAACTGTCTGATTAAAGTCAACAGTAATGACATCCATAACATACTGTTTCTCATTTAATATCTGTGTCTATTTTATAATTATAAAGGAACCTGTCTGTGCCACCGACAATAAGATGCCAGCCGCTTTTATCCGACAACTTCCCGATTGAGAACATAGATGCCCCTCTGAGAGGGAATCCATTCATTGTTTTACCGTTCTTTCCGATAAGATAGATCAGATTCTTTTTCACATCAAACACTCCGATCTTTCTGTTGTTAGATGAG
The DNA here is from genome assembly GCA_017882305.1 of Bacteroidales bacterium. Lineage (GTDB taxonomy): Bacteria > Bacteroidota > Bacteroidia > Bacteroidales > VadinHA17 > LD21. The sequence goes on along the minus strand of JADGPU010000100.1, from coordinate 8,044 downwards.
AAGATAAAATTAATTGGTCCGCCCAGATCATCTGAGCCAAATTCCCTGGTAAAAATCTCTGATCTGTTATGGTTATAAAGATACAATATACCTTTATCAATAAAAATATATTCACCAAAACCATCACCATCTACATCAAAAATATCGAATGAATGTTCACCTGAAAACTTCTTAATACTGAACTTTTTAACGTTGCCATCGAAAAATATATGTTGTATGGTTCCATCAGGAGATGAACATACTATAGATGGATCTGACGCCACGTTCAGACGCATTGGCGACCCTTCAGCTTTAGTAACCGGTTCTTTCAGGTTGATCCTTCTCTTTCCGCTCCGGTCAAGAAAATAGACTGCATTTTCATCAGCTGCCACAATGTAATCTTTCCCTGAAACTTTAAAATAATTTATCTCTGCCTTTACGTTACCTGTGGTTCTGAAAGGGGTCCATCCTTTTACAACATTTCCTGTTTTGTCATATGAATATATCATTTTATCTTCGCCAGCAATAAACAGCCTGTAATTCAAGTTATTGTCATAGTCGAACATTGCCATGGAGTTTGTTGCCGGCGACCTGAGTTTAACAGGGTATCGTTCAACATAGTTACCATTTCTATCGAGCAGATGAATATAATTCCTGCCGGAAAAAAGTAACTGATACTTCCCGTTCCGGTAATAATCAATCATATAAATTGTACTTAAAATCCTCTCATTCAGTGGCACTTTCCAGAGAACACGACCGGCTGCGTTTATCAGGTATGTATTGTTCTTCATATCCTGAATGAAAATCTCTTTCGCTCCTGTGATATGATTTGTAAAAAAGAATGGTTTTATACCAGCCACAGTATCAAGCAAGGTCTCCCATTCCGTTGTCGATTCTTCCCTGGCCTCTTCCTTAAATTTGATTGACAGACTGTTATATATCATGCCATTACTCGATGCAAACTGGTATCCTGCAGCCTGAATCTTTCTGAGTGAGCTTTTATTTGATTTGAGTGCAGTAATAATATCTTCATTCAGGAACCCTGCCAGGTAATCAATAATACGCGACGGAATACAAAAGAAATAATACCCGGCACGACTGGGCAGGGTATTTTGGAAATCACGATATGTAAGGTCATTTGCAAGCGTTTTGTTGAGGATATTGTCGTATAGTAATCTTGAAATGGCAGCATATGAGTTTCCTGCAACCATAAAATGATCATAAAATGCAAAATAGGTTTCATTGAAATCGGGGGCGAAACCTGGCAGCAGAACTCTGACCAGACCTTTGAAAGAAGTCCTGTAAACAGGGATTTTAACCTGATCATCAGGCTCAAAATAAAGAATTTCATTTTTTGCACCGGGTTCTTCAAGGAAAAGTTGTTCAGCCTGATCGCGGTTAGTTAATTCATAGATAATTAATGTATTATCTGTAACCGATCTTCCTTTTAAATCAATTATTGCCCGTGTTATCTCCCCTCCTGTATATGGTTTAATCTTTGCTGCAAGATCTGATGCTTCCTTTGATACAGATGTATCAGATAAATTGTGAGGTTTTAAAGAGGGGAGAACAAGTGTCTCAAAAAGAACTGTTGATGACGGCAGAATCTTATAAGTATGAAAATCCCTGGAAGGAAGTATTTTATACTTGTAAAGTAATTGAGATGAATCGGGACTTTCGGTATAACCGCTCAGAACGAGACCATCTTCACTTATATAAATATCTCCTCCTGCGGTTCCGGCAAGTCTGACAACCTTATCTGAAAATTCTTTTTTGCCTGTAAGCAACAGAGGCCTGAGAAGATCAGGGAGATTAGAAAAAATGACAAATATTTTATCCACATTTTTCCCGGATGCCAGTAATACTCTTGAAAACCCAGGTACATTTCTGACATCATTCCCCCTGCTTGTCTGAATAGCTGCTCCTTCAACCAGCGCTTTCGAATTGCTGAATACCATTAACCCTGAAATAAGCGAAATATAAGCTGTGTCTTTCCGGCTGTCAGCGTTAAAAGGAATCTCAATAACTGAATTCCCATTGAGGTTGGTTTCTGTCACCTCTTTAACTCCCGATGAACTCAACATATCTTTTATGTGTCTTGACCTTATGTCGCCTGATACCGGCATGGAAAGCATAGGAATGATTCTTCCTTTCCTGTCGGGGTAAAATGATATGATTGCAGCCCCCTCATTAAATAACTTCTTAAAGTTCTGCTTATTCAACAGGTCAGCAAGATATTTCAGTTCCTGGTTAAACCTTCCAAGTTCCCTGACCTTTCCTACTTCTCCAAATAATCCCCTTCCGGTTGTAAGTGAATTCAGGAAACTTTTAAGATCAACCGTTTCAATAACAACACAGGCATCAGGAGAAATAGCTTTGTAAGGATCTGTAAATAGATTCTTTCTGCCCTGTTGGAGAAAATATCCCATTATGGCAAGACCTGAAATCAGGAGTATCACCGATATAATTGCGATCTTTTTCCCCATTTTGGCACGCAATTTGATTTATGGTTATTACACAGACAATCTCAATCATATCCCTGATCGCTCAGGGCAGCCAGGTCGAAACCCTGGCTTTTTTTTAACTTAAAATGGCCTGTACCCGATTATTTCTCTCACTTCTCTCACAGTTTTTGAGGCACTTGCTCTGGCCTTTTCTGCACCATCTGCGACAACTTTTGAAAGATATTTATTATCCGAGAGTATATCATTGATCCTTAGCCTTATTGGTTCTGTAAACTTTATAATATCCTCAGCAAGCTGTTTTTTCATATCTCCATAACGGATTTCACAAGAGGCAAATTTATCTGTGAAGTATTTAACAGTATCCTGATCTGAAACTACATTCATAAGGGTAAACAGATTCTTAACCGGTTCAGATGGCTCCTGACCAGGTGCTGCCGGACCGGTATCGGTAACCGCTCTCATCACTTTTTTCTTTATCTCCTGAGGTGTATCAGCAAGAAAAACCCCGTTCCCTTCGCTTTTGCCCATTTTCCCTGTCCCATCCAGACCAGGTATTTTGACAAGTTGTTGACCAAAATTATATGCATCAGGCTCCGGAAAATAGTTTACTTCATACATCGTATTAAATCGTCTGGCAAATCTGCGTGTCATCTCCAGATGCTGCTCCTGGTCCTTACCTACGGGCACTTTATTAGCTTTGTGTATTATAATATCAGCAGCCATAAGTACCGGGTAAGTCAATAATGCCGCATTAATATTATCGGGTTGCTTTCTTATTTTCTCTTTGAATGAAGATGTCCTTTCAAGTTCGCCTACATAGGCATTCATATTCAGCAAAAGATATAACTCAGAGACTTCCGGAACATCGCTCTGAATGAATATTGTTGCAATTTCCGGGTCAATGCCACATGCAAGATATTCTGCCAAAACCTGTTTGATATTCCCATGAAGGTCCGCTGGTTTAGGATGAGTTGTAAGCGCATGATAATCAGCAATAAAGAAATAACAGGTGTTCTCTTTCTGCATTTTGAGAAAGTTCTTTATAGCACCGAAATAATTTCCAAGATGCAGGTTTCCCGTCGATCTGATACCGCTAACAACAATGTCCATTATATTCTTTAGTAAAAATTCATCGCAAAGCTACTAAAAAAGGCGTAACGGTGCAAAGGCAAATTCATAGAACCGTTACACCGTTGGCCGTTGTGCCGTTGCGCCTTTTTTATTACCTTTGCCGGATTAAAATAAAAATGGCCATGGAATCGACAAGGCAGAAAAAAGTATCGCGTTTAATTCAGAAAGAGCTGGCCGACATCTTTCTTAAAAGAGGAAACGAATTCGCCCACGGTAAGTTAGTCTCAATAACAAGGGTAAGGGTCAGTCCCGATCTCTCTTTTGCTAAAATCTATATAAGTATTTTCCCGGCAACAAACCAGGATGATATCCTAAAGGCAATAGTGGAACACAGCTCCAAGATTAGATTTGACCTTGGTCAGAAAGTCAGGTCTCAGCTCCGTATAGTACCGGATATTGCCTTCCATATTGATGATAGCCTTGACTATATCGACAAGATAGACAAGTTGCTGAAATCCTGATATATATGCAGTACGAGCCTATAAAAAGATTACTCGGCAGGTTCTTCGCAGGATCTCATTTACTGAGAAAAACCCTGTATTTTCTTCTTAACCTCCTCCTGCTCCGTACGTGGCATGTTAAAAAAGCATTAAGGAAGATTGCCCGTCAATTCCCCGGAGAAGCATCTGTTCTGGACGCAGGTTCAGGATTTGGACAATACACCTGGCACATGAGCAGGATGAACAGGCGGTGGAAGTTTAAAGCGATTGATATCAATAAAGAACAGATAGACGATTGTAATGTTTTTTTCTCAAAAGCAGGATTGTCGGACCGTGTTACTTTTTATACATGTGATCTCACAACTCTGAATGACCTCGATTGTTATGACATAATTCTTTCGGTAGATGTAATGGAGCATATTGAAGAAGATATCGTGGTTTTTCAGAATTTCTACAAATCGCTTAGAAACAATGGTATATTGCTGATATCCACACCTTCGGATAAAGGAGGCTCCGATGTACACAGCGATCAGGAAGAATCTTTCATTGATGAACATGTAAGAGACGGATACAGTATTAAAGATATAACTGAAAAACTTTCACTTGCCGGTTTCAGAACTATTGAAGCAGGTTATACTTATGGAAAACCGGGAAATATCTCCTGGCGATTGTCCATGAAATATCCGATTAAGATGCTGAATGTCTCTTACCTCTTTTTCCTGCTTCTCCCTTTTTATTATTTGATTTTTTTCCCTGTTTCAATAATTCTTAACATTTTTGATCTCTGTTTAACTAATAAAACCGGAACCGGATTGCTGGTTACCGCCAGAAAGCAAGAATAGTGAAGCTCTCATTATACATAGCAAAAAGATATCTGTTCGCAAAAAAATCGAGGAATGCGATAAACATTATTTCAGCCGTTTCAGTGGCCGGAGTATCAGTTGGCACAATGGCCCTGATAATTATTCTTTCCGTATTTAACGGACTTGAAACAATGGTAAGTGCCATCTTCAATACCTTTGATCCGGACATTAAAATAACAGCTGCTGAGGGCAAAACATTTATTGCCGACACGGCACGTCTGAAACTTCTTGCAAAAGTTGAAGGATTGTCCTGTTATTCTCTTACAATTGAAGACAATGCTCTGCTAAAATACGGTTCACGTCAGTTTATAGCTACCATTAAAGGTATTGATGACAACTATGCAATGGTTTCAAATATCGACAGCTCTATGTGGGAGGGTGAATTTACGCTCAGAAACGATAAAGGCCGTCCATATGCTATACCTGGTATTGGGGTTGCCCAATATCTTGGAATCAGGGTTAACTTTATAACTCCTTTGGAAATTATATTCCCCAAAAAGACTGGAAGTACCAATCTCAGTGCTGAGAACTCATTAAATCATAAGTTTATATTTCCCTCCGGGATTTTTGAGGTTGAAAAAGAGTACGATTCAAAATATGTTTATATCCCTATAGATTTCGCACGTGAACTGACTGAAACTGATAAAGGAGTAACTACCGTTGAGATCAAATTCAAGGAGTATGCCGATCCACAGGCTGTACAAAAGGACATCATAAAAATCTTTGGGAAGGGTTTTACAGTTCAGAACCGGTACGAACAACAGGCAATATTTTATAAGGTAATGCGATCCGAAAGGCTTGCTATTTTCTTCATCCTTACCCTTATTCTTATTATTGCTTCGTTCAATATCATTGGCTCCCTTACAATGCTTATAATTGAAAAAGAGCGGGATATTGAGATACTTAAGAGTCTGGGAGCCGATAACAACCTAATCAGAAAGATTTTCATCTTTGAAGGATGGCTGATCTCTATAATCGGTGCACTTTCAGGAATTATTCTGGGTTTTGTAGTCTGCTGGCTGCAACAGACTTATGGGCTTGTAAAACTTCAGAGTCAATCTCTTATCATGGATTCATATCCGGTAGTTATGAAGATAAAGGATTTTATAATTGTTCCGGGAACAGTTTTGTTAATCGGATACTGGGCAGCATGGTACCCTGTCAGGTTTCTCACGAAAAAGTATCTCAATAAGAATGTTTGACAATCAATTATTATATTTACTGAATATCCTGTTTTACAAAAACTAAATGAGAATAACCCTTAATAATAAAGTACTATGATCAGGTTTGGTTTTCTCATATTGATCATAATTTCGTTACTAACGGGATCTTGTTCCGGCAGAAAACCTAAACTGGACAAAAGAAATCTGATCCCTGAAAAAGAACTGGTTTCATTGTTGACCGATATTCATTTAACGGATGGACTTCTAAGCATTTCCAGGATTAATTACTGGGCTTCTTCCCTTGATTCTATCACTACCTATTATCAGGTTATTGAAAACCATGGTTATACAAAAGAAACCATGGACAAAACGATGAAGTATTATTTTTTAAATAATCCCAAAAAACTGAATAAGATATATGACCAGGTTCTTGGGAGATTAAGTGAGATGGAATCCCGTGTTGAAAAAGAATCTATTATAACACTGGCACGTAATTCGAACATTTGGCCGGGGAAGGGTTTCTATTCATTTCCCTCCCTTTCGTCCAACGACTCGACTGTATTTGATATGACACTTTACAAACCCGGCGTTTATACACTTTCATTTTCTATTACTCTCTTTCCTGATGACCAGTCGATTAATCCAAGAGCAACTGCATTTTCGTGTTCTTCTGACAGTACAGAAACAGGGAAAAGGCTCTACGTTAAATCACCTGATTACATAAAAGATGGCCGGCCACATACCTACAATCTGATCATAATTGTTCCTGGGAACAGAATTCGTCATTTAAGAGGCTGGCTCTATGATTTTGATAACCTTCCCTATGGTCATGAGAAACATGTTAAAATAGAGAATATCTCACTTACCCATACCCTGGTTGCGGTATGAAACGCTTTACAGCTCAATACATTATTACCAACTCCGGTCCTTCTCTTAAAAGAGCAGTGATAACTACCGAAGACGATGGGACAATAATCAGTGTTGAAGAAACAGCAGGTGATCTGAAAGAAAAATATTCCACAGAATTTTATAATGGTATCATAATTCCGGGTTTTGTCAATTGTCATTGTCATCTGGAGCTTTCTCATTTGAAGGGATTCACTTCAAGAGGAATGGGGCTTGGAAATTTTATCGAACAAATCAGAAGTACGAGGTATAATAATAATGAAGATATATTCTCTTCCGCTTTTTCTGCTGATAATTATATGTTTCAGGAAGGAATAGTCTTATGTGCGGATGTTTGTAATACTTCAGATTCCTTCAAAATAAAAAAAGAGAGCAAGATCAGCTATATAAACCTTCTTGAAGTTTTTGGTCTTGATTTGGATAAAGCCAAAAGGCGAATGGATGAAATACTCAATGTTGCTAAAGAAGCCAGGGAAATGGATCTTCCTTTTACACTGGTTCCCCATTCGGCATATTCGATTTCGCTGACTCTTTTCAGGCTTCTCCGAAATGAAAGTTTGAATAACAAGATAACTTCCATTCATTTTATGGAGACGGACGGGGAAGAAACTTTTCTAAAAAATCAGACCGGACCCCTGATTTCTTCATACAAACGGTCAGGATTAATGCCTTCGAGGCTGGAAACTGCTAAAAGTCATGCTGATGTAATCCTAAATGAGGTAACGAAGTCAGGAAATCTGATTCTTGTCCATAATACTTTTTCTGACAGTAAAACTATCCGGATTATTAAGGAGAGGGGAAATTTATTCTGGTGTCTCTGCCCCAATTCAAATATTTATATCGAAAATAAAATCCCCCCGCTAAATCTGCTGATTGAGGAGGGTTGTGAGATTGTCATCGGAACCGATAGTCTTGCTTCAAATTCTAATCTCAGTATCCTTGAAGAGCTCAAAACACTTCAGGCTAACTTTCCTGAAATACTGATCGAAAATCTTGTCTCATGGGCTACAATAAATGGCGCAAAGGCTCTGGGAGAAGAGGAACAGTTTGGGAGGATTGAAACCGGTAAAAAACCCGGGCTTCTTCTTCTTCAGAAT
>JADGPU010000099.1 GCA_017882305.1 Bacteroidales bacterium | reverse complement strand
CTGATGTTTTAGCGGTCTGGGCAAAACTGATTCCTTCATTGAACCCGATTATGGCAAGCGCTGCAATTGTCATTACCCAAACGACCAGAGCAACTAAACTGACAACTCCATCTCGTGCCTTAAACCAGAATATCATTTTTACACCCCAGTAAATAAGTGCAAGCATTGGTAAAATCAAGGCAATTGATGTCAATATGATTATCCAGGGAACGGATGCAGGATTCACAATATAATTGAGAAAATCGGTGAAATTGATAAGGTTGATTCCGGAAGAATCAATTGAGAATACTCCGGGGAATTTGAAAATAAAGACGATTACAAAACTTAAAATGAAAAGAAATCCTGTAAGTACAAACACAACACCTATCATTATCAGGAAGATGCGTATTATGATATAGAACACTCTGCCAATTGCCCTGAAAATTTCTTCGATTGCATTTCCAACTCTGGATGGGCTGTTATATCCTGTGTTGTATAGAGGAGCACCAGTCATTTGAGTGTCATCGTATTGTCTGTTCTGCAACCTGGTTGAATGATATGAACTACCAGACATTTCTTTTTTTTGAGAATCTGTTCTGGCAACAGGAAGTGCAATCCATAAAGCAATATAGACGAGTAATCCCACGCCAAACATTGCCGAAATAATAAACAGGATCCTGAACAAAACAGGATCCATATCGAGATAGGCCCCAATACCACCGCAAACGCCGCTGATAATAAAATCGTCAGGGTTGCGATGCATTCTTCTTTTCTGGGAAGTGTAAACCGGGGCTCCTGTATCAGTCTCACCGTGGTCAAAATCTTCCGGTTTGCCTATAATAGTGATCATTGCTTCAACATTTTCTCTGGTAATAACTCCGGCCAAACCTTTCTGCGACTGAAATATTTCAGCAATACGCGTTTCGATATCTTCAATTGTCTCATGTCCACCCTGAACATTGCCAAAACGGTTATTAATTGCCTGAAGATAATCGCGCAATATCCGGAATGCCTCCTCATCAATCTGAAACAGAGCACCACCGAGATTTATTTTAATTGTCTTGTCCATTAGTATCGGTTTTTAATTGGTTAATAATAGGTTATCTGGTTCTGATCAGATTAACTGATTCGACAAGCTCCTGCCACGATTTATCGAGGTCGGTCAGGTATTTCCTGCCTTCATCCGTAAGTTCATAATATTTACGAGGAGGACCCTGTTGGGATTCTTCCCAGCGGTAGCTAAGCAATCCGGCATTTTTTTGCCTTGTAAGAAGCGGGTAAAGAGTGCCTTCAACCACAATTACTTCCGCCTCCTTAAGTTCCTTAATAATGTCACTTGCATAACAGGAATTCCTGGACAACACCGAAAGGATGCAATACTCCAGTATCCCTTTGCGCATTTGAGCTTTATTATTTTCTAAATCCATGGTATATATTTTTTAAAGTTTAACCTTTTGATATTTTTTGATCAACTCCTGTCAGAGCTTCATGTTCTTTCTGACAGTATCAAATTCTTGTTTTACTGAATCTTTTATGTTATGGATATTGACAGGATTCCCTTTCATCGCAATTTTCTCGGCGGTAGTTTTTGCTTCAGGAAGAACGATATACAAAATGAGATAGATCAGAATGCCGACTCCCATCATTGCAAGTACAAAAAAGATCAATCTGACAACCCAGAGTTCAATATTCCAATATGCGGCTATTCCTGCACAGACCCCTCCGATAACTCTATGGTCGGTATCGCGGTACATCCTGTGATAACCAGGCGATGAAAACTTATCGCGAGCAGTTGGTCCCTCGGTGTCCGAAATATCTTCAGGAGTCCCTAAAACCTTTATGACCTGTTGAACATCCTCAATGGTTATTACCTGCTTATAGCTGGTTAGTTTTGTCCGGAACAGTTCTGCCATCCGGGTCTCAATATCAGAAAGGATCTCAGAGGAACTCTCTTCTCCGGCGAAATGAAGTTCAAGATTCTTGAGGTACCTCTTTAATTCGGCATAAGCGTCTTCGTCAATGTTAAAAGAGTATCCGCCGAGATTAATGCTTACTGTGATTTTCATGGTGCTTTTAATTTATTACTACTGTTTAATACATGTAACATGACAATGCAAAGATATATATAAAAAAATATACTATGCAATACATAGTACTAAAAAAATCAATTATTTTATAATATATTTTTTAAGTGACAGATAATCAGTGAGATAAAAATGAAACTTTTTTAAAATTCTTTTAAGTTTCGATTAGTGACTATTATTTTTGAGATTTAAACCCCTCTGCCGCAGCGCGGCATCTCCCCATGAGGACTTATTTAATTTATTTGCTGATTATCTATTGAGATTGCTTCGTCGCATTGCTCCTCGCAATGACCGTGTACTTTACTTGCGAAGCAATCTTGAATTCCCATCCTGAATTAAACTGACGTGGTTGTGGGGCAAAACCAAACTATGGGATGGAAAGCAAAATACCCAACTAATTTCTATATTTATCAAAATATTTTTTGGTATGAATAAGAAATATAAATGGGGAATTCTTGCTCCCGGAAAGATGTCTGCTAAATTCACAAACGGATTAAAACTTCTTGATAATGTTGAATTCTATGCGGTAGGATCACGTGACCTGACAAGGGCAAAACTATTCGCAGAAGAATTTGGTTTTAAGAAGTTTTATGGAAGTTATGAAGATCTGGTAAATGACAGCGAAGTCGATGTGATTTATATTGCATCTCCTCATTCTCATCATTTTGAGCATACTTTGATGTGTCTGAAGAATAAAAAAGCTGTTTTATGCGAAAAGGCATTTGCTTTAAACAGTACGGAAGTAAAGGCGATGATTAGTGAAGCTGAAAAGCAGAAAGTGTTTCTGATGGAAGCGCTTTGGACTCCTTTCCAGCCAATTTACAGGAAAACAAAAGAAATTCTGCTTGAAGGTGAACCTGGTAAGGTACTTCATCTGAATGCACGGTTTTCATTCCAGGCTCCTTATAATCCAGCCGATCGGAAATTCAACCTGGACCTTGGCGGCGGTTCACTTCTTGATATTGGGATATATCCGGTAATTGATGCTCTGTATTTTATTGGAGTTCCTTCCGAAGTAATCGCAAAAGCGTCATTTACAGAGACAGGATCTGAGGATTCTATAAGTATTATCTTTGGTTATGACAACGGCCACATGGCGACACTTTACAGCTCATTCCGCACTGCCGGAGGGATAGGATGTGATATACTTTGTGAAAACGGGAATCTTTTCTTCTCACGAGGTCGTGATATGTCGCAACGGCTTACCGTTGCTTTGAATGACAAAGAAAACATGAAATATTCACTTCTGCCTGATGGAATGGGTTATCAGTTCGAAGCAACAGAAGTAATGAAATGCCTTGATGAAGGAAAACTCCAGAGCGATGTCGTTCCTCATTCGTTCAGTCTTAATCTGATGAATACACTCGACAGAATTAGAAAAGCAGCGGGGATTGTGTATACGGGGAGGGACTGAGAATGGGAGAGAAGGATTGCTTCGTCGCTTCACTCCTCGCAATGACGCTGCATTTTAGAATATTTTTACAAGACCTGTTTACCAGTAACAAGAAACGAGAAACGATGAATACGAAACGAGAAACAAGTACTCAGCACCATATTTAACAATGTCAAAACATGTTTCAGATATAGAGAAAGAAGGTGCCTTTTACAGGAAGAAACTTCTTCTTAGTATGATTATTCCGGGGATATTTGTGTTTTTGATGTGGTTGGTGAAGATTATTGAAGTGCTCTTTGGAATAGATCTCTCACGTTTAGGAATTTATCCCCTTTCAGTACAGGGACTTCCCGGAATCTTATTTTCTCCTTTTATTCATGCCGACTTTACTCATTTATTCAATAATTCAATACCACTGTTCTTTCTTTCAATAGCACTTTTTTATTTTTATTCGGAGGTAGCATTAAAAGTCTTTATCTGGACATTTTTCCTTACCGGATTGCTTGTCTGGTTTGCAGGCAGGGAAGCCTGGCATATCGGAGCAAGCGGACTTGTTTATGGCCTTGCATCATTTCTCTTTTTCAGCGGCATAATACGCAGGTACTTCAGGCTTGTTGCGTTATCCCTGCTTATTGTATTTCTTTATGGATCAATGGTATGGGGACTGTTTCCGGGAGTGTATAAAAATGTTTCCTGGGAGTCACATATGCTTGGATTCTTTTCGGGTGTTGTCTTGTCCGTTTGGTACAGGAATCAGGGTCCGCAACGGCCGGTTTATGAATGGATGGATGAGGAGGTAGAAGAAGGAGAGAATGGGAAAATGGGGGAAGAGGAGAGACTGAGGGACGAAGAGATTAAGGGACAAATTAATATTACGTAATAAGAGTAAACAAGCAACCAGAACCATCTTTTAAATAATAAGATATAGGATTAAGTGGCTAAAATTAGGATTGAATGACAGATCTCTCAATAATCATAGTTTGTTACAAAGGGTGGAAAAGGCTTAATAAATGCCTTGATGCTCTTGACTCATTCTCAGGGAAGAACTTCAAAGCAGAAGTGATTGTTGTTGATAATAATTCCGGCGAAGAAACGATCTATAAAACTGAAGATCGCTTTCCAAAGTTCAGATTCATATATAATGAGGCTAACGGAGGATTTGCCAATGGATGTAATCTTGGAGCGCAATTTGCTGAAGGAGATTTCCTCCTGTTCCTTAATCCTGATACCATAGCAGTGGAATCTGCGATTGAAAAGCTTTTAAATACTGCACAGCAGAATCCATGGTTCGGTATCGTTTCGTGCAGACAGGTAAATGATATGGGTAAAGAGAGTACCGCTTATGGTCAGTTTCCTTCCGTATTGAATCTTACCGGATTTCAGAGAGCACTCTTCGGACAAAGCAAGCGGGAAGAGGGAAGCAGGATGCCTGATATCAGTTTTCCTGACTGGGTATCGGGATCGGTGCTGTTAATCAGACATGAGATATTTAAGAGGTTAGGTGGATTTGATGAAGACTTCTGGATGTACTTTGAGGATGTCGATCTCTGCAGACGGGTCCGGAATATTGATAGCGAAATCGCATTTTGCAGAAATATAACTATTGAACATAATCATGGTGGCAGCTCAAGAATAAATCTCAAAACAACTACATTAACAAAAACTGAAGTTCTCATTTCCCGTCATGTTTATATTAGCAAGCATAAAACCGGGCTTGAAAAACTTCTGATCCAGATCTTTCTGGTATTCAACAACCTCATATCAGGAGGTATAATGGCACTGATTGGCCTGTTGTTTTTTTTTATTCCAAAAGTCTTTTCGCGTACTTTGATTTACTACAGATTGATCGGATACTATACCGGATCAATTTTCAGGTTCTCATGGATTAGTCCCAGATCAGTGAATTTCCACAAAACTTAAACCAGTACACCATATTCTTCACCCGGCGCAGTTGTTCTGGTAAATCAGCTTAAGGATACGATCGGATTGGAACCGGGAGAAATGCCGGAGCAGGTTAATAGTTAGTACAGGATCGGAAAGAATATAATGAAGATATTTACTTCGATTGTTGACAAAGTCGGGCAAATCACTACCTTTAAACCGAATTTACTGAGAAACCTGATTATATTCTTTCCGAATGAATAACAAGCCTGTAGCTGTCATTACAGGAGCCAGCAGAGGCATCGGCAAGTCGGTTGCAATAGCTTTAGCAGCCGAAGGATACGATATTGCAGCAATAGCTCGTTCGGTTGACAGTGAGGGTATGGAAAACCTCTGTCAGGAGGTTGAAAGCAGAGGAGTCCAGTTTTTCCCAATAGGTTTGGATATTTCATGTACATCATGTCAGAAAGAGGTTGTTTCAAATATTCTGGAGAGATACGGGAGGATAGATGTTCTGGTTAATAATGCCGGTGTAGCTCCACTTCAAAGAAATGATGTTCTTGATATGACCGAGGAAAGCTATGAAAGGGTTATGAACATAAATTTGAAAGGGCCGGTTTTCTTTGCACAGAAGATCGCCAGGGAGATGATCTGGCTTAAACAACAGATAATTGATTATAAGCCTGTTATTGTTTTCATAACCTCAGTTTATGCTGTCAGATCTACAACAAACAGGGCAGAATATTGCATATCCAAATCCGGGTTAAGTATGGCTTCAACAGTTTTTGCAGACAGGCTTTCCTTCGAAGGGATACTTGTCTTCGAAGTTCGTCCGGGTGTAATTCAAACGGATATGACAACAAAAATGAAAGATAAATATGACAAGCTTATAAATGAAGGTCTTGTTCCTCAAAAACGATGGGGTGTACCTGACGATATTGGGAAAGCTGTTGCATCAATTTCCAGGGGTGACTGGAATTTCTCCACAGGAATGGTATTTGAAATCAGTGGCGGCCTAAATATCCACAAACTCTGAAATCATTTTAGAGGATACCCGGGTTAATAAAATCGTTAGAAAATTTAATGAAGATTGAACAAAAGGTCAAATCTTTATGTTTAATACTAAATTCTAAATTTATTGAAATGAAAAGAGCATTATTGTTTTTAACAATTTTGGGTTTATTCTTTGTAAATGCAGGAGCACAGAATAAATTGACCGCCGACACAACAGCAACTAAATTATTATGGATAGGAGAAAAAGTTACCGGTCAGCATACCGGGACAATTAAATTACAATCTGGTTGGCTTAACTGGCAGGATAACAAAATTGTATCGGGTGAGTTTATTATAGATATGAAATCTCTTAAAGATTCCGAGAATAACGCTATGTTGCAAGGACATCTGAAATCTGATGAATTTTTCGGTGTTGAAAAATCTCCAACATCAAAGCTTATGATTACCGGAAGTACTCCATTCGATAAAGGTAACGGAGTTGTAAGCGGGACACTTACTATCAAAGACATTACAATTCCTATTGAGTTTAAAGCTGTTATGCAGAAAAAGGATGACGGCACCTGGTTTTTTGCCAATATTACGGTAGATCGCACAAAATATAATATACGTTATGGCTCAGGTTCTTTCTTCGATGACCTCGGAGATAAGACCATCTATGATGAGTTCAATCTTAAGGTGAGCCTTTTGGTAAAATAAAAACAAAGAACTTACAAAGGGTTGCACTGAGGAGACTGCGATTCCTCGAATGGAGCGAATCGGAATGAGGAACCTCAAATTGAAGAAGCAAAATTTTAGATTCAAAAAAGATTTCAATTTTTTGGTAAAGTCGGAAATCATAGCAATATTGTATTCTCAAAACAATATTGCATATGACTAATGATCCTGGTACCAACGCAACCCGTCAAAAACTTGTTACATACGGGTTTTTAGTTCCATTTATACTTGTTACAAGTTTGTTTTTCCTTTGGGGTTTTGCCCATAGTCTTCTTGATGTGCTGAATAAACATTTCCAGGAAATACTTGGAATAACGAAAGCCAGCTCAGGTTGGGTACAGGCATCTCTCTATGGTGGTTATTTTGTAATGGCAATACCTGCAGGTATGATAATGACCCGTTTCGGGTATAAGAAAGGGATAATATTTGGTTTGCTTCTATATGCACTTGGAGCTTTTATGTTCATGCCGGCAGCCCATATTCAGACATTCGAATTCACATTGTTTTGTTTATTCATAATCGCATGTGGTCTTACATGTCTTGAGACTGCAGCAAATCCTTTTTCAACAGTTCTGGGCCCGAAAGCAACTTCAGAACAGCGCCTGAATTTATCACAATCTTTTAATGGATTAGGCTGGATAATGGGTCCTGCTATAGGGGGAATGTTGATTTTCGGGGGTACAAATGGTTCAGAAACAAACAAATTTGCTTCGATGACATTGCCTTATATGATTATCGGAACAATGGTACTTCTTGTTGCAATATTGTTCATGTTAACCAAAATGCCAGAGATTCATGAAGGAGAGTACGACGATCATGGCGATAAAGGCCGATACAGGGACCTGCTTAAACATCGTCATTTCAAATTCGCAGTCGCAACACAATTTCTTTATGTAGCTGCACAAACCGGTGTCAATAGTTTTTTCATTAATTATGTTACTGAAACAATGCCACAATTCAGCAATGAAAAAGCTGCTTACCTTCTCTCTCTTGGTTTTGTGTTTTTTATGGTTGGCCGGTTCTCAGGGAGTCTGCTTATGAGCTGGTTTAAACCCAACCAGATGCTTGCATTATATGCCGGGATAAATGTCCTGGCGATGATTTTTGTGGTTTTGGGCCTTGGATGGTTATCGATAATTGCACTTTATCTGACTTATTTCTGTATGTCGATAATGTTCCCGACAATATTTGCACTTGGTATAAAAGATCTTGGAGGATTGACAAAAAAAGGCTCCTCTTTTCTGATAATGACGATTGTAGGTGGTGCTCTGTGTCCCATGTTCATGGGTTGGATAGCCGATGTATCTAAAATGGCCACTGGATTCCTTGTACCCTTATTTTGTTTTGGTTTTATTGTCTATTTCGGGTTAAGAGGATATAAAGTGAAAAACATTGGTAAGGTTCTTCAACCTGAAAGCTAGTATATTAAGAACAGTTCCAATCTTATATAGATGCGATTTGTCTTCGCATTTTTGTTTTACTTTGTGTAATAACTACTAAAACCTTAAAATGTGGAAAAACTAGCTTTAAAAGAAAAAATCGGGTATGCACTTGGAGACGGGGCAGCAAATATAGCCTGGCGCGGAGTGGCTACTTTCTTATTTGTTTTTTACACTGACGTTTTTGGAATAAATCCTGCTGCGGTGGGATTACTCATGTTGATTGCCCGATTCAGCGATGGAATTATCGATATTGCAATGGGTATTGTCTGCGACAGGACAAATTCCAAATATGGCAAATTTCGTCCCTGGATATTATGGACAGCCATTCCTTTAGGAGTAACATTATCTTTGCTGTTTACATCCCCTAAATTTGGTCCGACAGGGAAAATAATTTATGCTTATACTACCTATCTGATATTTTTTCTTGTCTACACAGCGAATAATATTCCCTACGGTGCATTAATGGCTGTTATGTCCAGCGATGACAAAGAACGTACAAGTCTTGGTTCGTATCGTATGGTTGGCGCATTTACCGGAGGTATGGTGGTTCAGGGAGCTTTGTTGTTTTTAGTTGTACACTTTGGCAATATTAATCCGTCAGTTAATATCGATAAGCTTGACGCAAAAAAATATGAAGTAACAGTATCAACCAATAAGGATGTTAAAAATGTGAATATCAAAACTGAAAATGGAATTGCCCTGTTTTCCTGGGCTAATTCCGGAATGGCCGACAGTCTTAATGTCCCCACTAAGGGAAAAAGCTTTTCAATGGAAGCGCAAAAAAAATACTCTTTTATCGTATCCGGTGAAGAAAAGCTTGAAGCTAAAGACATAACTATCATTGACCAGAAAAGAGGCTATAGCAACTCCATTTATCTTTTATCGGTTTTCTTATCACTTTTCCTGATGGTAACTTTTGCTACAACAAAGGAGCGTGTGCAACCTCCAAAAGAACAAAAAACAAGTTTGGGAAAAGACCTGAAAGATCTTATCAGAAACAAGCCCTGGATCATCCTTCTCGTCATTGGGTTACTATTCAATATCTATAATTCGATCAAACAAGGTATTGTGGTTATCTATTTTTCCCATTATTTGCACAATCAGTTGTTGGCTGCTTCTTATATGGTCGGATTAATGCTGGCTTCAATCGCAGGTGCTATGATAACTTCTCCTCTTGGCAAACGTATTGGCAAACGCAATCTGTTCATTTATGCACTGATTTTTTCGGGTGTTGTAAATGCTTCACTTGTTTTTTGCGGTCCCAATAATATTATACCCATTTTCACTATAGGTATTATCTCGGAGTTTGGAGCTGCAATATTCCCAACACTCTTCTTTGCCATGCTTGGCGATGCTGCAGATTACTCGGAATTCAAGAATGGACGAAGAGCTACAGGACTTGTTTACTCTGCAGGTTCTTTTGCAACCAAATTCGGAGGTGGTTTAGCCGGTGCAATTATTGGATTCGTGTTAGCAGCATTTAATTACAATGGACAGGATACCGTTGCCATTCAGGGCGCAGTTCCGGGTATTATAATGCTTATGAGTTGGATACCGACAATTATTGCGCTGATTGCAGCCGGTGTGATGACGCTCTATCCATTAAATCAAAAGAAAATGGATGCAATTACTATTGAATTAAACAATAGAAGAGCCAAAGCTCAACAAAGTCAATTATAATTCTAACAAAATATAAATCAAATAAATATGAAATACGGTTACTTCGACGACAAAAACAGGGAATACGTGATAAATAATCCACGTACACCATGGCCATGGATTAATTACCTGGGTAATGAAGATTTTTTCTCGCTGATCTCAAACTCTGCAGGAGGGTATTCTTTTTATAAAGATGCCAAGTTCCGACGTATTACACGATACAGGTACAACAACGTACCTATGGATAGCGGAGGTAAGTATTTCTACATTAATGATGGAGGGAATATCTGGTCCCCCGGATGGAAGCCCTGTAAAACAGAGTTGGATAACTATGAATGCCGTCACGGGATGAATTACACTAATATAAAAGGCGAAAAAAACGGGATCACAGCCAATGTCCTTTACTTTGTTCCACTTAAAACATGGGCAGAGGTTCAAAAACTTACTCTGACAAATAATGCAAACAAAGCCAGAAAACTTAAGATCTTTTCATTTACAGAGTGGTGTTTATGGAATGCAGCTTCGGATATGGAAAATTTCCAGCGGAATTTTTCTACCGGGGAAGTCGAAATAGAGGGATCAGTGATCTATCATAAAACCGAGTACAAGGAAAGGCGAGATCATTATGCCTATTATTCAGTGAATGTACCAATTCAGGGATACGACACAGATCGTGAATCTTTCATAGGATTATACAATGGATTTGATGAGCCTCAGGTGGTTGCTGAAGGGAAACCGAAAAATACTGAAGCTCACGGCTGGTCTCCGATTGCTTCACACTATGTTGAAGTTGAATTGAAACCCGGTGAATCAAAAGATTTCATCTTCGTTCTGGGATATGTTGAAAACAAAGAAGATGAAAAATGGGAGTCAAAGAATATAATCAACAAGAAAAAGGCAAAGGAAACAATTGCCAGGTTTAATACTACTGCTAAAGTTGATGCTGCATTTGCCGATCTCCATAAATACTGGGACAATCTGTTGAGTATCTACACAGTAGATTCAGGTGACGACAAGCTGGACCGGATGGTGAACATCTGGAACCAGTACCAGTGTATGATAACCTTCTGTTTTTCCCGTTCGGCTTCATTCTTCGAATCAGGTATTGGAAGGGGCATGGGTTTCCGCGATTCCAATCAGGACCTGACTGGTTTTGTCCATCAGATTCCGGAACGTGCGCGTGAACGGATCATCGATATAGCTTCCACTCAATTTCCTGACGGAGGTTGCTATCACCAGTACCAGCCGCTTAATAAACGTGGTAATAACGACATTGGAGGCGGCTTCAATGACGATCCGCTTTGGCTTATCCTTGGTACTGTAAGCTATATTAAAGAAACCGGTGATTTTGGCATTCTGAATGAAATGGTACCTTTCGACAATGATATTTCAGTCGCACGAAGTTTATTCGACCACCTCACCGTTTCATTCGACCATGTAGCAAATAACCTGGGTCCTCATGGTCTGCCTCTTATAGGCCGTGCTGACTGGAACGATTGTCTTAACCTGAACTGTTTTTCAAACGATCCCGATGAATCTTTCCAGACCACAGAAAACAAAACAGAAGGATCCAAAGCTGAATCTGTTATGATTGCAGGTCTGTTCGTAGTTTATGGTCGTGATTACGTTGAACTTTGTAAGAAACTAGGTAATGAAGTTGAGGCTGCGCGTGCTCAAAAGCTTGTTGATACAATGGTTGATGCAATAAAGAAACATGGGTGGGACGGAGAATGGTTTATCCGTGCTTACGACTACTATGGCCGTAAAATTGGAAGTCATGAGAACGAAGAAGCCAAAATATTTATAGAATCACAGGGCTGGTGCACGATGGCAGGAATAGGTGAAGAAGATGGCTTTTGCACCAAAGCACTCAATGCCGTCAAAGAACGGCTCGACAGCAAATACGGAATCGTGCTTAATAATCCTGCATTCACCAGATACTATATAGAATATGGTGAGATATCGTCTTATCCTGCTGGTTACAAAGAAAATGCAGGTGTTTTCTGCCACAACAATCCATGGATTATGATAGGTGAAACAGTGGTTGGCAATGGAAACCGTGCCTGGGATTATTATAAAAAAATATGTCCGTCATACCTTGAAGAAATCAGTGATTTGCATAAGACAGAGCCGTATGTTTACGCACAAATGGTGGCCGGGAAAGATGCTTTTAAACCGGGTGAAGCCAAGAATTCCTGGCTAACAGGGACAGCCTCATGGAATTTCTATGCCGTTACACAGTTTATGCTGGGTATTCGTCCTGAGTTCGAAGGACTTTTAATTGATCCCTGTATTCCAACTGATTGGAAAGGATTCAAAGCAAGACGGAAATTCAGGGGTGCTA
>JADGPU010000174.1 GCA_017882305.1 Bacteroidales bacterium | reverse complement strand
AAAAACTAATCTTTGCGCTCTTTGGGGTTAATGGATTTCTTCTTTTTCATTTTGATTTGCTAACTTTGGTTTTTAAAAATAAAATCTGGATAATATACATATTCTTACATGGGAAATTTGCAAACCACCTATTTAGGTTTAAAACTCAGGAATCCGCTTATAGCAGGAAGCTGCGGACTTACAAATTCAATTTCAAATATTAAGGAACTTGCAAAAAAAGGTGTCGGTGCTATCGTTATAAAGTCCCTCTTTGAGGAACAGATACATATTGAAGCTGAAAAAGTTATTAAAAATGACACCGATGGGGTAAGTACCTTCAGCCATGCACCCGACACAATTTTCAGCAAAAGAATTTATGACTACGATGAAGCTTATTCATATATCTATGATTTTGCCAAACGAAATACACTTGGAAAATATCTTAATTTCCTGAATGAGGCAAAAAAATCTGTTGACATACCTGTAATTGCAAGTATAAACTGTGTCTCCAATCAGGACTGGCACTCATTTTCCAAAAAAATAGAGGAGACAGGAGTTGATGCACTCGAGCTTAACATTTATATTCTTCCATCTGACTGGCGCAGAAGTGGTGAAGACAATGAGAAGATTTACTACGATATTATACGTGAAGTCAGAAATTATGTCAATTTGCCAATATCAGTGAAAATCGGATTTTATTTTTCATCTCTTGCTCAATCAGTTAAGAGGTTGTCTGAGTGTGGTATTAAGGGCCTGGTTCTGTTCAACAGACCATATAACACTGATATAGATATTGATAATATAACTCTGAGCCAGGGCCCGATCTATAGTACTCCTGAAGAGTTTACTCATACACTCCGATGGATGTCAATATTATCCGGTCATGTCGGTTGCGATCTTTCAGCTTCGACAGGAGTACATGATCATAAAGCCTTTATTAAACAGCTACTTGCTGGTGCAACTACAGTGCAGATTGCATCGGCCCTGTATAAAGAGGGATTTGATGTAATTCCCGAAATACTCAAGCATACATCAACATGGATGAAGAACCATGATTTTAATTCTGTCGATTCATTCAGAGCCAGGCTAAGTAAGTCTAATCTCGAAAATCCAGCTGCTATTGAAAGGGTTCAGTTCATGAAGCTTTATTCCGGTATAGAGTAATTGTTTGATGATATATCTACACAACCTTTAGGCCTGAGTATTAATCTGGTGGACTGATCGTAAGTAAAATATTTAAAGGCCCAGTTCATGAAGATGAGGAGTTTATTTTTTACCCCTATTATGCTCATAAGATGAATGAACATCCAGATAAACCAGGCAAAGATGCCCTGAAAACGGAGAGAAGGAAGTTCAACTACAGCAAGATGTCTTCCGACAGTCGCCATAGTACCTAAGTCCCTGTATTTAAACTCTTTTAGAGGTTTGTTTGCCTTCATTCTGGCAAGATTTTCAGCTAATAACTTTGCCTGCTGAATAGCTACCTGGGCAACCTGAGGATGTCCTTCAGGATATTTTTCCTCGGTCTGCAGAGAGATATCCCCAAGAGCGAAAACATTCGAATATCCTGATACTTTGTTATAGCTGTCGACTCTGACACGTCCGTTTCTTGAGAAACATTCAGTATTAAGACCTTCCATACTGTTTCCGGCAATACCTGCTGTCCAGATAATCATACCCGTACTTATGCTTTTTTCTGAATCAAGAAATACGGTTTTCTCATCGCAACCGGTTGCTCTGGTATTTGTAAGCACCTGTACTCCCATTTTTTCAAGAAACCCCCTGGCTTTGTCTGAAGATTTCTTAGTCATTGAGCTTAGTACCCTGTCGACCGCTTCAATAAGGTAAATTTTTGCCCTAATCTCTTTAAACTCCGGATAATCTTTAGTAAGTACATATTTATTCATCTCTGCCAGCGCCCCGGCTATCTCAACTCCTGAGGGACCACCTCCGATAATTACAATGGTCATAAGCATCTCACGTTCAAATGCACTTTCAGCTGTGAGAGCGTTTTCAAAGTTCATCAGAAGAGAATTTCTCAAATCAAGTACTTCTGCGATTGTCTTCATACCCCTCGAATATTTCTGCATCGGTGCAGAGCCGAAATATGCATTAGTAGCGCCGTGAGCCAGAACAAGACAATCGTATTCAATATCTCCTGAGGATGTTGACAGAGTATTGTTGGCAGTATCCACCGATTTCACCTCAACTTTCCTGAGATGAAAATCTTTATAATGCTGGAATATCTTGCGCAGAGGGAAAAGGATTGAACTCTCTTCAAGTCCGGCTGATGCTACCTGATAAAAAAGCGGGGGAAACTGGTGATAATTATGTTTATCAAGAATAACTACCTGATAACCTGTGTTTCTAAGTTTTTTGGCCAGGGTTAACCCGGCAAATCCACATCCAACGATTACGACTCTTTTTTTATCAGTTCTGGGAATATTGATCATAGACTGCTTTGCTACTGTTATATTATTAACACAAGAATTCTGTAATAGTTCAAACTATAACAATTTTTGTGAAACATAATAAATAAAAAAGATGAAGATTAGACCTGCCAGAATATTAATCTGATTATTTTATTATAAGGGGAAGTAAAACTAATAAAGAACATCTAAAGACTAACAAACCTTACTATAATATCAATCAGCCAACCCGGATAAATACCCAGTATTAATATGCTTATACCGATTATGCCAAGGGTAATATTGCCGATAAGTGAAAGTTCAGGTAGTTTAATATTACTTGCAGTTGAGAAGAGAGTAGTAATAATTCTAAGGTAATAGTATAACCCTATGACACTATTAACTATCATTGAAATTATAAGAAACATAAGTCCTGCTTTCATACCCTCCAGAATAACGTAAAATTTTGCAATGAAGCCTGCAGTCACAGGAATTCCGGCCAATGACAATAATGAGAGAGTAAATACTATTGCTATCCACGGCCTTTTCCAGAAGAGCCCTTTAAAATCTTCTATTTTTTCAGCTTCATATTCATTAGTCGAAAGAAGTGTTATCACACCGAAAGCCCCGATTGTGGTAAAAAAATATGATATAAGATAAAAAATTGAAGCCTGTATTCCTCTGTTGCTGCCGGTCAGTAATATTATTATCAGGTATCCCATATTTGCTATTGATGAATAGCCTAATAACCTTTTGATGTTCTTCTGTCTTATCGCGAGTATGTTTCCCACGAACATTGAAAGTATCGCGATAGCTGAAATTGCAATAAACAGGTAATGGTTATCGAATCCCCTGAGATTAAAGAAGAAACGTATCAGAATTGCCATTACAGCTCCTTTTGAAACCGTAGCTATATATGCCGAAACCGGGGCAGGCGCTCCCTGGTAAACATCGGGTGTCCACATATGAAATGGAACTAAAGCCAGCTTAAAACCAATTCCTACCATCATCATTCCAAAGCCTGACATGACAAGTGGTGATAATTGACCTCCTGTTCCAAGTGCGGCTACTATAGCAGTAAATTGCATTGTCCCGAATGCAGTATATATCAGGGCCATCCCAAACAATAAAAATGCAGAAGAGACTGAAGCCAGGATCAGATATTTAATTCCGGCCTCAATGGAATTGCTTTTCGCTCTCTGGAATGCGATTAGTATATACAATGAGATACTGAGTGTTTCAATTCCAAGAAAAAAGAGTACAAAATGATTTGCAACAGCCAGCAATGCCGCTCCAAGTGTTGATGTGAAGAGAACAATATAGTATTCTTCCTTTACCCCTTCGAGCTGCTTAATGTAATCGTATGAAAGAAATGTCACCAGCAATGCCGAAATGATAATTATTCCAAGAAAAAACAAGCCGTAAACATCGATAATAAACAACGGCTCAATCGTATGGGGAACCGAAGGGAGAATAAAGAATATTGAAGAAAAAGCGGCTAATAATGACAGAAGTGAAAAACCATAAACTACTTTGTAATTTCTTAAAATGGAAATTACAATCATAATCACAACAGGTGCTATGGCTAAAATGAGGAAGGGTGTTAAACACAAAA
>JADGPU010000173.1 GCA_017882305.1 Bacteroidales bacterium | reverse complement strand
TCGAACCTGAATCTAAGGTTTAGGAAACCTCCATTCTATCCATTGAACTATGGGGCCAATTTCAGTCGCAAAAGTATATCTTTTTTTTATCATTCCAAATCGTCCTCTTTACCATACAAGACACAAGACGCACCCCACACAACGCAAGGAAGAAGAAAAACTGTGCATCGTGAGTTCTGTCTCCTTCGTTCCTTTCTTTCCATACTGAAAAATAAATTATCTTTGATTATATAAATTGTAATTATCATGAATTGGTTAGATGCTATTATAGTCGTTATTCTCATATTGTCACTGGTAAATGGATTTATTAACGGACTGATAAAAGAGGTGGCTTCACTCGTTGCATTGATTCTTGGAATCTGGGGCGCCATAAAATTTTCAACTTTTACTGCCGAAAAACTTTATGATTATTTTGATATGACCGGCCATTATGTCGGGGTAATAGCCTTCCTGATTACATTCGGAATAATTGTCGTAATTATTCATTTTATCGGCATACTGGCTGACAAAGTTGTGAATGCTGCTTCTCTGGGCTTTATAAACAGGATTCTCGGGATTGTATTCGGATTAATTAAATCAGTTCTGATAATGAGTGTATTCTTCGTTGTATTGAATGCAATTGATGTCAGGAGGCCATTCCTTCCGAAGAAAACAATTGAGGAATCAAAGTTTTACAATCCAATTTCCGATATTGCCGCGGCTATATTCCCGATAATAGGAGAGGGAGGGTTTAATCGCAGTTTCGACCGGTTCAAAAAGAAGCCAGAAGAACCGACTATCTGACCCAGTTTGTTATATTTGCAATTCTCAAAAAATGCTTTTATGAATTTTGTTGAAGAACTGAAATGGAGAGGCATGATACAGGATATTATGCCAGGCACTGAAGAATTATTAAAAAAGGGAAAAACCAGCGGATATATAGGATTCGACCCTACTGCCGACTCATTGCATATAGGACATATGGTGCAGGTTATGTTACTCGTGCACTTCCAGCGGAGCGGACATACACCCATTGCTCTTGTTGGCGGAGCAACAGGGATGATTGGAGACCCATCCGGAAAATCGGAAGAGAGGAATCTGCTCGATGAAGTATCTCTGAGGAAAAATCAGGAAGCTATAAAGAAGCAGCTTTCTCGATTTCTCGATTTCCAGTCAGATAATGAAAACCGGGCAATCATGGTAAATAATTATGACTGGATGAAGGAATATTCTTTCCTGGGATTTATAAGAGATATCGGGAAACATATTACGGTTAACTATATGATGTCGAAAGACTCAGTTAAGAAAAGAATAGGATCGAAAGCTAAAGAGGGAATGTCATTTACAGAGTTTTCTTACCAGCTTGTTCAGGGCACTGATTTTCTTTATCTGTTTAATAACTTCAACTGTAAGCTTCAGATGGGTGGTTCCGATCAATGGGGGAATATTGTAACAGGCACTGAACTTATCCGTCGGAAAGCAGGTGGAGAAGCTTTTGCCCTGACCTGTCCGCTGATAACTAAATCTGACGGGACTAAATTTGGTAAAACAGAATCAGGAAATGTCTGGCTCGATCCTGAAAAGACCACTCCCTATCAGTTTTATCAGTTCTGGCTTAACATTTCTGATGAAGATGCGGCAAAATATATTAAAATCTTTACTGTTCTGCCTCAAGGGGAGATTGAAAATATCGTTTCTGAGCATAACAAAGCTCCTCATGAACGTATTCTTCAGAAAAGACTTGCTGAGGAGGTTACTGTGATGGTACATTCGAGAGACGAATATGAAGGTGCTGTTGAGGCATCTCAGATTCTATTCGGCAAAGGGACCACCGAATCGCTGAAAAAGATGAGTGAAAACACCTTCCTTTCTGTTTTTGAAGGAGTTCCGGTTTTTGATGTTAAAATGGAAATTCTTCTGAAAGGTGTCACTATTACAGACCTCTGCACAGAACATTCGCAGATATTTGCTTCAAAAGGTGAATTAAGAAGACTTGTTATTGGAGGTGGCCTGAGCTTAAATAAATTGAAAATCGATAATCCTGAGATGATAGTAGACGTAAAAATGCTTTCAAACAATAAATATCTACTTATACAGAAAGGCAAAAAGAATTATTATCTGATACGGGTGAGCTGACTTAGCGACTTAGGGACGAAGGGACTAAGAGAACAGACAAAAAAAGCATGTGTAGTCATGATTTTTGTTTGTAGAATTTCTTTATTCTGTCTCCAAGTCTCGCCGTCCCTTGGTCTCTTAGTCATTTTACGAGGTCAGCAGCGATAATTGACACATCATCAAATGTTGAAGGATTATTGTGTGGTAGCCCAAGATCCTCTATCATTTCCCTGATATTATTTTCTACGGGTTCGGTATTTGTAATATGGCGGACAATCTCTTTTGTTCCAATATCCTTGCCATCAGCATATTTTAACTCGGAAAAACCATCCGTATAGCAAACAATCTTTGAGAAATCTCTTATTATTATTTCAGATTTCATGAACGGTGGTATTTCATCAAGCATTCCGATCCCAACGCATGAAGTTCTGAGAAGAAGAGTCTCTTCGGTAACCGTATTATACAGCACTGGAGGATTATGAGCAGCATTGATATACTCAAGGACCCTGCTTTTATGATCATACCTTGCAACAAATAATGTTATAAATTTTTCACCTGCAGCATTTACAACCACAATGGAATTGAGTTTATTAACGAGTACTTCAAGTTCTATATCATGGGTAAAAAGGGCCCTTAAACTTGCCTGAAAATTCGACATCAGAATTGCTGCTGAGATACCCTTCCCTGATACATCCGCAATACAAAAACCTGTTTTTGTTTCTGATAATCTGATGCAATCATAGTAGTCGCCACCTACTTCATAATGAGGGAAATAAAATCCATTAACAATAAATTTTGGATTTTTTGGCATATGACTGTTATCGGGGATGAGCATTCTCTGCATCTTGGCCGCCAGCTCAAGCTCTTTTTTCATAGCTTCCTGATGCAGACTTTCATTGAACAACCTTATGTTCTCAATGGCAACTATAATAATGCTGGAAATAGTCTGTATGAAATTCAGGTGCTTCAGAACAGGACTCATTCCTTCCCCTTCCTCCTCGATATCACCAATAAAAACGAAGGCAAGATGAACGTTGTTATTATATACCGGTACAATAATATCAACCCCTTCAAAACCAAGGTCAGGGGCACCGAAAAAAATCTCGCAGATACCCAGAAGTCTTGATTCTACATCAATAGTTTCAAAATGTTTCGGGAAACCGCCGTTTAGAAGGCATTCCCAGGTACCGGAATGTTTAAATATGAGGATTTTGCCAATACCCAGATTATTCCTCAGTATGAACTCATATTTGGATAAAAGGTCCTCAGTAGGAAGATTCGCATTGATCGATAATGTAATATCGAGCAATGAGTCTAATTTAAATTTTGAAATCTTTAATCTTTCTGCCTGACCTTTTTTATCTTCCATAATACTATTTATCCCTTAACTCTTTCAACATACGTTTTGTCGCGTGTATCGATTCTTATTTTATCTCCGGTATTTACAAACAATGGAACCATAATAATTGCACCATTCTGGACTTTTGCCTGTTTCAATGCGTTGTTAGCCGTATCGCCTCTTAAGCCGGGCTCAGAATAGGTAACCTCCATCACAACAGACTGAGGGATATCTACGGAAAGGATAGTTTCGGTATCGGCATGAACGACTATCTCGACACTAACTCCCTCAAGGAGAAATTCATGATTTTCAATTAATGATTCCTGGACGTGGATCTGGTCAAAAGTTTCAAGGTGCATGAAATAATATCCCATATCGTCCTTATAAAGATACTGATATGGGCGTCTTTCAACTCTGGCGAGGTTCACTTTGGTTCCTGACGAAAAAGTATTATCTATTACCCTCCCGCTTTTAAGGTTCTTAAGTTTAGTTCGTACAAAAGCCGGTCCCTTTCCGGGTTTAACATGCTGAAATTGCACAATTGTATAAAGGTCATTGTTGAATTCAATGACTAATCCATTTCTAAAATCTGCAGTACTTGCCATA
>JADGPU010000098.1 GCA_017882305.1 Bacteroidales bacterium | reverse complement strand
AACCTGGAAATAGTAAATTTTCTATTCCTGTTTTTTGTATCTGTTTCTACTCCAATCTTCAACCCGGCATAAGAAAGGTAAGTGCTATAATCAAGCTCTTTGGTAGTATATATGTACTCAAACTCCTTACTTAAAGAAATACCAGAAACCGTTTCGCAAGCCTGCTGAAATTCGGCATCGGTAAATCCGCGTTGTAACTGCTTATAATAATGCCAATATAAGAGCCGCATCACATCGTCTAATGACTTTTTGTTCTGAGTAGCATTTCGTATGGCTAAATCCAGGATCAATCCAACAGCAGGACCTTTGTCATAATAGGATATAGATTTATTAGCATCTTTCCCCTGCTTACCAAAAGGTCCATCACTCCATGTATTGTAGCTGGCTTGGGACAGTGATTGGTAAAAACGCCCCGGATTATTTTCAATAGCATTAATGCTGCTTTCAAAGTTGGCAAACAAGTTCTGTTCACTGATTAGTCCTGCTCTCTTAACAATCAGATACTCGTAATAAACAGTTAACCCTTCACTTACCCAAAGGAGGTTAGTTTTGTCTTCATTATCATAATCAAACGGTCCGAGTTCATAGGGCCTTATACGTTTAACATTATAATGATGAAAATATTCGTGTGCAAGGAAATTCATCATTCTGTTCATAGTTTCCTTTTTGTCTAGCCCATTGCCATCAAAACTTACAGTTGTATTATTTAAGTGTTCTATGCCACCATAACCCGGGCCAATACCTATGAATGTATATTGCTTGTAAGGAATATCACCAATAATTTCCACGCCAGCCTGTACTATTTTTTCTAAATTGGTCATAAACTCCTTCCTGTCAAAACTACCCAGTTTATAACCTACAAATCGATGTTCAATTCCATTTACCTTAAATGGAGGAAGTTCCTCCAAATTTCCCATAAGTATGGGGCAATCATACAACATATCAAAATCTGATGCATTAAATTCGTTGGTCTTTCCGGAAACAGGATCCAGCCCTGTAACTATTTTACTCCATTGTTTATTGGCAATTATCTTCACCGAAACAGGTATATTGATATGCTCATTAATGTATAAAAATGATGCAGCAGGTATAATGTAACCATGTGTGCTGTCTAAATAGTTATTGGCTACAAATTTCTTATCAGCCTTGACATCATAACTTAAATTAAATGGCGTATTTCTAATAACTGCAATTTGCCAGGTATTCTCCTTCGTTTTTTTTACCGGTACAATTTTGCCATTACTCTGCTTTGCGGAAAAGTTTTTAACTTCGCTTGCATAATCCATTATCTGATAGTAGCCGGGCATCCATTTAGGCATTTTAAAATCAATTGTGTCTTTAGTCCAACCGCTGCAAGATAGCTCTACATGATAATAATGAGTGGAGAGTTCTGGCATGGAAATGGTGTATTGCAAAACAGGTTTACTCTTTTGTTCAATAGCTGTGTTGTTCAATGAAGAACATGCAGATAGGATTAAAAACAAAAAAGGGACCTGTGCCCCCCGAATCAGAGCAAATTGATTTTTTATCATGATATACTTCATTTTTTTTGCAAACCTGTGTTTGAAAAACTTTTTGCAATTGTGTCTGCCTGCAAAACGCAGGTTTAAGTAATTTATCAATCCTTGTCTTTTATAATTACTATTCGTGCCTGAGGCAATCAACCGGATTTTTTGTTGCAGTATTCCAGGTGTGCCAGCTGACCGTTAATAATGATATAATAATAGTAATTATTCCGGAAAAAACAAATATCCACCAACTGAGATTAACCCTGTAAGCAAAATTTTCAAGCCATTTGTGCATGGAATAAATTATTATGGGGCAGGCAATTATGAAAGATACCAATATCCATCTGATAAACTCCAGGTTAAGCATTATAACAATTCTACCAGTGTTTGAACCAGCAACTTTTCTTATACCTATCTCTTTAATCCGGCTATCAATTGTGAATAAAACGAGACCGAATAATCCAATACATGAAACAAAAAGAGCCATTAAAGAAATGTACGTTATTATTAATGATGTTGTTGTCTCTTTTTTGTACATTTTCTGAAAATCATCATTGAGAAATGTGAATTCGAATGGATATTGGGGAAAAAGACTTTCCCACGTTTTTTTCAGAAAATCAAGGGTATTAGGAATATTCTCAGCAGATATTTTAATCATTAAATTATCAAATTGTTCAGGATAGTAAGTAAGAGCTAACGGTTTGAGTTCATTGTGTAATGATTTAAAATTGAAATCTTTAATAACACCTAGTACTACTCCTTTTCCTATTATATCAAATCGCTTTCCGATTGGATCATCCCATCCAATTTTTTTTACAGCCAATTCGTTTAAAACATATACTATTGGACCCTTATTCGAGATGTTTTTGGGAAAGAACTCCCCTTTTAGCAGTTCTATTTTCAGAGTGCTTATAAAATCCTGATCAACAGATATCCAGTCCATATAATTTGAATCATCGCCTTTCTCAAGCCCCTCCCACCAGGTATTTTGATAAAAGCCCTGGGTTCCAGGGTAATAGGCAACCGCAGAAGCATTTAAGATAGCCGCATTAGTTAATATCTCTTTTTTAAACAGTTCATACTTTGGTTTAACTTTTGCCTGATATATTGGGACTACAACAACTTGATCAGAAGTTAATCCAAGGTTTTTATTCTTAATAAAAGCCAATTGGGCCTTAATTACAAAAGCACTGGTAATCAGAGAGATTGAAATAAAGAACTGAAAAATGACAAGCCCTTTCCTAAAGACCTTAACTGAAATTACTCCAGCTAATTTAAAGTCATCACGGATGGTAGAGACCGGATTTACTGATGAAAGTACAAAGGCCGGATAACTTCCTGCAATAAATGTTATTAGTATTATGAGGAGTATGAATTTTATAAATGAGTTAAAGGTGAAAAGTGATTCAATGTTCAGTGAAATACCGGTTAGAGAAATAAATACCGGCATCAATAAATAACAAAGGAGTAAAGCAATTATGAACGCAGAAAATGTTATGGCAAACGATTCACAAAGAAATTGTCCAATAAGATTTGAACTTGTTGCTCCGGCTACCTTCCTTAAACCTGCTTCTTTTCCTCTCTTTGTATATCGGGCGGTTGCCAGGTTCATATAATTGATACAAGCTACAAACAGAACCAAAATGAGAATTGAACTTATAATATAAACAGTTTTAATATTCGTGTTTGTAGGTAAATCTGCATGCAGTCTTGAATGCAAATGGATACTGAGTAAGGGTTGAAGATGAAGCTGAAATTTGTCTTCGTTCGGAATTTTTTTAACAACCTCTGGGAGCTTATCGCTTATGGATCTGAAAGAACCCTCACTCCGTGCCAAAATATAGGTTGGATAATTCCACATTCCCCAGGATTGATTATTTTTATCTTCTGAGAAGGGGCTCAAAAAATCAAACTGAAGCTGAGAATTAGCAGGTACATCCTTCATTACACCTGTTATGATATAGGGAGTCTTATTATCACCTAAGAGCAATGTCTGACCCAAAGGATTTCTATTTCCAAAATACTTTTTGGCTTTAGTTTCACTTAAAATAAGAGACCCCGGATTGTTAAGAGCTGTTTCAGGATCACCAGACAAAAGTTTAAATGAGAAAATTTTAAAAATGGACGGATCAGCTAAATCAATATTTTCCCAAAATTGTTCATTTTCGTAGTTGACAAGCACTCTGTCCAAATAACCTAATCTGACATATTCGACCACTTCAGGAATATCCTTTTTCAAAGCTTCACCAAGTGGAGCCGGGGTATTAGCAAATTTATCCGGAGATTTCTCTCTTTCAAATTCTACTACAACTCTGAATATTCTGTCTGCATTTATGTGAAACTTATCGAAGCTTAATTCAAATTGTAACCATGTTAATAAGATTATTACCAGTGTCAGTCCTATAGATAAACCTGAGATATTAATTAATGAAAAACTCAGATTCCTTTTAATACTGCGGAATGAAGTTACCAGGTTATATATCAACATAATTATCCAGGTTGAGTAGTAATCCGTAGGTAATAGTCAAGGACATGACAATGAGATTCAAAAAAGATGCCACTACCCGAAAGGTCAGTTTATCAGAAAGTTATGGAAGAGAAGGAATAAACTATTGTAAAGATGTTTTACAACGGGAGTAAAATTATTTTACAATGGCATAAAACTAAGCTTCTAAATTTTACACAACGATTGGCAAAAAAAGCATGTGTCTGGGAGCGGTGCAGGCCGTCGCGTCGTCAGAAGGCGACCGAGGAGGCCGCAAAGCGGGGGACGAGCACGGCGAAGCCAACCGATCCCGCCTAATCGAAGGATCTCGACGCAGTCAATTAATTAAACCGACCGAGTCAGCAAAAGTATTTTAATAATCTGCCGGAAATAGTCGCTTTATAGATAGTTTATATTCCGACTGGCTTGTGACCATATTCTATCTGATTTTTTCCCCAGATAATGATACCCCATTTTGAGAAAGAACAATTTTATCAACCTTTCCATTAGTACCAATTACAAATTCCACGTCGCCTTCATTATCTTCAAATAAATCAAAGAAATAATTTTCTTTCTCTGCTATTAATTCTAACTTTGGCCCCCCATGAGCTTGCAGCATAAGTTTTCCATTTTCCAGCGCTACCTCTCCCTGCAATGACCCATGCGGAGATATTACTTCATAGAGTCCAATATATTTTT
The DNA here is from genome assembly GCA_017882305.1 of Bacteroidales bacterium. Lineage (GTDB taxonomy): Bacteria > Bacteroidota > Bacteroidia > Bacteroidales > VadinHA17 > LD21. The sequence goes on along the minus strand of JADGPU010000098.1, from coordinate 8,283 downwards.
CCAGAATTTCTTCACTAAGTTCAATCGGATGTCTTTTAACAGGTATGCTATAAGGTTGATTATATAAAATAGCAAAAATATTTTTTGTGAGGGTTTCCAGACCGCTACCTTCTTTATTATTCAGCAATATAATAAATACGTTGTCTTCAGTAATTCTGGCAAGATTGCTACTAAACCCGGAAATGTCACCACTATGTGAAGTTATTCTTCTGCTAAAAAGGGAATCAACTATCCAGCCATATCCATAGTGATTTTTTAATGGAGTATATGCTCTTTCAAGAGAAGCTCTGTTAATTATTTGATAAGATTGAAGACCTCTATGCCATTTATACAAATCACCTACTGTAGAATAAATCTCACCAGCCGCATATGGGCCAACTGAATCATATAGTGCTCCTTCTATTTTAGAACTGTCAGAGAAAGTAGAATAACCGGTAGCTTTTTCTTTACATATTAAATTCTTAAAGTCAAAGCCGCTATGTGTCATTTGTAATGGAAGGAAGATGTATTTCCTTACTGCATACTCATAAGACATTCCAGTTACTTTTTGAATAATATAACCTAACAGCGAATAATTTGAGTTACTGTAACTCCAACTTGTCCCAGGTGAAAAATCAAGGGCTTTGGTCTTAAGAAATCCAAGTAAGGTTTGTTCGTTTGTTGGCGAAAAATTTATTGAATTAGTCCAGTCAAAAATTCCTGAGGTATGAGTTAATAAATTTTCAATGGTGATAATGTCTCCTTTTGGAAAATCGGGATAATACTTGCTTAGTTTATCTGTTAATGCAACTTTTTTTAATTCAACAAGCTTTAAAATTACAGTTGATGTAAATTGTTTTGTGACTGATGCAATTTGAAAAATAGTACTTGAGTCATTCAATGTACTGTCTCTTAAATTCTTATAACCAAAGCCTTTTTCTAACAATATTTGATCATGGGAGGCAACAAGTGCTGAACCATTAAATCTTCCGGTTTCTGTGTAACCCTTTATTAATTGATCTATCTTTTCTCCAGTTGTCTCCTGTGAAAATAAAGTTAGAGAAAAACTTAGTGTTAAAATAATTGATAAAATTCTTTTCATCAGGTATCTAATAAAATTGTCAATATTACCGTTACGAATACGATCAAAATTAACCCCTAAATTAGAATTAAAATCCTCTATTTATTAGAAAATATATATTTGTAGGGTAATTTTTAAACTGTCTCGCAGGGAATGATACCATCTCGTTAGAATCTGAATTTTATTCGACTGTATATCCAATGTAAAAGTTGATTCGAATTTTCTTGTTCTTCATTATTTCAAGATTCTTCATTTCCTCAATTAGTTGAGCCCATTCATTTCCTTCACTTTGACACTTAATTGTGTAGGTCCCGGGTATGGTATTAATAAAGTAATATCCACTAGAATCACTAATCGTTCTAAGATGTGTATTTTCAATCCATACCTCAAAAGGACCTTGAAACGTATAATTAATTGGCCAATCAACCCAATGCACAGAACCCACAAAAATAGAAGAGTCATTTAATGTAGTATCTGTAATTGAGACAAGTTCGGACCTTCCATTAATGAAATGTCGATTTAAACAAGAGACATTTATTAAAAGTGCTGTAAGAAATAAAATAAAACCAAATCTTTTATACATATTACTAATTCAAATGAAACTTAAGTTTTTTTTAATATAATAGTTTAACAGCCTCGAATTTCTCTCGCTGTTATGTATAGGGTTATTTTAAAACTGTCTCGAAGGCAGAACAAATCGCAAAAACTGTGACGAACAAATTACCTATATTTTCCGTGTTAGAAGGTCGTGCTTTGCTAAAGTCATGTAATAGAAGCAATTAATCCTGTTATTATTACAATAATTCTTTTCATGGTACAGGGCTGTCAGGAAATTATAATCAATGATTAATTTAGAAGAGTTTTATTAAATGCTAATTCACTAGAAATTAATATTAACGGAAAGCCCGGGCTGCCGACCGTGCCAGCCGAAGCCGACTCAGTCAAGGTATTACAAATTGTCGGTTTGAGACAGACGGCGAAGGCGGAAGGCAACTGAGGATCCCGATTAAATCGGGAGGCGAGCTCGGCGCAGCCAACCGAGGAGACCACGAAGTGGAATCCGAGCTCATCGAATCTCGCATGGCGGGATGAGATAATTAACTAAACCATCCTTGTTAGGCGTTCGTGTTTTAATTTTTTAAAGGTGAATTTTATCGCTTTCTGTTTACAGGTATCTATACAGTTAGCACAAAGGATACATTCTGAGTCACTCATTGTTCCATTTTTTACATTTTGCATTACATTAAGGTCCATTGGACACTTTTTAGAACAAGATTTACATTCATTACATTTTGAATTATCGCAACTTAAGCGTAATCCGACGAGATGAAAGTAATCCCTGATTTTTGTCCCAATTATCATAAATGGCGCCTGCCAACAGATATATTTGCATGATGCAAATCTTCCAAAAATTGCTGTAAGCGGAACGATTAAAATAATTGCACCAATTGTCAAAATTATTTTCCTCTCAATCGTTATATCAGACATTCCATATGTTAAATCGATTTTATGTATACCATTTAACAGGTATCCAATAATTATTACTCCTAACCAGACAGTGAATATAAAATACTTAATATAAGTGGCTTTTGAGTTTTTTGATTTCCTTTTAATAATAAGTGCCAAAACTTCCTGAATCCCACATCCCGGACAAAACCAAGAACAGTAAGCCCTACCGAAAAACAATGAAAGAAGTAGTATAATGACAAATGCTACAAAGCTTGCATTTATGATTGATTTATAGGAAGCTAATACGATGATCACTGGAGAAAAGAACAAATGAAAAATCAACAATAAATGAAATAATATTGCTGTTGAGATTACAATCGGTTTACGGATTCTTTGAAACATATCTTCTTAATTTATTAATTATCTGTGTTAGGTTTTCGCAGCAATTTTAAATTCGGCAGAGTTCTAATTTTTTTAGTCCATCGGATATGCATGTGTACTCAAACTATTCCTCCATTATATTATTTTAAATCGCTTTGTAATGGAGGATTAGAGTCATTGGTCTTTGTTTTCCAAAATTTCAGTTTACTTTTTATTTTTTCATAAAAACTCCTTCCTAAGATGAATAAGCTTAGATAAAACAATATCTCACCAACAATTATCAATCCTGTCGTGATTCCTGCAAGCTGTAATTTCGAAAAACCAAACCATGGCACAATTAGTATCATTACAAACGAAAGAAATGAAATCAGCAATATTATATATCCGACTGTTTTTACCATTTATCGTTTTTTAAGCAATCTAGGATAACAAAGATTCGAATCATAGGTTTAATATTTCGAGTTATACTTAAACTTTTATTTATTGTCAGGATGTGAATTTTATTATAGTAGGGCCCCGATACTAAAAACCTAACCATTCTCCAACCAGGATTACTCTAATTCTATTTTTAAACACAAACATAGTGGTTATTACAAGCTGACTGCAACTGGCTAGTGCTTTATTTACTAGTTCTTCAAAAGAAGATATTTCACTTTTACTATAACTAAGCACAACAAGTGCCGCAGCTTTGGTTTTTGCACGAAGTATTGCCAAATCCAAATTTTGTTCGACCTTGTTAATTCCTGCTATTACTATAACATTTTTTGGGCCATAAATTAGTGCAGACATCCTGTTGCCAATACCGTCAATATTTACCAGTTCTCCAGAGGTAGAAATGGCATTGGTACTCATTAAGAAATAATCGGAGTTTAATGCCTGATGGGCAATTTTATCCTTTTCAGTGCCACCTATTGCGGCATTTGGATCTAAGAGATTATAAGCACCTTTTTTCAAAGAATCTATTAAACCAATCTCACTTAGTGTTACGGAATCTCCCCAAGAAATTACACTATTTTCAGGTATAATTTCAAGAACTTTATTTTTAGCTTCCTCTTTTGTTTCATAATAGAATCCTTGAATATTACGATTTTTTAATTCTTTGATTACCTTCTGAGCTAATAAAGCATTATAGCTTTGTTTAGGTGTCATATTTTCCTCCTATTTTTTTCTTTGCAAAATTAAACGTTTCCCAACTAATTTAATTATGCCAGACTTTATTTAGAATTCAGTCCAAACGGCCGAGGGTTGTCTGTTTATGATTAAGATGTTAATTTAAGACAAAGTCCTGATTGATAAGCTGGGTTTTTCAGGTCACTGTAGATTTATTCAGATGGTGATGCTTAATCTCGTAACGTGCTGGCACTTAAGCCCAACGGCCAGGCGGTTTGGTCAGCTGCGCGTCGGCCGGCATCCTTATTGACTTTGTCTCGGCAGCAGGAGTAGTCACGGTACCGAAAGTTTAATAAATGAAACAAATTTTCTCGTATAGACTTTTGGATGATTACGGAGATGTCCGTGTCGCCGAAGGCAATTACCTTTATGTCAAAAAGGTGCAGACAGTATGCCTGCACCAGATTATAAAAATAATTTTTATTTTCTATTCGAAATTAAATAAGCAATAAGAGCTGGAATGTTACCAAAAAACACAAATATTGACCAAAGAATATATTTGTTGTTTCTTTCACGACAGTCAAAATATACCCATAATGGTAATGACAACCAATACAGAAGAAAACAAATAATCAATGCTATGATAATTACATAATAATTCTGAATAGGTGGTTTCGAATCGTCTAATGAATATGCTACTCCAACAAAACCAACTAAAACATTAGAACTTGTTTTTAAAGGCATTACAAGATGCCCATATATATCATTGTGGTCGCCTTCACGCCTAATCGAAGCCGCTACAAACATAATACGCTTCTGTACTGAATCAATATTACATTCAACCGCTTCGATTAATCCGCGATTTTGAGCGTCCACCAAGTAATAAATATTTGAGTTCAGTGGTGTACTTCGTGCCATTACCCCATTAGCATAAATTATTTCTCCTTTCTTGGAAATCAGCCATTTAGTAGTAATCACGGAACAGTTCAAAACCTTATCGAAGTAGTCGAAAAAAGTCTTACTATTTAAATTTTCTGTGCTTTCTATTCGAATTTGTTTTAGTTTATCAAGAGCAATTTTTCTATTTATTGTATTTTCAATGTTTTTTGATGGCTTTAAAATAGTTGCTAATCCCAATAAGAGAATTACTAAAATCCCTGATGACAAAGCCATCCAAGGCAATATTCTATACCATGGTTTTTTCATATACCCTCCATTTTAAAATTATTAAAATAATACTTGAAACAGGAATTAAAACCAAGCTTAGGCCTATAGCTGATTTTATAAAATCCAACATATATATTGAAGTTCTTAATTCGGAAAAAATCAAAAATGCAAAAGTTATCCAAATAACAGAAAGTCCAACAATAATTTTGTTTTCAGGTTGCGACTCTTTTGAATTTTGCGCTACTTTTTGTTCCAGTAATTGCAAAGTATCATCTTTAAGCTGCTTATCTAGTTGGTGTTTTTTGTTAAAACTTGAATTAAGTAGCTTTTCGATGTTTTTTTCTGTATATATCATTTTATTTGTCATAGTTCATGATTTTATAATTTGTTTGAATTCCTTTCTGAATGCCTCTCTGGATCTTGTTAGCATAGATTCTGTTGCTTTGTATGATTTGCCTATTTCGAAGGATATTTCGTCGATGCCTTTATTTTCGATATATTTTGCTACAAGTAAATATCTGTACACGTCTGTTAAATTAGCCAAAACTGTAATTACATCAACTTGAGTTTCTAAATCAACTAAATCAATTTCCAATTCTTCTGCATCAATGTCGAAATGTAGTTTTTCAATTCTTTGAAATCGTTCTTTTTTTTCAGCATTCCTATAATAATCAGATATTTTGTTTTTTGCAATAGCACATAGCCAAGTAAAAATGCTGCTTTTGTATTGAAAATCGTTTATTTTTTCGATAACGACAACCCATGTTTCTTGCCATATATCAGAAGCCACCTCTTTATCTTTATCAAGGTGATGCAAAATATACGCAAACAGCAAATCAGAATATTTGAGATATAAGATTTTAAAAGCACTTTGCTCCCCGTTTTTAATTTCCTTTACTAATTCAATATCGCCTTGTGTCATTTATTCTTAATTTTCACTTATTAGTCGTGAAAACATAAAAATCCTTCGGCATTTCTTTTGATTTTTTATTAAAGCTTGGATTATTCGGTAAAAATGAGCAAGCTAATCTAGTCGGAGATACTATCAACAAAATGGGCAAGATGGCAAGAAAGCAAGTGTTTGGCAGCGAAGGGATGGGCTCGGGTGGTACTAATCCAGTTAAGGGAGTCAGATTCCCAAGTTCAATCGATTTATCAGCAGCAAGAATTTTCTCATCAATTGGAGTTCCTGATGGTTTAATACCGGTAAAAGGCATTCCTTCTCCCATTCGGTGAAGTCTTACAACAGTTTCAAAATAATATTTGTCAGCAAGTTGTTTAGACTCAGGACTTAGATTCCTAACTATCATTACAAGGTTAAACGCTTCTATAAGTTCTTTTTCATAATCAGGTTTGACCCATTTTAGTACAAAGTTTATATTGTTTTGGCTAATAGCTTTTTTTGCGTCTGCGATAACAGGTCCATCCATTGAATCGCAATGAGCGAATAACTGAATGGATGAGAGAATAGAAATCAAAAAAATAGCCAAGCAAAGAAATAATTTTGTTTTCATGATCTACCTCTTCTTGTTTTCTTTTGTTTATTTTAAATATTTATTTTCAAATGATTCAAGCAAATGTGTAACATAACTATGCCTTTCTCTGGTTGTCAATATCAGCCAGTTTAAGATTCAGTAATTCACTTCGATTCATTTTAAGCTTTCGCCCCGTCAGTCACATCATTAAAAGGGCCAACAAGGATATTGAATAGCATAAACTCTATATCCTTCAATAATTTATCCGGTTTTACCGTAATGCAACCAAATTTAAGCAACTGTTTAAATTAAAGGTAACATTGAGTTGAATTATTTCCTGTTTGGAATGATAGTCTTTACACTAAACACATGTATTTTGTTACCTGCTATTCTTAATATATAAGTAGTAAAATTGGTTTTCCGGATTATTTTGGGAATAATTTAATTATGCAAATAATTGAAGGTGATATAATCCGGGAGGGTCGCTCCCTTTTTTTTATGGTTCGTGTGCAAAAAGAAATTGTTTTGCATGGAGTAACTTCAAATTTGATACGCCAGAAGCATGAGTTAGACTAATAATTATAAAAATAAGAAAAGTCCTTGTCTAAGCTCTTAATGTTCTTCTTCTTCTTCTAATTTTTTATTTGGAGGACATAAATAACTTGCATAAATTAGCATAACAAAAGCGATGGGTAGGCTCATGAAATTTCTTTGAGATTTATCTGCGATTCACAACAATCAAAAAATATCTTATCTATCGGATATTTTCTTTGTTCTGGATTAAATATAATAATACCATGGGAAAGGCGATTTTAATAATTACAGTATTGTTTCTAATTGTTGTAGCGTATGTAATAAATTACTCAAATCAGGAAATCACTTTAAAGAACATTGCTTCAACATTTGCTCCACATACAAATGCAAAGGAACCTGCAACTAAGGAGATCACTCTTTCTGATAGCACAAAAACAAATAATGTTGATAAAGTACTGATTGATTACTATATAATTATTGGAAGTTTTAGAAATCTCAAGCAGGCTCAACAAAAAGCGGAAAAATTAATAAATGACTTCAGTACAAATATCATTATACTTCCTTCATTAAAAGAAGGTTATTACAGAATTAGCTATGGAAAATATTCTACACTTGAAGAAGCTAAGACCACAATTAAAAGTGTTAGAACACACATTAACTCTGATGCATGGATCTTTTCATTAAAGGAATAATCGATCATCATTTTTCACCCACTGCCCTCTGAAGGGATTTTCATATGAAAATCCTGGTTTAAAGAGTATTGTTATTATTGATGATATCCTGGATAGAAAAACAAACGGCTGTTACCCATTATAGCCGGAGTAGATTGACCATCCATGGCTGGAATTAAGTGATTATTGTTAAATTATATTCAGGAATCAGTGACTTTCGCTGATGAGTAATTACCAGCCCTCGGAAATCATCTCCGGGGCTTACTGTTTAATTGTTCTCTCTTGAATAGAGTTTGTTTTGAAATATTGATTTGTGTATACCTTTGTATACATATCTAAGCAGAAAAAAAGGAGTAAGAACATTTCTAACTCCTTGATTTTCACTTAGTCGGGGTGATCTGACTCGAACAGACGACCCCTTGCACCCCATGCAAGT
>JADGPU010000035.1 GCA_017882305.1 Bacteroidales bacterium | reverse complement strand
TAAAGTCGCTGGTGAGGGTTTCTACCGTCCTTTTGTTCATGCTATGGATGAGATTGGATATTCGGGATACATGAGTTATGAATTATGTCATCCTCTGCCGGTTGTTAATGGGCAGACGGTAGGAATCGAATTTGCAGATAAAAATGCAAAACTGGCTGCAGAATTCATGAAAGGAATCATTGCTGAACTTAAAAATACGTAGAGGTATACTTTAATCTTCAGGGAGCCTGAAAAGCTTTATTAATATTCTAAAAATCTCAAAAATGAAAAACCCGATAAGTCATCGCTTGTTATGGCTATGTGTTGCTATTGCCTTCTGTTCCCTGAAATTGTCAGCTCAGCTTGACGTCATTCAAACTGAGAACGGGCTTGTTTCAGGTTATAAAAGTGGTGATATAAGCATATTTAAAGGAATCCCGTTTGCCGCACCACCTGTAGGAGATTTACGCTGGAAAGCCCCACAACCGGTAAAGAACTGGACAGGAGTACTGAAATGCGATAAATTTTCTGCCAGCCCGATGCAGAGAAAACCTGTACCTTTCATGATGTGGACGGAAGAATTCATAACACCACCCGAAAAACTTAGTGAAGACTGTCTCTATCTTAATATATGGACACCGGCTAAATCGGTGAAGGAAAAATTGTCAGTATTTGTATGGATTTACGGAGGGGGATTTTCCTCGGGTTCAGCAGCCTGTGCAGTATATGATGGAGAAGAGATGTCAAAGAAAGGTGTGGTTTTTGTGAGCATTAATTACAGGGTGGGAGTTCTGGGTTTCCTGGCCCATCCTGAGTTAAGCCGGGAATCGGAAAATAAGATTTCGGGTAATTATGGGCTGCTCGACATGGTTGTTGCCCTGACATGGATCAAAAAGAATATAGAATCATTTGGAGGCGATCCTCTAAAGGTCACCATAGCCGGTCAGTCGGCAGGGTCGATGAGTGTCTGTGTGCTTGTGGCCTCCCCACTGGCCAGAGGTCTTTTCCGTGGAGCCATTGCTGAGAGCGGTGGAATACTAGGTAGCCGTTTGAATAGGAACTTTTCTGAAGCTGAAAAGGCAGGTCTCACATTTATGGATAAAATGAAAGCTGCAAATATTGCAGAACTCCGGAATAAGTCAGCAGAAGAACTAATTGATGCAGGAGGAAATTTTGGACTGGTTGCCGACGGATATGTGATCCCGAATGATGTTTTTGCTGCCTTTAAGGATGATCAGTTTAATGATGTTTTCATGATGGCAGGATGGGTTACGGGTGATGGATCGCTTATGGGAACCCAGACGATGACGCCTGAAAAATACAAGCAGCAGGCTGTTGAAAAATATGGCGACAAAGCAGAGGAATATATGAAAATTTTCCCCGGTTCTTCAAGCGATCAGGTTGCTTCCTCATTAAAAGAATTAAGCCTTATGCAATTTGTTGCTCTTCCTGCGCATCTATGGGCAGGATTTAGTAAAAGCAAGGCATATATTTATCAGTTCGGCCATGTTCCCGTTGATAAACCCGGTTTCCCAAATTACGGTGCATTCCATACTTCTGAGGTGCCATTTGCCCTGCATACTCTTCACCTCTGGAAACGGCCATGGCGTGAGGTTGATTTTGCTGTGGAGAAAACGATGAGCGATTACTGGGTAAACTTTGTAAAGACAGGTAATCCAAATGGGGAGGGGCTTTCAGAATGGTCTGTATATGATAAATCTTCAGGCAACATAATGGAATTTGGAGATAAATCGAAGTTATCCCCCGGTCTTCATAAAGGTGAATTTGATTTCCTTGAAAAAACTTTTAAACAGTAAACGGATGTGAAAATCTACCTTTGAGAACCTTAGCGCATCCTTTGTGTCCCTTTGTGGTAAAAAAAATATTTAACCACGAAGGAACACGAAGGAAAATACAAAGTTACACAAAGGGTAAATCCCATAGATTCTTAAATCCTATTTGACTTCAGTTCGATATAGCTCTGACCTTCCGGTAATGAAAAGAGTTTTTCCATCTTTTCCTCCGAAAACAATACTTGACGGGCGTTCCGGTATATTTATCACTCCTTCTTGTTTTCCTTCTTTGTTGAAAACATAAACTTCGCCATCAGCAACATATACATTGCCCTGACTATCAGGTACTGAACTGAATTCACCTTTCTCAGCGAAGTAAAGCAGATCTGAAACATACCCTTTAGTATCTACAGCGAGTTTGACAGTGCGTTTATCATACTCATCAGCGGCATAAAGTGGTTTGCCCGGGAAAGCTTCTACGAGGGCGCAGGATCTGGCCAGATCGTAACAAACAGGAATAATTGTTTTTCCGTCGAGGGCAATAAAACATTCTGTATTCCGGTTAACCGATATTGCATTGAAATCATGTGAATCCCGCCACCGGTTGGACGGATAAAGAGCTTTGAAAATATTGTCAACTGATCCCATCGGGACCTTCTCTAACTTTTGGATAGTCTCTTCCGGATTCCCCGGATTTATTGAATATACCATGGTCCCAAAACCTGAATTTCCCCAACCGCTGAAAGATGTTCCATAAGCATCTGGTGGATTGACATATCGTTCCGGCTGACCATTGATAAGTAGCCCTGGTTGAGGATTGTACCGGAATACCACCAAAAGATTGTCTTTCGAATCACAAGCCAGGGAAAGTGGTTCCCACTGAAAATCGGCCAAAAGCGTAAGTGAATTAGTTTCAGATGACCATTTATAAACCCTTTTCATGCGCTGTTCAACAAAATAAACATTGCCTTTCGAGTCCCTGCACAACCCTAATGCGAACTCGAACCCTTTGGCAAGCAGATGAACGTGGTCATTTGTGTGGGTTGAACTTAGATTTGGAGTCTTGCCGGTTATGAATAAACGAGCCAACTCAACCGGACGGACTTCAATACCGGTATTGATGTCATACAGGGGATTATCTGTAGTATACTTGACCTGGCTGTAATTGTGAATGTTCAGTATTTCAAGATTTGAGCAGTCCCAGGTTCTGACGGAATATGGATAAGGTACTTTAACACGGATTACCCGGAACATATACAAATTGGCAATTGTCATATTGCTGCATTTTTCCAGTTCGAGGGGCTGACATTCCGAACCTTCACGATTCTCCTCCTCAAGCTGAAGTGCATAAATATTCCAGTTTGATACGTTATTTAAACGTACTTCATTCCTGACATGATGTTCCACTGACATGGCATAAACACGACCGCGCGTATTTGTATTTGAAGCGTAAAAACCAGATGTTGCAAAAGTACTTGCTGACCAGATATTTTTGAAAATACCACCACCGTTATTTGTCACCCATAAGCTCCAGTATTGTGTATCCCAGACTTGTTCAGAGATTGCTGAAGCCGTCTGGCCCTGAGGTGGTTTGTTTTCTTCCCATTTCCATTGTACTTTGGGACCCGGGTTCATAGTGCCATGTCCTCCAATGAACTTCACGTCGTTGATCATCGATTTTTCACCTGCCATCCATTTACATGCAACAGCCCTGTAATTATTTTGTGCTGTATATAAGCCGATTCCGGTGATTATATTTGTTCCCCCCTGTGGCGCTTCAACCAGTGCTTCAGGAGCTCCGAAGCTGCCAAAAGCACGTGAGTTTTCAATCAATGTAAAATTTGTTGCAATCGGGTGAAATCCAATCAGTACTGTGGATGACCTGAGCTTAAGTGTCTCACTCACCCTGTAAGATCCCTGGGGAACATAGATATTTGGATATTGATCAATAGCAGTCTGAATAGCTTTAGTATCATCAGTTACACCGTCACCTTTGGCACCAAGCGTTTTAAGGTTCACCCAGGCTCCCATTTCAGGAAGTTTGGGTATATCAGAAACGGATTCAGAAGGAAGTTTTTTGAGAACTTCTGTCTCATATATAGTCCTGATCAGTGCGTCTGAATCTAAATCATCCATCTGAAGTCCGTAGATAAACCTTTTCACATTATATATCTTTGATGGCGCAATAGTATTTGTATTGAGTTTCGGATAATGAATCAACATAGGAACATTACTGCAGGTCAGGTTCCGGATATTGATCTGCATGTGGGCATTATCTTCATTACTTACTTCAACAGCAGCTCCTGAGATGTTTTCAAACCTGCAGTCCTCCATGAACAGTTTTTCCCAGTAATTCTGATCGACCAGAATCACTGACGGAACATTTTTTACACTCATGCGTACAATTGTAAAACCTGCTTCATGAGTTTTGATTGCAGCTTTACGCTGACCTTCAAAATAAGTATCGAGCATCATGAATTGCCAGCCAGGGGAAGCTTTAGTCGTATAGATGCCGTATTCGCCGCCATAGAATTTCACATCTTCGATCATATTGCCAATATCGAAAAGACCTGCTTTTCCTTTGCCAATATTGATGTCACAGTGTGAAATAAAACTATGCTGGGCGAAATGAGTCCGCAAGGCTACGGCTGATGGATTTCCGTCTTCAATTATGAGATCGATGTTGGAGAGTGCACTGTAAAATGTACCGGCTCCAGCATCCCTGATCTCTTTTCCGGGTTCAACAATACTACTCGTAAACCAGAACATATATGAAGCTTTCCCCTTATCATCAGGATTTGGTTCCTGAAATCCGGGAGCATTTTTTCTGAGGATAAATACCGGCCTGTTTTTTCCGTATCCGATCAGCCTGATTGCAGCCGGGATATAAATTGTTTTCGATATGGTGTAGCTTCCTTCGGGAATAAACAGAATACCAAAATTTCTGCCTGTTTTTAATTGATTGATGGCATTTTGAAGTTGATCTGATACATCCATCTTCCCGTCAGCTGTAATGTTGAAATTTTCAGGAGTGAAAAAGACCGCAGCGGTATCGTCAGGCTTTTGTCTGTAATAGGAATAACCTGTCTTAGTCGCAGCAAAACCGGAGATTAAAGAGCAGATTAAAAAACCCGGGAGGATTAAAATATGTTTGTGTCTCATGGCATTAAGTTTTATGTAAAATAAACATATATCCTTGTTCTCAGGTATTAAAGCTGCGGCTAATTTTTGTTAATTGTTGTTAAATGTTCGGGATGTAACATTCTGGTGGGTTATTTTTAATAATTTTGCAGATTAATATTTTATTTATATTCTGAGCGTAAGTTAGTTCTGACAGGATGAAGAAAACATTAATTACAACATGTATAGTTGTTGTTGCTGCTTTTATAGTTTTATATGTCTTAAATAAGGTTACTTCAAAGAAGAACCCGACTGAATTTTACACAGCAGTTCAGAAAGGGCAGTTTGAGATTTCTGTTGGTTCATCAGGTGAATTAATGGCTGAAAAATCAGTTGACATTAAAGGACCCGAGATTGCGATGGGACGTGATATCAGGTTCTTTAATATCAAAATTCAGGACCTGATACCTGAAGGTACAGTGGTGAAAGAAGGTGACTATATTGCTACACTCGACCGCACAGATTTAAATAATAGCTTAAAAGATGCACAGGATTTACAAACCACGCTGCAGACGACTCTCAATATGAAATTACTCGACACTGCGGTGGCACTTAACGATTTAAGGGATGAAATAAAAAACCAGCGATTCACCGTTCAGGAAGCCACGATGACTCTGCATAATTCAAAGTATGAACCTCCTCCAACAATAAGACAGGCAGAAATAGAACTTGATAAAGCCCAGAGAAGTCTTGAGCAGCTGCAAAGGAGTTATGCTCAGAAAATAGCTCAGAACAAGGCTGATATCATTAATCAGAATTACTGGGTTAATAAGGTATCACGCAGAGTTAAGGATATTGAGGAGGTACTGGCAGAATTTACAGTAAAAGCACCAGCATCCGGTATGGTTATCTATAAAAGGGAATGGTCGGGTTCTAAAAGGAAAGTAGGATCAATGATCAATCCTTTCGACAGAGTAGTGGCAACACTTCCTGATCTTACTTCAATGCTTTCTAAAACTTATGTTAATGAGATCGATGTGAGCAAAATGAAAATTGGCCAGAATGTAAACATTACGATAGATGCTTTCCCAAAAAAAAGGTATAACGGGATCGTATCATTTATAGCCAACGTCGGTGAAAAACTGCTCAATACCAATGATAAAGTATTTGAGGTTCAGATTAAAGTAGAAGGAAGCGATGCTGAACTCAGACCGTCAATGACGACAGGTAATAAAATAATTATCAATACTGTGAAAGATGCTGTTTATATTCCTATCGAATGTGTACAGGCAGGCAGTGATAGTATTCCATTTGTATATACTAAAAAGGGTATCAAACAGATTGTTCTGCTTGGAGAGTCGAATGAAAAAAATGTGATAATTGAAAAAGGACTTGAAACAGGTACGATGTTGTACCTGAATAATCCGGAAAATCCTGAAAAATTCAGATTGGACGGGAAAGATCTTATCCCAATTATAAAAGAGCGTGAAAAAGCCAGGAATGAAGTGGCTGGAATATACAGGAAGAAACCTGAAGGCGTTCTTTAGCTTGGTTCAACATGAATCGTCACTGTCAGATTCTCATATAAACTAGTAAGCTCATTCTCAATTTTATCACAGTATTTGTGTGCGCTTCCGACTGAAACATCTTCAGGAATCTGAATATGAATATCAACAAAACGGTAATTTCCTGCTACCCTTGTCCGCAGATCGTGGTAACTGACGTTCAGACTGTTTAGTTTCTTTTTAAGTTCCTCAATCTCATTGTTGCTCCATGCTGCATCAAGAAGAGGAGTGAACGCTCTCGTCAGAAGATAATATGCTTCCTTAATGATAAATAGTGCTACAAGTATTGCAATAACAGGATCGAGCCAGTTAATTCCTGTAATCATTATAAGACCAAGGCCAATTGCAACTCCAAGCGAAGTGTAGATGTCAGTTTTAAGATGAAGGGCATCGGCTTCAAGCGCCATGGAGTTCATTGCTCGTGCAACTTTATATAATTTTCGTGATACAAAAGTGTTGACTATTGCTGATATGAACATCACAATACAACCCAGGAAAATAGAATCAAGCTCGATCTTCTCTCCGAATAGTTTTCTGACAGCTTCTACAATGATCCAGATTGCAGCAAGAAAAATCAGAAGGGATTCGACCACTCCTGAAATATTTTCAATTTTACCATGGCCGTATGGATGCCGCAAGTCAGGAGGATTATCTGAAACCCTGACGGAAAAGAAAGCAATTATAGCTGCTATTAAATCCATTGAAGAATGGATCGCTTCAGACAGGATACTTACGGACCCACTTATAAGTCCTACTACCAGCTTCATTAAGATCAGCAAAGTATTAGATACTATCGATAGGCGGGCAATACTTACTTTAGCATTCATGTAGTCTTTAAGATATTTTCTGTCTTGGTGGCTATTGGCTTTAACTTATTATTTGTTAAACAGTTACTAATTCGTACTTTGTATTTCCGAGCCCTATTTTCACTGCGTGCTCCAGGCCAGCCTGCCAGAATGTATCCGGATGAGCCTTCTTGAATTTATCTTCTCCGGTCATGTCGTTCCCGCTATGGTCATCGCAAATCCTGCTCCCGGGCAGAGCCGGCGCTGCTTTTACGAGATCGGCGCTTGCCTGATCAAGAGCAACCGGATCAAATGAGGCAGCTATTCCAAGGTCGGGTACCAATGGGTAATCGTTGAAACCCCAGCAATCACAATCGGGTGAGACATTCATTATAAAATTGATGTGGAAAGAGGGTTTATCCCTGACAACAGCCAGTGAATATTCTGCAATTCTTTTACAGACTGTTTCGGAAGATTTCTGCCAGACAACCCTTGCGGAATCGTACTGACATACAGCAACACATTGTCCGCAGCCAACACATTTAACATAATCAATATGGGCTATCTTGTCTTTCCCAACTACTATAGCATCGTGGGCACAATATTTCTCACATACCCTGCATCCTGTACAATTTGCTTCAAATATCTCAGGTGAAGAGCCAGAATGCAGAAACAGCTTCCCGCCTACAGATGCACAGCCCATTCCCAGGTTCTTCAAAGCTCCGCCAAATCCTGTCATTTCATGCCCCTTAAAATGGTTCAATGAGATTATTACATCTGAATCCGCTATTGCACTTCCGATCTTTGCGACGTCACAATACTCAAGATTTAATTCAATTTCGCGGTAATCAGTGCCTTTGATTCCATCGCCGATTATCACAGGACAATTAGTTGTCAATGGGTTATAACCATTCTCAAAAGCTGCCTCAAGATGCATAGGCGCATTTGAACGTCTTCCAAAATAGAGGGTGTTGCAATCGGTCAGAAATGGTATAGCCTCCTTTGCTTTTAAGAATTTTACTATCCGTGCGGCATAATTAGGCCTCAGGTAGGCGAGGTTTCCGGGTTCTCCGAAATGCAGTTTGATAGCAACTATTTTTCTCTGGAAATCAATTTTATCAATTCCTGCTTTAACAATAAGTGCTTCAAGCTTTTTAAAAAGGTTTTGAGATGGTTTTGCCCTGAGGTTGGTAAAATAGACTTTTGATGCAGACATACAATGAGTTTTTCTATACCGATAATATCTTAGCTAAATCCACAAGGCTGTGATTCACATCTTTATGAAGCTTTACAGCTCTGCGGAAAGGTACGAGTGTGATCTCGCCATTCATTATACCAACCATTACACTTTTCTGGTCATCGATAAGGGCTTCCACTGCAGCATGTCCAAGACGGCTTGCATTAACCCTGTCAATTGCGGATGGAGAACCTCCGCGTTGCAGATGTCCCAGTACTGAAACCCTTACATCATAATCTTTATAATCATTTTTCACTTTCTCAGCCATCGCGAACGCACCTCCTTCCTGATGGCCTTCTGCAACAATAATAATATTGCTTGTTTTCTTACGAGTGTTACCAGCGTCGATCATCGCTTTCAGATCTTGTTCTGCTCCCTTGATCTCGGGGATGATTATTGCTTCAGCTCCCGTAGCAATCCCGCTGTAAAGAGCTATAAATCCGGCCTCTGCGCCCATCACTTCAACAAAAAACATCCTGTTATGAGCGCTGGCGGTGTCCCTTATCTTATCAACAGCTTCTACAACAGTATTTAGAGCTGTATCGTAACCAATAGTATAATCAGTACCATAAATATCATTATCGATTGTTCCGGGAATCCCTACAAAAGGTATATCATATTCCTCATTAAATATTCTTGCACCTGTAAATGATCCATCCCCGCCGATCACCACAACTCCATCAATCTGAGTTTCCTTAAGATTATTATAAGCTTTCTGTCTGCCTTCCGGAGACTTGAACTCCTCGCATCTGGCAGTTTTTAGTATTGTTCCGCCTCTCTGTATAATATCGCTGACACTGGATGACTGCATTGGTACGAAGTTTGCATCTATCATCCCCTGGTACCCCTGACGTATTCCCATTACTTCCAGTCCGTTATAAACTGCAGTTCGTACAACACCACGGATAGCTGCATTCATTCCCGGGGCATCTCCTCCCGATGTCAGTACCCCAATTTTTTTAATCTTTGCCATAAATAATTATTATAAAATAAGGCACAAAGTTAATTCAATTTTTTAAGCCTGACAAATGACGGAACATTCCAATAGTCAGATATTTGAAATGATATCACGTATGTTTTCTATAAGCCATTTAGGTGTCGAAGTTGCACCACATATCCCTACCGAGTTTTTACCAATGAACCATGATTTATCAAGTTCTTCCTGACTGGAGACGAAATGAGTATCGGGGTTAACGTTTCTACAGACAGAATATAGCATCTTGCCATTAGAACTTTCCCTTCCACTGACAAAAATTATAGTATCGTGTTTTTTTGCAAAGGTCTTAAGATGTGGTTCCCTATTTGAGACCTGACCACAGATTGTTTTATGTATTATCAGGTTTTTGCCAGGATCAGAAATCCCGTTTTCTTTCATTTTTGTACGCAGAATATCTGTAAGATTACTGTATTCTTTAACACTCATTGTCGTCTGGGCAAAAAGATATATAGGCTTTGAGATATTGATCTTCCGAAAATCATCAGGTCCCGAGACAAGAATACCTTCATTATTTATCTGACCAAGCAAACCGACTACTTCAGCATGACCAGGTTTGCCAAAAATCACAACTTGCCCGTCACCCTCCTTAGTTCTGATCCATGTTTCCCTGATTTTAGATTGCAGCCTTTTTACTATCGGACATGTAGCCTCAATTATTGTTAAATTATTTTTTTCAGCAATTAAGTATGTTTCCGGTGGTTCACCGTGAGCCCTGATTAAAACTTTGCAATCCTTCAGGTTTCTGAACATCTCGTGATCTATTGACGCCAGTCCAAGAGTTGAAAGTCGGTCAACTTCCTTATCATTATGAACGATGGGACCAAGTGAAAAAACCTTTTCTCCTTTAAGAAGAGCTTTTTCTGCTATCTCAACTGCATTTTGCACGCCAAAACAGAACCCCGACTGTTTATCAATTTCAACTACCATTTCTCTTCTTTTCAATGATCTCATTTATCCATAACATCTGTTCCTCTACAGTCATTCTGCTGTTATCGAGGATAATAGCATCATCTGCTCTTCTGAGTGGGCTTATATCCCTGTTTTCATCAGCGATGTCGCGAGCTATTATGGTTCTCTTAATCTCTTCAAAATCAATGATTACCCCTTTATTCTTCAACTCATTGTGTCTTCTTTTAGCCCTGATATCGACGGAGGCTGTCATGAATATTTTTATATCAGCATCCGGAAAAACAACTGTACCAATATCCCTGCCATCCATTACAATTCCTTTAGAAACACCTATCTGCCTTTGCAGCTCAACCATCCTGGCACGTAATTCAGGAATCTGACTTATTCTGCTGACATAGCCTGTTACTTCCATACTCCTTATCTCCTTTTCAACATTTTCGGAGTTAAGAAAGGTCTCATATTCGTTTATATCGGGATTAAATACAAAATCTATATGAATATCTTTAAGGTCAGAGAGTATCCCTGGTATATTCAACCATGTGATACTGATATAATTCCTTCTCATGCAAAAGAGTGTTACTGCACGATACATCGCTCCGCTGTCAATAAAAATATAATTCAATTCTTTTGCAATTAATCTTGCAAATGTGCTTTTCCCGCATGACGAATATCCGTCGATTGCTACAATAAGTTTTTTATCCATATTTTTTACCCTCCGACCCCCCAAATGGGGTTTAATACCAGCTATCTGATCTGGTTTGATTTTTAATACTTTGGCTCTTTTTCACCCCCTATACCTTGAAGGATTCTAAATCTGAATCCTTTTAAAGCCCCCAAATGGGGGGTTGGGGGGTAAATAATTTCACAAAGGTGATAAATAAACTGGTATAAGACAAGTCTAAAAAAGCTCATAGCTCAGAGCTTAGGCTCATGGTTTGCTCTGCGCTCTGTGCACTTGTTAATTCCGATACCTTTTATAAATAAGATCCGGTCTGACAACTAAGGAGACACTATTTGAAGATCCCGCAAGATGATATGTTGCTCTTCCAAACTCAATATTAAGGAACGAAGTGTTAATACCGAAACCCCAGGAGAATCCCACTGTTGAGGCTTTTGATTCGATCTCAAGCTCCCTTCTTCTCTGGTAGTTGTACCCTGCACTTAAATAGAAGTTTTTATGCGGAATAAGTTCAACCCCCAGGATGACATGCCGCATGGAATTCTCTAAGAAGCCGGATGACATCTTATTGTCTCCTGTTGGAACAGTTTCCTGATATTGATAAGTAAGGTCAAATTTTTCAAGATGCCTCATAGTTAAAGAGAAACGGAACGGAGCATGGGCCAACGTTTGTGAAATGCCGGCTTGTATCTCAAAAGGTAATTTCTCATGTGGTCCGCTCCCATAGGTAGTAATCTGATACCCTGCATTTTTAATTACTATCCCCGCAGAAAAAAGATTGGTGTTGTTATGCCAGGATGCACCGATATCAAATGCTATTCCAAATGATGTATATTTTTCGAGCTGGGATAATACAGGTTTAAAGTTCACGCCTACTGAAAAAAGCGAATCAATCTGCCGTGAGTATATCAATGATAGAGCATATTCCGCAGCGCTGAAGTTACCTGTGATTGTTCCGGAGGCATCTGTCTCGGTAAAAGAACCATAATTGAGATAGGTTAAACCTGCTGCAAAACTCCCGGTTCCGAGATAGGATCTTGAATACATGGCAAGTCCGTAATTGATACCGGCAAAATAATTAACATAATTTAATGCAAGACTTTTATTCATGCCTGAATTAAGTAGAGCCGGATTGTGATATGCGAGGTTGAGATTGGTGCCCTGTAAGGAAACATTTGTACCTCCCAGTGACGAAACAAGTCCTGAATGAGTAAGGTTTAAGAATTCGTAGATATTATCACCTCCTGTTTGAGCAAAGGAAGGTGAAGCAATTGCTATGAATATGAGAAGATTCAGGACCTTTTTTTTCATAACTATAGATAGACACCAAATATAGCATGATTAATCTAAACGGCGGAGTGGTGTAAATTAGTATTAATGAACAATATATAACTCTCTGAAGCTGATCAGGCAGTTTTGCCGGTAAGCGCAAGTGCTTCGTCAATACTTTTATTTGCCCCATTCATCTGCGACATAAAAAGACCTGCAATTACTATAGCCATTCCAACGATATTCTGAACAGTAAGTCTCTCGCTCATAAGAATGAAAGAGAAGAGAGCGGTGAATAAAGGAATACAATTTGAAAATACATTTGCCCTGGTAATACCCATATTTCTGACCGAGTAGGCGAAGAGAATGAAAGCTCCGCAAGATGCAAAGAAAGAAAGCTCGATAATAGGTTTGAACATAACAAACGTGAAAGGGGTAGAGATAAAATGTTTAAAATCGAAAATTAAAAAGAGAGGAAGAAATAGAATTGCCCCAATTAAGTTTTGAACATTTACAATGTATACAGGTGAGTATGTTGCAACAAGGCGACTAAGAGTAAGATTATAGCCTACAGCTGATAGGACCGCAAGTGTAAGTAGTCCTAATCCTTTAATACTGAATGAAATAGTTCCATTAGTGTTAAGAATGAAGACAAGGACCCCAATAAAAGATGTGATTATTCCTGCATAGTTTATTACTTTCAGCTTCTCTTTAAAGATCAGCCAGGCACCGATAGTTGCAAAAACAGGTATCGTTGATATCAGTACTGAACATACAGTTGCTGAAACATATGTAAGTCCAAAACTCTCACCCAGAAAATAAAAGAATGGTTCAAACAAAGCCAGCATCAGGAAAAGCTTCCTGTCAGTTTTTTTTATCTTCATATAATTCTTTGTAACAATCAGGAAGATTGTAAGAAGTATTACTGAAAAGAAAAGCCTGATAAAAACAATTGTTATGGGGTGGAATGTTTTATTTGCAATCTTGAACCAGATAAACGAGAATGACCAGAAGATCATTGACAACACTACTGCTCCATATGTTTTTACTTGTTTGTTCAATTTAAATTATTTGTTTTGTCGGTGCTTTTTCGGCGCTGCGAATTTAAATCTAAAAACTTTATTGTATACGAATTAACTGAGATTTTTTTAAATTGTGTTCTTAACCTTTTCGAGGTATGAATAAAATCTGTATTTAAAATGTCAGTTATGAAAAAAAGTCATTTTACATAAAAAGTGCATATCTTTCGACTATAGAATATAATCGCCACCCGCCTGCCGAATAAATATCAGTAATCTAGTCAGTTAAAATATAATTTACTTTCGAATATGATTAAATAGTGATTTTTATGTGATTTGATTGTGAATCATAAATTATTATATTTGCCGCCTCAAAGGTTGAAAAACACAAAATTGATTTTATTAATCAATTTAAATCAAGTTAATTAACTAATATTCAAGTTTAGATGAAAATCCTGGTCTGTATCAGTAATGTTCCCGACACAACGACAAAAATTAAATTTGCCGAAGGAAATGCTTCAATTGACACTACCGGTATTCAGTGGGTTATTAACCCATGGGACGAATTGTCTCTTACCCGTGCCCTTGAACTTAAAGATGATGCCACAAGCGGAATAAAATCTGTTACTGTCGTCCATGTTGGTCCGGCTGCTTCAGAGCCAACAATCCGAAAAGCCCTGGCCATTGGAGCAGATGATGCAATAAGGATAAATGCGGTATCTTCTGATGCATGGTTTGTTGCAGCACAGATTGCTGAAGTGGTAAAAAATGAACAGTTTGAGATAATAATGTGTGGTATAGAATCAAGTGATTACAATGGTTCAGTAGTAGGAGGGATGATCTCTGAATTCCTGGGTATTCCTTCTGTTTCAGCCGTTTCGGGTATAAAATTTGAGAACGGACAACCGGTAATTATCCGGGAAATAGACGGAGGAAAAGAAGTTGTGTCTGTACCAACACCATTTGTCGCAATTGTCCAGAAGGGTATAGCCAAAGAGCCTCGAATAGCAGCTATGCGTGGTATTATGATGGCAAGATCAAAACCTGTAAAATTGATTGAGCCAATCGCCATTGATCCCCTTACTCAAATTGTGGAATTTGAAAAACCAGCACCACGGGCTGCCTGTAGGTTTATTGATGCAGATAACCCGGCACAGCTTCTTGATCTTTTGCAGAATGAAGCAAAAGTAATCTGAGAAATAGTAAAAAAACAGTAAATAAAAATGATATGTCAGTATTAGTATATACCGAAAATTGGGACGGAAAGTTCAAAAAACTTTCATTTGAACTCGTATCATATGCAACAGGTGTTGCAAAAATGCTAAACACAATTGTGACAGCAGTATCTATAGGAAAGGTCGAGGAAGGTGAATTAATTAAACTTGGAAATTATGGAGCTAATAAGATCATTAGTGTCTATAATGAACAACTTATATCCCTTGATAGTCAGACCTATACAAGTGTTATCGCTGAGATTTCCGGGAAAGAGAATGCTTCAGTTATAATAATTTCGAATAATAATACAGGGAAAGCAATTGCACCCAGGTTATCTGTACGTCTTAAAGCGGGCGTTGGTTCAGGCGTAAGCAGGCTTCCTTTAACTATTAATCCCTTCACCGTTTATAAAAGGACCTTTTCAGGGAATGCATTTGCACATCTGGTTATCAAATCTGATGTTAAAATACTCACTCTGGCACAGAACTCTATTGATCTGATCGAAACACCGGTTAATGCGACTATTGATAATCTGAATCCGACGGTTGACAGGTCTTTACTTAAAACCGTGGTAAAGGATGTTCAGAAACAATCTGATAAGATACTTTTAACAGACGCAGACATTGTTGTATCAGGCGGAAGAGGAATGAAGTCGCCCGATAACTGGCCTCCCCTGGTTGAACTTGCTCGCCTGCTTGGTGCCGCAACAGCATGTTCACGTCCGGTATCCGATGAAGGCTGGAGACCTCATGAAGAGCATACCGGTCAGACCGGAAAGATTATTGCCCCGAATCTCTATATTGCTGTGGGTATTTCAGGTGCAACACAGCATCTGGCAGGTATTAGTTCCTCGAAATATATTGTTGCTATCAATATCGATAAAGATGCTCCAATATTTGAAGCAGCACAGTACGGTATAATTGGCGATGCAATGAAAGTTCTGCCAAAACTTATTGAAGCTGTAAAAGAGATAAAGAAATAAAGAAAAAATTAACCGCAAAGCACGCAAACGTAGAGACGCCCAATTTGGGCGTCTCTACAATATTCGACACGGAAGACTTTGCGGTTAAAAGAATTAAAAATATATCTGTGATTTTAAATTATTAATTGTATTTGTAAATATGACAAAACAGATTGTTTTTACATTCGCACTTTTGCTAACATTAAGCGCATTCTCTTTTACAATCGCGAGAATTGTCAGGTTTTTTAGATTTACCAGACCTGCATTCCCGGTAAAAGACTTCGGAAAGAGAATAAAGGTCATGCTTACAGTTGCCTTTGGTCAGACAAAAATATTCCGTAGGCCTGTCATAGGCCTGTTCCATGCCCTTGTCTTTTGGGGATTTTGTGTTATCATTTTCGGAAGCATTGAAATGGTCATCGATGGGTTAACCGGTACAGAAAGGGCTTTAAAATCCCTGGGTCCTGTATATAATATTATAATGGCTTCAGGGGATATCTTTGCACTTCTTGTTGCGATTTCTATTATTATTTTCCTTAGTCGCCGGCTCTTTTTTCATATTAAAAGATTCGAAGGTATTGAGATGAAGAAAATTTCTCATATTGATGCAAACATAGCCCTTTCAATAATCCTTCTTTTAATGGTTTCACTTCTCACGATGAATACAGGATATATTGAATATAAGGCAATTACAGGAGATGCCACGGTGGGCCTGTTTCCGGTCAGTAGTGTTATTGCAGGTTTCATCACCAGTGGACAGGCAGAAAGTTACGGGCTAATGTATGAAGCATCATGGTGGACGCATATACTCCTGATATTCCTGTTTGCAAACATTTTACCCTATTCCAAACATTTCCATGTGTTCTTGTCAATACCGAATGTCTTTCTATCGAGACTAGATCCTCTGGGAAAACTCCCGAACATGGACAATATTACAAGGGAAGTTAAGCTAATGCTTGATCCAAATACAGCCTTCACTGCATCCGCTACTGATACTCCTCAAGAACGGTTTGGTGTTAAGGATGCGGAAGATGTGACCTGGAAGAACTATTTTGATTCGCTTGCCTGTACAGAATGCGGCAGATGTACGTCTGTCTGCCCGGCAAATATCACAGGCAAAAAATTATCGCCAAGGAAAGTGATGATGGACTTGAGGACAAGAATGAAAGTGAAAGGGCCGTTAATGGTTAAAAATGGAAGAGATTTCAAAGATAGTCTTTCTCTTTTAAGAGATTATATTTCAGAGGAAGAACTTTGGGCCTGCACAACATGCAACGCTTGTGCAAAAGAGTGCCCGATCAATATCAACCATCCGACGTTGATAGTCGATATGCGAAGATATCTTGTGATGGAAGAAGCATCTGCTCCCGGGGAGATCAAAACTCTGTTTAATAACATAGAGAATAACGGTGCCCCATGGCAATACTCAGCTGAAGACAGGATGAATTGGGCAAAAGAGTTAGAAATTAAAGTTCATTAAGTTTAAACCCCCTTTTTTATCCCGCTTAAGCGGGATGATTTACTCCTTCCCCTGTGTGGGAAGGTTGCCTTCCTGCCGGTAGGCAGGGGAAGGGGGTAAAAAGACAATATAAATAGCACTTGATTTATTATTAGTACAGATAGTCATAAAAGATTAAAAGATAAAAAATGGAAATCCGGAAAATTGAAGTCCCTGTAATGGCGGACCTTTTTGCCAGAGGAGAGAAACCGGAATACCTCTTCTGGGTAGGCTGTGCAGGAGCTTTCGACGACAGGTACAAAAAAGTTGTAAGAGCATTTGCAAAAATACTCACACATCTGAAAGTCAGCTATGCTGTGCTTGGGAAGGAAGAGACCTGCAACGGTGATCCTGCCAGGCGAGCCGGCAATGAAATGCTTTACCAGATGCAGGCACTTCAGGTTATTGAGATATTCAGGATGTATGATGTAAAAAAAATAATAACTATTTGCCCGCATTGTTTCAATGTATTTAAAAATGAATATCCCGATCTGGGTGCCAAATTTGAAGTTATCAACTACCTTCAGTTTCTGAATAGAAATATCGAAAATGGTAATTTGGAGATCGATAGAGATTCATTAGACAATATATCAATAACTTATCATGATCCATGCTATCTGGGAAGAGCAAATGACATATATGAAGAACCACGAAGTATTCTTAAAGAACTAACTGGCAATTTAGTCGAGATGCACCGGAACAAAAGTTTCGCATTATGTTGTGGAGGGGGCGGAGCTCAGATGTTCAAAGAGTCTGAAAAAGGTGATAAGGAGGTTTTCATTGAGAGAACAGAAGATGCTCTTAAAACGAATGCTAATGTAATTGCAACAGCATGTCCGTTTTGTATGACAATGCTCACTGATGGTATAAAGTATAAAAACAAAGAACAGGAGATCAGGAACCTTGATATAGCTGAACTTATTGCACAATCGATTGATTTATAAAAAAGTCCAAATAATTATTTGAAAACGATGGAAAACATTAAACTCTTGAAAAGCGGTGAATTTCTTGTATATGAAATTAAACCGACCGATATTTTTATCCCCGAGGAATTCAATGAAGAACAAAGAATGATTGCCCAGACATGCAGCGACTTTCTTGAAGCTGAAGTATATCCCAATCTCGAAAAAGTTGAGAAAAGCGACAGGGAACTGATGAAGAGTATGCTTAAGAAGTCAGGGGAACTAGGATTGATGGGTATATCAATCCCGGAAGAATTTGGCGGATTTGGACAATCTTTCGTTACACAGATGCTTGTGGCTGAAAAAACAGGTGCCGGCTATTCGTTTGCAGTCGCATATATGGCACATTGCGGTATTGGGACATTGCCAATAATGTATTATGGAAACAAGGATCAGAGGGAGCGTTATGTGACAAAATTGGCGTCCGGTGAGTTTATCGGAGCATATTGTCTTACCGAACCCGGTGCCGGAAGTGATGCAAACTCGGGTAAAACCAATGCTAAATTAAGCGAAGACGGGAAAAATTATATCCTTAACGGGCAGAAGATGTGGATCACAAACGCCGGATTTGCCGACACACTGGTGGTATTTGCAAAAATTGATACCGACAGGGTACTCAGTGCATTTATCGTCGAAAGCAAATATCCTGGTGTGGAAGTGGGCCCCGATGAGCACAAGATGGGAATTAAAGGATCTTCAACGGCACAGATCTATTTTAATGATGTTAAAGTACCGGTGGAGAACCTGCTTGGTAAGAGGGGAGAAGGTTTCAGGATTGCTCTCAGTATCCTTCACATGGGGCGATTAAAGCTTGGAGCTAACGTCGTAGGAGCTGCTAAAAAAGCGATTAATGATTCAGTTAAATATGCCAACGAAAGAAAACAGTTCGGAGTTTTAATTTCAACTTTCGGGGCCCTGAAACACAAAATGGCTGAACAGGTTATTCGTCTTTTTGCTTCAGAATCAGCAGTATATAGAGTAAGTTATGATATCGATAACCTGATGAAGAAACTGACCATTGACTGTGGTGATTATGGCAGGGCATCGATCGAAGCAATCAGCCATTATGCCGTTGAAGCAGCTATTCTGAAAGTGGTAGGTTCCGAAATGCTTGATTTTGTCGCTGATGAGGCAGTTCAGATACATGGTGGAATGGGATACTCAGCAGAGATGGCAGTGGAGAGAGGTTACAGGGATTCGAGGATCAACAGGATTTTCGAAGGTACAAATGAAATAAACCGACTCCTTGTTGTTGATACCGCAATGAAACGTGCAATGAAAGGTGAATTCGATCTGTTCGGAGAAGCTGAAAAACTCTTTTCAGGATTGAATAATATAACTTATAATAAGAGAGATGGGGAAAACTTTTTCCAGGAGAAATCAAGGTATATTAAAAACTTTAAGAAAGCTATTCTTATCTGTATTCACGGGGCGTCAAAATGTTTTGGGAAAAGTCTTATCAACGAACAGGAAGTCCTTAATAATATTGCTGAAATGATGATGGAAACATATGTTTCTGAATCACTCGCATTACGAGTTGAAAAAATGACTACACTTACTGATAATGTATCACTTTATAAAGATATGCTTGATGTAAATGTTTTCGACACTGCCAGCATCATCAGAAAATCGGCACTTGAGGCAATCGGCTCATTCTCAACACCGGAATCCTGCCCGACACTTATTAAGGCAATTGAAAACCTTTCAAGAGTGGAATGTGTAAATGTTAAAGATGCCAGACGGCGAATCGCAGATAAACTGATTGAAGATAATGTGTATAAATTCTGAAATCTGTATAAATAAAGACTGGGAAAAAGGCTTTTCAGGAAGCCTTTTTTATTTAATGATGGAAGGTACACTGCTAACTTGGTTGTTTTGCTTTCCAAGTTCTGTTAAGAAATAAATATCACCAGAGTGAGTGATAAAGATCAATTATTTACATGATAAAGAGCATGTATAACCAAAAAATTTGTGGCATATAAAAAACTATTAATCAGGATTATCTGATATCTTTGTGAATACATTAACAATATTGAAAATATGAATCAGAAATTGAAAAGGATCAGACAGATATTCATTGCACTAATTCTGATAGCAGCAGTTGAAGGATTTTCTTCGTGTGAGAAGTACTCATATGCCCCGCCTGCTGTTGATCCGAATCAAGCATGGCATTTTCAAACTGATATCCAGCCAATATTCAGCTCCAATTGTGTTACTTGTCATAATGGAGTCAAACAATTTCCTGACCTTAGGGATGGGAAATCTTATCTGGCCCTTACGAAAGGTGGATTTGTAACTCTTCCCGGAGAGACAAGTAGGCTGTATCATCAAATGAGTACTAATTCGGATCATATCCCAAGATCGACCGATACAGAAAAACTTAAAGTTCTCTACTGGATAAGGCAGGGAGCCCTTAATAATTAAAAATATCTTAACCTGATAAAACCCATCAACATGAAAAAATTCTTAATCCTTTTAACTTTATCATTAAGCATAACTTCTTTGTTTGCACAGGTAGATACCCTGAAACAGGTATCATCAAAACCTGTCAGATTTACTTTTGGAACGACTACTCTTATTGATAATACTACAGTTGAAACACCATTCAAAGGCGGTCTGGAGCTGGAAATATCTCACAGATTCAGCCTGATTGAAAATTATCATAACCTTTTTGGAATATATGGATCGGCTAATACACGAATTGGCCTGAACTATGGTATTACCGACAGGTTAATGATTGGGGCCGGAACAACAAAAGATTATCAGCTCCAGGATGTGCGTTGGAAGTATCTCATCCTGCGGCAGACTGAAGATAACAAAATGCCTGTTTCACTTTCATATTATGGTAATGTGGTTATTGACTTACGAAAGGAAGAAGCATTCGGACCTGCTGCAAGTTTCAGACAAATTCACAGGTTATCCTATTTCACTCAACTAATTGTGGCGCGCAAAATAAATAACATGTTTTCAGTTCAGATAGCTCCATCATTGACTTATTTTAATTCTGTACCACAAAACATTGATTCCCTCGGAGGTTATAAGAATCTTAATATAGGGTTATCAGCAGGTGCGCGCGCAAATTTGTTTGGATCACATTCATTAATAATTGAATATGATCAACTACTTACGAAGCAAGATATTGCTGTACAGCCAAAACCAAATCTTTCACTGGGTTGGGAAATAGGTACTGCAACACATTCTTTCCAGGTATTTGTTGCCAACTATAATCAGATTATAAATCAGAGAAATCTCGTATTCAACACAAATGATTGGAGAGAAAGTGAATGGTTGATAGGGTTTAATATTCATGTCAGATTCTAATTCACTCAAGTAATCAGGAATGAAATTATTTGTGTTACGGATAATTAGCCTGTTTAGTATAATAAATTTATTTTCTTTCTCTTCTGCCGGAAGTTCCCTTTTTAAAACTGAGAACGATAAAGATCATGATACGGTATCATTTGTCTCCCGTTTTGATGCTGATAATAATCGATGTTTTAAATGTCACGGACAGGAGAAATATGAGTACACAAATGAAACTCTCGGGAGGCAGGTCAACGCCATGATGTGTTCAGAACGTATTATACATAAAAACGATTTTTATTCATCAAATCATAAAAGCTTCAGTTGTACCGATTGCCATTCGGAAGAGTATGTAAAGTTTCCTCATTCGGGAGAACTGAGAATGGAACAGAAATATAATTGTATTGATTGTCATGGTGGTGATGAGAAGTTTGCAAAATATCATTTTGAAGAGATAGAAGCGGATTATCATAAAAGTACTCATTTTAAAATGGAAGATGAGGGATTCTCTTGCTGGAAATGCCATAATCCCCACACCTATAAAATAACTGTCAGGAACAATTCTAATCTTAAAGAGACTATTGCCTATGACAACGCTATCTGTCTGAATTGTCATTCGAACTTCAGCCATTTTCAGTTATTGACCGACAGAAAAGAGATAAGTATCATTGAAAAGCACGATTGGTTACCTAATCAAACTTCACATTTCGCAAACGTACGGTGCATAGAATGTCACACTCAAATCAACAACAATATTCCTATATCCCATCTGATTAAGTCCAAAGATCAAGCTGTCAAACTTTGTAATGAATGTCATTCGAAAAACTCAATACTTATGGCCTCACTTTATAAATTTGAATCGAAGGAGCAACGCCGTGACGGCTTCTTTAATGGCATTATTTTAAATGCATCATATGTTATCGGGGCTAACAGGAACCAATACCTGAACACGCTAAGTCTGATTATATTTGTTGGTGTGATCGTCATAATTGGTATTCACATCATATTAAGAATAAGGAAAAATAAACAAAATTATTAAAGAAAACGAAGATGTATCTCTACCCAAAATGGATCAGGGTCTGGCATTTAATAAATGCTGCAATGTTTCTCATTCTTATTGTTACAGGGATAAGTATGCAATACACCGATAAAGAAAATGCCTCTTATGTAGTCGGGTTTGCCAAAGCAGTTAAGTGGCATAATTTTGCAGCTATTGTATTGGTTTTAAACTACATATTCTTTGTAACGGGGAATCTGCTGACAAAAAATGGCAGGTATTATAGAATTGGGAGGAAGGATTTTATGTCAGATCTTGGGAAACAATTTAAATATTATTCAGTTGGTATGTTCAAAGGTGAAAAACACCCGTTTCCAGTGACTGAAGAACGTAAATTTAATCCACTTCAAAAATTAACTTACATACTTGCTATGTACGTGGCTGTTCCTTTATTGATTATTTCAGGTATAGGTTTATTGTTACCGGAAATAACCATAAAAACTTTTTTTGGTGTGAGCGGACTTATACTTACAGATATCCTTCATATCACAATGGGATTCTTTCTTTCAATATTTATGATCATTCATATTTATACATGTACTCTTGGAGCGAAGCCAACATCACTCTTCTGGGGAATGATCTCCGGATATCACCGGGAGGAATAGTAAAAGATTTAAATAAAATTACAATGAAAGAGACAGGAGAAAATGTCGGTGAAAGTTCATCCAGGCGCAATTTTCTTAAAAAGATAGGTGTCGGTGTAGGAGCAGTCTCCGTTGCTGGTTTAGCCGGCACTTCAATTCTGGGCAGATCCAAATCGAAATCAGGAGAGAAAGTCAAATTACTTTCTACAGAAGGTACACTGGTTGAAGTTGATAAAGAGGACATTAAGCTTGTAAAAGAAAGTGTGGCAGAGTTTAAGTCCGAAGCGAGAAAAGGATTATCCGGCAGAAAATTTGCCATGGTTATTGACCTTGCAAAATGTAAAAATGCAAGAAAATGTGTTGAAGCCTGCCAGGAGGGACATATGCTCCCTAAAGATCATGATTGGATGAAGCTATATCTTCTTCAGGATGATCATAGTACTGCTCGCTATTGGTTTCCGCGACCATGTTTCCATTGCGACAAACCTATGTGTGTAAGTGTTTGTCCTGTAGGAGCTACTTATAAAAGAGACGATGGTATTGTTCTGATTGATAACCAGAGATGTATCGGGTGCAAATTCTGTATGACTGGTTGCCCTTATTCAGTAAGGGTATTTAACTGGAAAGATCCGGAAGTTAAATTGCCGGAAGGTTATGTTTATGACCCTGAAGCTGGTATTCCTCAGGTGGAGGGAACCGTCGGGAAGTGTATATTCTGTGCCGATAAATTAAGGAATAATGAACTTCCTAGATGTGTTTCTGCGTGTCCAATGGGAGTATTGTATTTTGGTGATCTTTTAGAAGATACTGTTACCAACGGGAACGAAACTGTCAGATTCAGTAAATTGATGACTGACCGGGCTGGCTATAGGTTCCGTGAGGACCTTGGAACTCTTCCAAGTGTCTATTATCTTCCTCCGGTTCAAAGGTCATTCCCTGTCGAAAGCGGATTAGATGACACTGATGAATCTGTGAAAGGAAGGTACAAAAATGCTGGACCAAGGTAATTTATGAAATTATGCTGACGGAAAAAAAACTACTTCAGGATCTGACACCAGAGATAGAGACAACAGGAATCAGATGGTACGTAACGTTCTTGATTTTCTTTTTGATTTTTTGTGTTGGTATATATGCCCTGATTCAACAAATCGTAAAAGGCCATATTGTTACCGGCATGCGTGATAATGTAGTTTGGGGACTGTACATTGTAAATTTCATTTTCTTTATGGGGTTAAGCTATGCAGGTGCACTTATATCAGGTGTACTTCATCTTTTTCATACAGGATGGCGTAAGCCAGTTATTCGTTTAGCAGAACTTTTGACTGTCATCTCACTGGTAATAGGTCCTTTTTTCATTTTCTTCTGTATCGGACGCCTCGACAGACTTCCTTTTCTGGTAATGTATCCTAGAATACAGTCACCAATAACGTGGGATGTTATAGCCATAAGCACCGATCTGGTTGGATGCTTTTTGTTTTTGTATCTAGCATTAATTGAGGATTTTGCCATACTTCGTGATTACACTGATCTGCATGTGAAACCCTGGAAGAAGAAAGCGTACAAAGTTCTTTCCCTGGGTTTTACAGGTACCGAAAAGGAGAAAAAAATACTGTCTAATGCAAGGAATGTTATGGCTGCTATGATCATAGCGATTGCTATTATTGTCTATTCTGTTTTAGCCTGGATTTTTGGCGTAACTCTTCAACCTGGTTGGCATTCAACCATTTTCGGCCCTTACTTTGTTATTGCCGCAGTCTTTTCTGGGACCGGACTCCTTATAATCCTGATGTGGATTTACAGAAAAGTTTATCATCTGGAGGAATATATTACAAAACGTCACTTTGTCAATGTTGGCGTGCTTCTAACAATTATTGCTGCATTTTATGGATATTTTACTTTCAGCGATTATCTGACAAAATGGTACGGTTCGATAAAAATGGACTCCATGCTCATCGATAAACTCTTTCACGACTATTTTGCATTATTTATTTTCGCTAACTATGTTGGTATCCTACTCCCGTGTATAATTATTGCTTTTCCCAGGTTCCGCACAATCCGCAATATTACTATAGCTGCAGTAATTGCTGTTACAGCACTATGGGTGAACCGTTATATTATCGTAATTCCTACACTTGAGACGCCATTTCTTCCGATACAGGATACACGGCCTGACTGGATACGGTATTCTCCTACATGGATTGAATGGTCACTTACACTGGCGGGGATCTCAGTATATGGAATGCTCTTTATGCTTGTATCGAAAATTGCACCGATTATCTCAATTTCGGAGATGAAGGAAGAGGATAAAATAGAGATTATGAAGTAGAGGAGAAAAGCCGATATGAAAAGAAAAATAGCACTGACATTATTACTTTTATCATTATTTTCATCAAAAGCAGTATTCTCTTATTTACAGGAGAATCCTAAGATCAGTCCATATATTCAACTTCAATACTTCAAGGATAACGAGGAGAATAGCATTCTGAAAACTACTTTTACATATTCAAAAAACAGGATGGAGCTTCCCTTGACTGGTATGAAAATCACATTCTATTCTGGCTCAGGGAAAAAAATCCGGCTTGCAGAAATCATAACTGATAACAAAGGTGTTGCTATATATAATCTTAAACATGAATCTGATTTTTTGAAAGATAATAACGGCTTATGGCCTTTCACGTCTGAATTTGACGGGAATGATACAATAAAGTCGGGTATATCTGAACTATTGATAAGGGATGTAACTCTTAGAATGACATTAACCACGATTGATAGCATTAAGACAATTGTGCTGAATGCAAAAAAGAAGGAAAAAGAAAAAGAAGTTCCTGTTTCAGGTGAAAAAGTAACTCTTTATGTGCCGCGCATGTTCAGTTTTTTGCCAATTGGAGAGGCAAATCTTAATGAATCAGGTTCTGCTTCAGTCGAGTTTCCTGCCAGTCTTCCGGGTGATAAAGAAGGCAATATAACTATCATCGCCAGGTTTGAGGAGCATCCTGAGTTCGGAAATGTTGAAAAAAAATCTACTCTTAAATGGGGTTTACCTTCAACCTTTTCTATTCCTGCCGGACACCGTGCCCTTTGGACAAAAACCGCACCCAGGTGGATGATTTACACTCTTTCAGTCCTTTTGTCAGGTGTTTGGGGACATTATCTTTTTGCTATCATAAGCCTTATCAGAATAAGGTTAAATGCTAAAAAGAAGAAAGTTGAGAAGAAAGAACTTTTTATAAAATAAAAATTGCACGAAAATTGCTACCTTTAATTCATAAATCAAATATAAAAGATTATGAAGACTCTAAAATCAGTTTTTATCGGCTCAGCAATAATGTTTCTGAGCATTTCAATGGTTGCACAGCCCAAACCATGGGTTGTACCGGCTAACTTCAAATCAATGAAAAACCCTATTGCAGTGAGCGATGCCAGCACTGCGGCAGGTCAGGCACTATATGTAAAAACCTGTGCAGCATGTCATGGAAAAACAGGTCTTGGTGACGGACCGAAAGCTAAATCACTTAAAACCGCCCCGGGAGACTTCTTAAAAGCTGAATCACAGAATCAGACGGATGGGGAACATTTTTACAAAACCAAAACAGGAAGAGGTGACATGCCAAAATATGAAGGAAAAATGTCTGATGATGATATCTGGAACGTTGTTAACTTTATAAGATCTTTGAAGAAGTAAACAGAAAATATTTTACCTTAATATCGGGGGCTGTTCTAATTTAGGCAGCCTCTTTTTTTATTTTATGCTGATCATCAATTTTGTAAATCTCTTATCGTTCAGGATGAATTTGAAGGCTGAGTCATTTCTGATAAGCTCCTTGTTGTTTAACCCGTTTCTTACAGACCTTTCAAGTGCGATCATCGCTTTATCGTTTTGTTCATCAAAGGCATAAGCCCTGGCGAGATTATACCAGCTGTTTTTCTTGTCGGGTTCACATATTGTCCAAACATTGAAAAAACCGGATGCCGGCTTATAATTTCTGGCAGATACTAAATTCATACCGTACTCAATACTCGAAATTGTTATCATATTGAGAAGGCGGTAAGCCATAAGTGAATCGCTCTTCCTCTTCCCTCGGATTTTAAAATTCAATGATTGAATTTCATTTTTCCACCATTTAATTACGCTATCAGTTAATTCCTTATTTGTGACAATATCTGTAAAAGCTTTCTGAAACTCTTCTCTTTTCAGTAATTCTTTCTTATAATTTTTTTCATTTTCCTTCAAACTCTTCCGGTAGGAGTCACTTTTTTCTATCTTTTCAAAGGAACTAAATATATCAGGCAGAGCAGGTGAATCATGGAAATCCCTAATGATATACGCGTAGTACTTTCTTGAAGAGACTAAATCCGATGCTACCTCCGATTCTTTAGCAGGGATAATCATCTGAAGAATGAAATCATTAAGAAAATCATATCTTTTATTAATAACTCCTTTGTTCATCATCAGAAGCTCAAACCATCCAATAGCAAATTCCAGGTTTTGCGCTGATGGCCATTCATGTCCTCCGGAGAATACCAGGAAGTAAGAAAGAATACCTGTGTCGGTTAATAAGCGGCTAAGATCAGTCATTTCCATGTAGTTCATATCCTTGATACCAACAATTCCAAAATAGGCCAGATGTGACATCTGTGCAGGCCCATAAAACTTAGAATTTGGCATGCCGGCTCCGCATCCGATCACACCTGAAATCTCTTTATTGTTTATAGCGAAACCCACAGCCAGGCGACTTCCTCCTGAAAATCCGGCAGTAAAAATCCTTTTGTGATCAATGTTAAATCTTTTATTTACATCATCATACATAATGTCGGCACCATCCAGCATTTTGGAAAAATTACCATTTCGAACGTTATTGGAACATGCCAAAATATAGCCGAATTTTTTGCCCGCAGGAACAAATTTCTCAATAGCAAATCTGCCCCGCGCTGCCGGATCGAAAATCAGCAAAACAGGCCATTCAATCGACACATCGTAATTCTCAGGAAGATAAAGCGAATAACTTCCGGAAGAATTTCCAATACATAAAACAGAATCAATTATAATCCCTTTTGGGAGGCTTATTTTATCATTTTGAGCTTTGAGGCAAGGCTGGTAAACCAACAAGATGCAGGATATAAGGTATTTTAGAAACATTGCCCTAACTGGTTTCCTGCTACTATTTTCATGGAACAGATTATTCTATTTGCTATATATTTTGGGATTTAAACTCTCAATATTGTAATTTTCAAATACAATAGCTATAGCAATTTTTGATAAAAATGTAAAAAGCAAAAATCCAATTGAAAATATCATTACTGCAGTTCTGATCTCAGTCATTGATGGGGTATATACATATATCTGACCCAGAACATCCGGTGTAAAAGCAGGAATAATAAGGGCAATTCCTTTTTCAACATAAACACTTCCATAAATCAGAACTGCCCCAATGTTCAGAGTCAGAAAATTTTTCCGGGTTTTAGGGATTAAGAAAAGAACAAAAGCAGTACATCCCATAATAATTGACGACCAGCTGTATGGAACAATTTCTTTGTGATCCCCTATCCCGAAAAGCAGATATTTCCAGAACAAAATATTTTCAGTTCCGGAATAGAACTCTTTAAAAAGTTCAGCAATAGTAAAAAACAGGTAAATAAACATTGCGTACACCATAAGTTCAGCAATTTTCCAGATAGCTTCATCCTTTATTTCGAAATTTGTAGTTTTTCTAAGTATTTGAAACAGGATCAGAAGAATAGCGGGACCAGAGCAAAAAGCTGATGCTAAAAATCTTGGAGCGAGTAAAGCGCTATTCCAGAATACACGTCCGGGCAGAGCATTATAAAGGAAAGCTGTTGTTGTATGAATAGCAACAGCCATTGGTATGCTGATTAAAACAAGAGGTAAAACAATTGATTTTTTGTATTCTTTTTTATAAAAAATACAATATAACAAATACGTTACAACAAATAAATTAAGTAATAAATAGATGTTAAGAACAAAAAAATCCCAGGAGAGCATAGAAGATGGAAAGTTCAACGTACCTATCAGAGGTAACATATGCCAGAATCTGAGTGGATTTCCAATGTCTACCATTATAAATGAAAGACACATAAAAACAGAACAAACAGCCAGTAATTCACCAAAAATTACTATCTCTTTGATTGGTTTCCAATCATAAATATATGCAGGAATAACTAACATAACAGCTGCTGCAGCGACTCCCACGAGAAAGGTAAAATTTCCAATATAGAAAGCCCAGGATACAGAATCCCGCATGTGGGTTTTAATCAACCCGTGAGCCAACTGACCTGAATAACCAAATCCCCCCCAAAGTATTAATAATAACAAAATGATCAGCCATGTATAATAAGTTTTGCTTCCGCGGAAAATTATTTTTATACTGCCTGTTATAAAACGAAAAAAATTCATATTAAATTCTGTTTATTATTATTTATTGATTTAAACCATTCTTTAATATTAACTTATATTTAGATGCCAAAGAAATAGTAAAATCTTGGTTGCGTATTCAATTCCTGTTTCAGTATAAGTACTCTTTTGTTCTCTAATATGTATCTGATTTCGCTATCGGGGTCCAAGAGATTCCCAAATTTTCTTGCTCCTACCGGACATATTTCAACACATGACGGGTATTTGCCTTCCCGGCTTCTTTGAATACAAAAAGTACATTTTTCCACCACGCCCTTCATTCTTGGTCTGTTCCCTAAATAATGAACTTCAGTATTTAATTCTTCATTTGGCACATTTGGTTCGCCCCAGTTGAAATGTCTTGCTCCATAAGGGCAGGCTGCCATACAATATCTGCAACCTATGCACCAGTTGTAATCAACTACAGTTATACCGTCAGGTTCCTGCCAGGTGGCTCTTACGGGACATACCTTTACGCATGGAGGGTTTTTACATTGCTGGCATTGTATAGGGACATAAAAATATCCTTTTTCAGGAACTTTTTCAGGATTATACTGAGCAGTGGAATGAGCAAAATCTATCCCTCTCTCTTTTTCCATCTGAAGCACCTCTATATAATGAATTTGCGGGTCGCGTGACTGATTGTTTTCTTTTACACATGCGTAAACACACCTTCTGCATCCGACACATCTGGATAAGTCGAGGGCATAACCAAATGAAGTTCCTTCCAATGCTGGTCTGTCAGATACATGAAATTCTTTACCATACTTTTCTTTATACTTAATTTCCAGATTTTTAATTATCCTGTCCTTTTCCTTTTTTGATAAAGTCTTGAAATTTTGCTGAAGAAACACATCAAATGCTTCCGAATTACAACCTGAAAGTGCAAGTGCTGAGAATGTTGCCAGTGAAATATTTTTTATGAAAGATCTTCTTGAATTTTTGTTTTTCATTTTTGCTGAATATTCAATAATTGAAGTTATTTAATATCTTCCTGCTTAATTGGTGGAAGTTCCGGCGTAAGCTCTTTAAATTTTGGTGAATGAGGATTATGACAGTTAACGCAAAGCAAATATTCTTTTTTCCCGTTCCATTCACCTGTTCTCTTTCCATGAACCCCAACTTTCCAGTCTCTGAGTTTTTCCCCGTGGCACTGACCGCAAAGTTTATAGGATTCCTTAAAATCTAATAATTTCCCACTTGCAAGCCTTAAAGAATCTCTGCTTTTAAAATCATGGCAGTCAAGACACCAACGGTTTTCACTATCATGATTAAACATTGCAGAAATATCGTCGTGCCAATCTACTAATACCCTTCTTACAGGATTCGGAGTTAAATTTTTATGACAATCAGTACAGGGAAATATACCATCGCTGAACGGAGGTGTTTCAACAGCATATTCCTTAGATTGTTCAGTACTTGTAATTTCTTTGTTTTCAGTAATTACTTTATCTATTTCATTATTGTCCGATTCTTTACTTTTACATCCAATAAAAAGAATAAGATAAAGAGTTATTACTATAATGGATATCTTAATGTTTTTATAAATTTTACAGTTCATATTAATTTTACTTTTCAAATAAATATTTTGGCGCATAAGATGAATCTCCCTTAAATGACTTTATTGAAGATTTTGTGATACGTTTTAATTGCCATTTGTTAAGAAATGCCTATGTTCTCTGAATGATTTAAGAACTAATTTATTGGGAACAACCAGGAAAAGAATAATAAAAAGTATAAAAGCAATAATAACTTTAATTTTCTATTCTCCCAAATATTTTTGGTAGTTATTTGGCAGTTCGCTTTGTTAATTTGACAAATTGAATTTATGTTGTTATACTTTAGAGCTGAAACTCTTCTTTACCTGTATAAGATATAGTATCTGTATTGATGAAATAATTATTGTATTTTTTATTTGCCGTTCTCCGAGATCATTATATCTTTGTTTTATTCAGCCTTATAAGGATAAATATCACGTCTGACAAAAAGCTAAGGATGAATTCCGAATTTTATACTGACTTTTGCATGATAATTGTATTTATCTCATTAATTAAAACTATATTATTATGAAAATTTTGAAACTTTTATTCGTCAATGCAGCAGTATTGATGCTAAGCGCAACAATGGTAGCACAACCTAAACCATGGGTTGTACCAGCTAACTTCACATCAATGAAAAACCCTGTTGCAAAGGGTGATGCCAGCACTAAAGCAGGGTTGGCACTTTATACAAAAAACTGTGCATCCTGTCATGGGAAAGCAGGCCTGGGCGATGGTGTAAAAGCCAGGACACTCAAAGATTCTCCGGGTGATTTTTCAAAAGCTGATTTTCAGAAGCAGAGTGACGGTGATTTGTTCTACAAAACCAAAAGCGGGAGAAGCGAAATGCCAAAATATGATGGTAAATTGACAGATGATGATATGTGGAATATTGTCAATTATATGAGGACATTCAAAAAGTAGATCGCATAAAGATTAGTTGAGGGCTGTACAGGAAGTGCAGCCTTTTTTATCTGTTACTATTAGTCTGCTGGTCCACAGACTTTCACTGCTGGC